>NZ_JBIATN010000022.1:0-148439 GCF_042891825.1 Streptomyces sp. NPDC001852
GGGGGGGGGGGGGGCCCGGGGGCCCCCCCCCCCCCGGGGGGGGGGGGGGGGGGGGGGGGGGGGGGGGGGCCGGGGGGGGGGGGGGGGGGGGGGGGGGGGGGGGGGGGGGGGGGGGGGGGGGGCCGCGGGGCGCCCCCCCCCGCGACGCCCTCTCCCCCGTGTTCCCGTACGTCGCCTCCGGCGACGGCCTGTACGCCGACGGCTCGTTCATCCAGCACACCTCCGTGCCGTACACCGGCTCCTACGGCTCGGTCATGCTCGGCGGTCTCGGGCTGCTGTTCGCGCTGCTGGCGGGTTCGAGCTGGGAGGTGACGGATCCGAACCGGCAGATCGTGTTCGACGCGGTGGAGCACGCCTGGGCGCCGTTCCTCCACAACGGCCTGGTGATGGACGCCGTTTCGGGCCGGGCGATCAGCCGCGGGCTCTCGGCGGCGGACCCCGAGGGGATCCAGCAGGACGACCATCTGCGCGGCCATCCGATCCTCGGCTCGATCGTGCTGCTCGGGCAGGGAGCGGGCGCGGCCGAGAACGCCCGCTGGCGTGCTCTGGTGAAGGGCTGGATGCAGCGCGACCACTACAGCCCGCCGCTCGCCGACCCGGTGCTGAGCCTGCCACATCTGGCCCGGCTCAAGGGGGTTCACGACGACGCGACGGTGACGGCGGCGGCGGAGCCGGCCGGGCACCGGCTCTTCCCGTCCATGGCCCGCGCCACGCACCGCGGCCCGGGCTGGGCGGCCGCGCTGAGCATGGCCGACCGGCGGATCACGTACTACGAGACCGGCAACGGCGAGAACCTGCGCGGCTGGCACACCGGTTCCGGCATGCTCTACTGGTGGGGCGACACCTTCGGAGGCGGCCAGTACAGCGACGCCTTCTGGCCCACCGTCGACCCCTACCGGCTGCCCGGTACGACCGTCTCGCGCAAGGCACTGGCGGACGAGGCCGGCGGGGACTGGGGCGCGCCCAAGCCGGACGTGAACTGGGTGGGCGGCGCGACGGACGGACGGCGGGCGGCCGTCGGGCAGTACCTCAAGGGCCTGCAGTCGACGCTCGAGGCGAAGAAGTCGTGGTTCTTCCTGGACGACACGGTCGTCTGTCTCGGCGCGGGCATCAGCTGCACCGACGGCACGGCCGTGGAGACCACGGTCGAGAACCGCAACCTCGGCCCCACCGGCGGCGCCCCCTTCACCGTCGACGGCACGGTCCAGCCGGCCTGCTACCCCTGGTCGGCGACGCTCACCGGGGCGAGGTGGGCGCACATCGGCGGGCACGGCGGCTATGTCTTCCCCGGCGGGGCGGCCGTACGGGCCCTGCGCGACGCCCGGGACGGCAGCTGGAGCGCGATCAACAAGGGCGGCTCGACCACCGTCCTGAACCGCAGGTACCTGACGATGTACGTCGACCACGGCACCGACCCGGTGAACGCGTCGTACGCCTATCTTCTGCTGCCGGGCGCCACCGCGGCCCGTACGCGGGCGCGGGCCGCGGACCCCCACTGGCTGACCGTGCTCGGCAATACGAACAGCGGGCAGGGGGTGACTGTCGCCTCGCTCGGGTTCACCGGGGTGAACTTCTGGCTCGGCGGAACGGTCGGGAGGCTCACCGCGAGCGATCCGTGCTCCGTGATGATCAGCGAGAACGACGACGGCACCGCCGTGATCGCGGTGAGCGATCCGATGCGCATGCGCACGAGCCTCACCCTGACCTGGCGGCGGGCCGTCGCCGCGGTGACGTCCGCGCCGGGCACGCTCGCCTCGGCGGCCACCGGCGCCACCCTGACGCTGGCCTTCGGCGATCTGACGGGTACGGCCGGGGTCACCCAGCGGGTCGCCGTCAGGCTGGGCTGAGCACCTCCCGCACTCCCTGCACGAACCGGCCCAGGGACGCCGTGAACGCGGCGACGAAGGCGTCCCTGGCCTCCTCCGGCAGGGCCTCCAGGGACAGATAGGGGTTCAGGTCCTCGAGTTCGACCAGCAGGAGGCCGCCGTCGCGGGTGCGGCAGGCGTCGACGCGCTGGATGCCGTGGCCGAGGTCGTTCCAGTCGATGAAACGCCGGGCGAACTCCAGGTCGGCGGCGGTGGCCGCATAGGGCTTGAGCTCCCAGCGGCGCTGCGGGTCGGGGGCGTGGAGGGCGTACTGGAAGTCGTCGTCGACGAAATAGAAGGACACCTCGTGGACGAAGTCGACGCAGGGCTGGATCAGGACCTGGCCGGTGGCGAGGGCGGCGACCTGGCCGGCGGGCACGATCCTGAGGCCGAGGGAGTCGGCGCCGAGCCTGGGCTTGACGACGTACCGCTCGACCGGCGGCAGCAGGTGCAGTTCCTCGGCGCGGCCGACCGTCGGTATGACCGGGAAGCCCGCGGCGCTCAGGTCGATCAGGTACTGCTTGCCGGCCACGTCCGCCTTGCCGGTGAGCGGGTTGTAGACGCGGGCGCCGGTGGCGAGCCCTCGCGCGCGGAAGGCGTCGTACGCGCGCTGGTAGCCGAGGACGGGCCCGCTGTTGCGGACGACCACGGCGTCGAAGCCGTCCATCAGCGCGGCGGCGTCCAGGGGATGACACAGGGCGAGGTCGAAACGGTCGCGCAGCCGGGAGGTGAGGAGGATGTCCTCGTCGCAGTAGCGACGCCCGCGGGCCTCGTACGCCAGGTCGGTGACGTAGAGCAGGCGGGGGCGGGCGGCGGGCATACGGGGTCTCCTCGGGCGGTGCGGCCCCTTGGGGCGGCGGGGGCACGGCAATGGGTGCAGAAAGGTTACGTCGGAGCATGGACGCGCCGGCCCCCGGCCCGTACTCCGGTCCGTTGCGACTTCCCTCGGGGTCCCGCCGGCCTCAACTCCGCGATGTCCAGGCCCTCAGGGCCCCGGCGCAGGGTCGGGCACGGGCCGGGGCGAGCCGTCCGTGCGGGTCTCAGCGCCGCAGGAGGAGCGGATGCGCAACTCCGGGATGCGATGTTCGGCAACCTGTGCCTACAGCACTCAGTTCCCCGCCACGCCTGCTTGGACTGCACTGAGTGTCACAAGAATGGTCCGGGTGCTACGTTCCCCTTCATGAGCTCCAGCAGCGCGGCGCCGGCCGCGAAGCCGCCGATGCGCGACGCCCTCGTCGCGGCGGCCTTCCAGCTCTTCCTGGAACGCGGGTACGAGCAGACCACCGTGGACGACATCGTGGCCCTGGCCGGGGTCGGCCGGCGTTCGTTCTTCCGTTACTTCCCTTCCAAGGAGGACGTGGTCTTCCCCGACCACGAGCGCTGCCTGGCCGACATGACCGCCTTCCTCGCCGCCAGCGACGAGGAGCACGAACCGGTGCGACGGGTGTGCGACGCGGCCCGGCTGGTGCTGGGGATGTACGCGGAGAACCCGACGTTCTCCGTGCAGCGCTACCGCCTCACCAAGCAGGTGCCGGGCCTGCGGGCCTACGAGCTGTCGGTGGTGTGGCGCTACGAGCGTGCGCTCGCCGAGTACCTGCGCGGGCGGTTCGCGGGCCGCCCGGACGGGACGCTGCGGGCGGACGTCGTCGCGGCCGCGGTGGTCGCCGCGCACAACAACGCCCTGCGCTCCTGGCTGCGTTCGGACGGTCTGGGTGACGCGGGCGCTGCCGTGGACCACGCGCTGGGGTATGTGCAGCGGGCGTTCGGGAACGCCGCCGAGCCCGCCGCGGCACCCGTCCGGATCGGTCCGCTGCCGGCCGGCGAGCCGGCGGGCGGTCCGGACGACGTGGTGGTGCTGGTCTCCCGCCGGGACGCCCCGCTGTGGCGGGTGGTGCAGGAGTTGGAGACGGCGCTCGGTCGCGCCTGACACGCCACACTTTCGCAAAATGGGGGTACGCAGTGCCTTTACGAGTGACACTGAGTGCCATACCCTGTCGGCGTGCACGGTGGCGCAGCTGCCGGGCACGCGTGTGCCCGGTGCGCGCCGGACACGCGGGATTCCGGCCGAGCGCAGGGAGTTGACCAGCGTGTACCACTACTCAGCAAACGTCTCGCATCCGGCGGCCGGCTCCGCGGCGGGTCTTCTCGACCCCGTCTCCGCGGACTCCAGGGACGCCATCGTCTTCCAGCGCTGTACCTGGTGCGGCACCGCGATGTACCACCGGCTGCTCTGTCCGGTGTGCCAGGGCAGCGAGCTGCGCACGGAGCGCAGCGAGGGTGTCGGGACGGTCCGGCACTCCACCGTGGTGCACCGCAACACGCCCGCGGCGCGCAATGTCTCGCTGATCGAGATGGCCGAGGGGTTCGTCGTACGGGGCCGGGTCATGGGCCCGCCGGTCGGCATCCACAGCGGCGACCGGGTCCGGCTGTCCACCGCCCAGGATCCGGTGCGGGGCGAGCCGGTCTTCCAGCTGCTGGACGAGCCGTACCGGGGCGCCTGGACCTGAGGCTGCGCAGCGGGCGCAGGGTGAGCAGTACGCCGCCCGCGTTCGTCGGTCGGCGGGCCGGACCACGACGGCTCGGTGTACGTGGCCGGACCGGGTGGCAGGAGCCGTTCCGGTCGGCCCTCACTCCGCGAGTGTCACCCTGATGCCGACCGTTCCGTCCAGGCCGCGCCGCAGCCGGCTGCCGAACAGGGTGAGGCGGCCGACGATGCCGTACTTGCGGGCGATGAGGTCCCGGTAGCGGGCGGTGGTCGCGGCATCGGTGATCTCCGCGGTGGCCGGCACCTGGTCGCCGGTGGGGTTTCCGCGCAGGTCGCACGGGCCGACGAGGACGTCCGCGCGGCGGCGGATCCGTTTGACCTTGAAGCTGTCGGCGGCCGTCCAGACACCGAGGGTGTCACCGTCCCGGACCACCCACACCGGGGTGGCGACCGTGGTGCCGTTCCTGCGGTGGCTGGTCACGAGCAGGTACTTGCCGGAGCCGAGCCGGTCCAGCCGCGAGTCGTCCATGCACGGCAGTCTAGGAGGCCGCCCCGCCCGGCGGACCGGCTCGGTCACACGCTCGGGAGACCCGCTCGGTCAGAGCAGGGCGGCGGCCATGCGCCGTACTCCCTCGGTGAGGATCTCGGGGGAGGTCGCCAGGTTCAGCCGTACGTGCCCCGCGCCCCCGGTGCCGAAGGCCGGGCCCGGGCTGAGGGCGACCCGGCCGCGGTCGAGGAAGACCTGCGCGGGGTCGTCGCCGAGGCCGAGGGCGCGGCAGTCGAGCCAGGCCAGGCAGGTGGCCTCGGCGGGGTGCAGGCGGATCGCGGGCAGACGCTCGGCGAGCAGACCCGTGAGCAGGCGCCGGTTGGCCTCCAGCCCGGCCAGCAGGGCGTCCAGCCAGCCGGTGGCCTCGCGCAGCGCGGCGGTGTGGGCGATGACGCCGACGTGGCTGGGGCCGTGACTCACCTCCTCGGGCAGCCGGCCGAGGTCGGTGGCGGCCTTGGTCCCCGCGAGGGCGAGGGCCGCCTTGAGACCGGCCAGGTTCCAGCCCTTGGAGGCCGACATCAGGGACAGGCCGCGTCCGGCGCCGGGCACGCTCAGGTACGGCACGAAGGTGACGCCGGGGGCGACGAGCGGGGCGTGGATCTCGTCCGCGACGACCCGGACCCCGTACCGCTCGGCGAGGGCTGCGACCACGGCCAGTTCGTCCGCCGTGTGCACGGTGCCGGTGGGGTTGTGCGGGCTGCACAGCAGGAAGGCGGCGCGGCCGGTCCCGGCGGTCGCCGCCCGGAACGCCTCCTCCAGGACGGCCGGGTCGATGCGCAGGTCAGAGCCGAGCGGGGCCTCCACCACCCTGCGGCCCATGTGGGTGACGAACTGGAAGAACGGCGGATACACCGGAGGGTTGACGATCACCGGATCGCCGGGCCCGGTGACCAGTTTGATCATCTCGACCACACCGAGCATCACGTCCGGAACGATCGCGGTGCGCTCGACGGCGATGCCGTCCCAGTCCCAGCGTTCGGCGGCGAACGCGGCCAGCGCCTCGGCGTAGGCGGTGCCGGCGGGGTACCCCGTGTCGCCGAGGGCCAGCGCGTCGGTCACGGCGCGGACGACGGGTCCGGCCAGGGGTACGTCCATCTCGGCCACCCACAACGGCAGCACGTCCTCGGGGTAGGTGCGCCACTTCATGCTCGTACGCCGGGGCAACTGCTCCAGGCCGAGGGCGCGCAGCGGGTCGGGGTCGCCGGGAGCGGTGTGCGGGATGCGGGTCATGGGGCTCACGATAGGAGCCGCCGCGGGGCGCGGGAACGACCGGAACACCGGGGAGGCGAGCAGAGATCAACTCGGGCGTCTAGATTGCGTCTTGAACGGTGTATCCCTCGTCCGGCAACTCATCCGCACCCAGGAGCTGACCCACGTGACCGACAACCCGGCAGCCACCGACGACGTGGCCGTGTCGCTGCGTGCCCGCATCAACACCGGCCAGCCGCACACCGCCCGGATCTGGAACTACTGGCTCGGCGGCAAGGACAACTACGAGGTCGACCGCGCGGCCGGCGACCAGATACGCCAACTGCACCCCGGCATCGGGGAGTACGCGCGCGCCGACCGGCTGTTCCTGGGCCGTGCGGTGCGGCATCTGGTCGGGGAGGTGGGTATCCGGCAGTTCCTGGACATCGGCACCGGGCTGCCGACCGCGGACAACACGCACGAGGTCGCCCAGCGGATCGCCCCGGAGTCGCGGATCGTGTACGTCGACAACGACCCGCTGGTCCTGGCGCACGCGCGCGCCCTGCTGACGAGCACGCCCGAGGGCCGTACCGACTACCTGGACGAGGACCTGCGCAATGTCGACGCGATCCTCGAGCACGCGGCGAAGACGCTGGACTTCAGCGAGCCGGTGGCGCTGATGCTGCTCGGCGTGGTCATCTTCATCGGCGACGACGAGGACCCGTACGGCCTGGTGCGGCGGTTGACGGACCGGTTGCCGGCCGGCAGCCACCTGGTGCTGTCGCACACCGTCACCCACCCGGCGATGCCGGACGTGGACGAGGCGGTGAAGTTCTGGAACGAGCACGGCACCCCGAAGCTGACCCAGCGCACGCCCGAGGACGTCGCCCGGTTCTTCGACGGTCTGGAGCTGCTGGAGCCCGGTGTCGTGTCCTGCTCGCGCTGGCGCCCGGAGGACGACCATGGGGCCGAGCCGGAGGAGGTCGCGATGTTCGGCGGGGTGGCCCGCAAGAGCTGAGCACCGGGCCGGAGGATCCCACAGGGGCAAGCCCCGCCCGCCCAGGGGCAAGCCCCGCCCGCCGGCCCCACAAAGGGCAAGCCCCGCCTGCCGGCCACACAGAGGGCAAGCCCCGCCCGCCGGCCCCACAAAGGGAAGCCCGGCCGTCGGCCCCGCAAGGGCAAGCCCTGGCCCGCCGGGGGATCCCGCTTGAGCCGGCCCGGCGGGCGGGACCCCACGAGAACCCAGCCCAAAGAAGGGCCACCGCCGCATGACGGAGGGGATCCCGCACGAACCGAGCACGGCCCCGCAGGGGCCGACCATGGTCCGGCGGGGTCCCTCAAGGACCGACCACGGGCCGGCAGGAGACAAGCAGGGGCCCACAGGGGCCAACAGGGACCGACCGTGGTCCGGCGGGGTCCCGCAGGAGCCGAGCAGCGGCCCACACGGTCCCACAGGCGCCGGGCACGGCCCTGAAGGATCCCCCAGGGGCCCAGCAGGGGCCGACAGAGTCCCGCAGGAGCCGAGCACGGGCCCGCAAGAGCCAACCACGGCCCGGAAGGATCCGGAGGAGCCGACCATGGTCCGGCGGGACCCCTCAAGGACCGACCAGGCACCCGCAGGGGCCCACAGGGGCCAACAGGGACCGACCGTGGTCCGGCAGGATCCCGCAGGAGCCGAGCAGCGGCCCACACGGGCCCGTAGGACCGGGCACGGGCCCGCAGGAGCCGGGCGCCGGCCGGTGGGAGCGCGCGACGGCCGAGCGCCGCCGAAAGGGCACCGCAAGAACAGGCACAGGCCGCCGGAATCCCGCGGGAGCCGGGCACGGCCCCGCAGGAAGCCGCGGCGGACGAGCGCGACCGGCGGAGATCGCCGGTGTCGCTGAACGCCCGGGCCGTGGGACGCGTATGGAGGTGCGGGCCCTCGACGACCCGAGGGCTGCGCGCCGCCGCACGGGGCGGCGCGGGTTCGGTTCGGCTTCGGGAGCCCTGCATGCGGCACGCACGACGACGGATCGTCAGGCGGGTGACACGACTGGCGGCGGTCGGCGGACTCCTCCTGGGCGGTGCGATGGTCGCCCAGGAGGCCATGGCGAGCGAGACACCCACGGCCGCCGGCAGACCGTTCGCCGCCGCGTCCGGCGTGTCCGGCGCCACGGACACCGGGGCCGCGCTGGTGGCGCGGCTGGGCACGGCGCGGACGGCGGGAAACTGGATCGGCGCCGACGGGCGGCCGGTCGTGGCGGTGACCGACGAGGCGGCGGCGCGGGACGTGCGGCGCGCGGGCGCCGAGGCGAAGGTCGTGCCGCACAGCATGAACGAGCTCAAGTCGGCGACGGCCACGCTGCGTTCGGCGCCGCGCGTGGCGGGCACCGCGTGGGCGGTGGACTACCGGACCAACCGGGTCCTGGTCAGCGCGGACAGCACGGTGTCCGCGGGCGACTGGTCCAGGATGAGCCAAGTGGCCGCGAGGATAGGGAACTTCGTGCGGATGGAGCGCACGAAGGGCACGTTCACCACGCGGCTGAACGGCGCTCAGCCGATCCTGTCGACCGGCGGCCGCTGCTCGGCGGGGTTCAACGTGACCAACGGGCAGAGCGACTTCATCCTCACCGCCGGTCACTGCGGTCCCGCGGGATCGACCTGGTTCGCCGACAACCAGGGGAACCAGCAGCTCGGCCGGACGGTGAGCAGCACCTTCCCCGGCAATGACTTCTCGCTCGTGCAGTACGCCTCCGGCAAGGCCGGCGACGGCGCCGACGTCGTCGCGATCGGCGGCGGCAACGGGGTGCGGATCACCGGGGTCGCCGATGCGGCGGTGGGTCAGCGGGTGTTCCGCAGCGGCAGCACCAGCGGCCTGCACGACGGGACGGTCACCGCGCTGAACGCGACCGTCAACTACCCGGAGGGGACGGTCACCGGGCTGATTCAGACCACCGTGTGCGCCGAACCCGGCGACAGCGGCGGACCGCTGTTCTCCGACGGGATCGCGCTCGGTGTGACCTCGGGCGGCAACGGTGACTGCACGGCGGGCGGGACGACGTTCTTCCAGCCGGTGACGAGGGCGCTTGCGGCGCTCAACGTCAAGCTGATCGTGTCGGCGCAGAACGCCGGTGGTGCCGCCCGGAGCGCGCCCCCCTCCCCTGCGCCGTCCGCCGCCGCGCAGGGCGCGGTGGCGCCGAGCGCGGCCGCCCCGGGTTCCGCGGCGCCGGTGACGGGCGCGCAGAGCGAGACGCTGCTGGCTCGGCTCACGGACACCCGGAACGTCGGCCCCGGGCTGCTGGTCATCGCCGGCAGTCTGATCGCGCTGGTCGCGACCCGCTACATCCGCGCCGAACAGGATCGCAAGGCCTATCAGCGGTACTACTCCGCGACCTGGGGCTGAAACCCGGGCGACGAGCCGACGCAGACGGCATGCAAAGGGCACCCGTGCGTTCACGGGTGCCCTGGGGGGTTCGGCGCGGTCCGCGCGAGGCCGGTCAGGCGGCCCGCTGCGACCGCGGGGTCGCTGCGGCCCACTCCATCACGAGGCGCTGGTACTCCGCGCGCTGCTCGGTGGTCAGTGTCCCGCCCGACCGGCGCCACAAGGCCCTGATCTCCTCGTTGACCTCCGCGGCCGAGCGCTCGGGGGCGGCTTCAACAGTGGTGGACATGCTGTGAAGCATATGCCGATCGAGGTGAAGGCGCTGTGAGTAAGCCCACCCTATACGGACATTACGGACGTGGTGCTCATCACGTCGATCTGTCAAGCGTGAGGCGGGAGTTCACACCTGGCCCTCACCCAGGACCAGTACCTGGATCGCCGGCACCGCGGCGCCGCGGGCCCAGTCGTGGAAGTCGGAGACCTTCGTCTCCAGGCGGACCGGGTCGGCGAGCGGATGCCGGTGGACACCGATCGTCTCACGGACCGTGTTCCCGGCCACATCCATCAGGCCGACCCCCTCCCCGGCGAGCAGGATCTTCTGCGGCATCGCGAAGTTGGCGATCTGGGCGACGAGGGTGCCGAGGGCCCGGGCCGCCTCGTCGATCACCCGGGAGGCCATGGGCTCGCCCGCGGCGGCATCGGCGAGGATCTCCTCGTAGGTGCTGTCACGGCCGGTGGCGGCGCGGATCTGGTACTCGATGCTGGAGATGGTGAGCAGCGACACGGCGCTGCCGCGGGTGCCGTTCGGCGTGAGCGGGCCGTTCGGGTCGATGATCCAGTGGCGGCCGAAGCCGCGGCCCTCCTCCGCGAACGGCACGCGCCGCCCGCCGAGCACCAGCCCGTAGCCGATGCCGGCGCCGATGGTCAGGACGGCGAAGCGGTCGAGTCCGCGGCCCGCGCCGAACCAGGTCTCGGCCTCGACCAGGGCGGCCACGTCGTTCTCCACGACGACCGGGAGCCCGGTGCGCTCCCGGACCAGTGCGGCGAGCGGCACGTCCCGCCAGCCGAGGAACGGCGACTCGGCGACCACCGCGCGCTCGCGCACCAGCCCGCCCACCCCGACGCCGACACCCGCGGGGGCGGGGCGCCCCTCGGTCAGGGCGGCCGCCATCTCCGCGAGCAGCGTGGCGACGGCGTCCGGGTCGTGCGTGGTGAGTGGCCGGTCGTGCCTTCCGGTCACCTCGCTGCGCAGCGTGGTGACGACGCCGTAGACCATGTCCCCCGTGATCTTGAAGCCGAGGAAGGAACGGGCGTCGGCCACGACGTCCAGCGGCTGCGACGGACGGCCCTGCCGCGCCTGGGCCTGGCCGGCCGCCTCGGGGGCCTCGGCCAGCAGTCCGGACTCCAGGAGCGGCTTGGTCAGCCGGGTGAGACTGCCCTGGGAGAGTCCGAGGCGCCGGGCCAGCTCGGTGCGGGACAGCGGTCCGTGCACGAGCACCTCGATCGCCACGGAACGCTCCGCGGAGCTCAGCGGCAGCCAGCTGGTCATGGACCCGACCCCCCCCTTTTTCTTCTGACTCAGAAATAATCAGGCCCACCTTAACGGAGTGGGGAGCGATCTACACGACTTCCCCGCCCTCTTGACGATCGGATTCTTTCGCGTCAAAAGTAATCGGCATGACTTTTTCTCTCGGCATCGTCGGCGCCGGACAGTTCTCCGGTCAGTTCGCCACGCTGTTCCAGGCCCATCCCGGCGTCCGTGATGTGTACGTCACCGACCTGCTGCCCGAGCGGGCCGAGCGGCTCGTGGCCGCGCAGGGTCTCGCCGGCACCTTCCCGTCGTACGAGGCCATGCTGGAGTCACGGGCGGTCGACGCGGTCGCGATCTTCACCCAGCGCTGGACGCACGGCCCGCTGGTCCTGCGGGGCCTCGGCGCGGGCAAGCACGTCTACTCCGCCGTCCCCATGGCGATCACCACGGAGGAGATAGCCGCGATCATCGACGCGGTACGGGCCACCGGGCTGACGTACATGATGGGTGAGACCAGCCAGTACAACCCGGCGACCGTGCACGCCCGCAACCAGATCGCCGAGGGCGCCTTCGGCCGGCTGTTCTACGCCGAGGGCGACTACGTCCACGACATGGACCTCGGCTTCTACGAGGCGTACCAGTACAGCGGCGGCGAGAACTGGAAGGCGACCGCCAGCTATCCGCCGCTGCTGTACCCGACGCACTCGGTCGGCGGGGTGCTCGGGGCCTGGCGGACCCACGCGGTGAGCGTGTCGGCGATCGGGGTGCGCGACGATCGCGGGGACGGCGTTTTCGATCGTTCGGTCAGCCAGTTCGACAACGACGTGTCCAACGCGACCGCGCTGTTCGAGGTGGCGGGCGGCGGATCGTTCCGTACGAACGAGTTCCGGCGGGTCGGCTATCCCTCGCACATCCGCGAGTCCCGGTTCCGGTTCTTCGGTACGGAGGCCAGCATGGAGCAGCTGGCGACGGTGGCGCTGTGGCAGGACAAGAACGGGGTGAAGGACATCAGCCGGCTGCTGGAGCCCAGGCCGAGCCTGGCCCCCGACGACCCGTCCCTGGCGCACATCGCGCCCGAGCTGCGGGCCGCCTTCACCTCCGGTTCGGCGCCCGTGCACGACCGGTCCGGGCTGCCGCGGGAGTTCGACCAGCTGCACAACGGCCACGAGGGCAGCCACCACTTCCTCGTGGACGACTTCGTCACCGCGGTCAACACCCGCTCGCTGCCCTCGGTGAACGCATGGGTCGCCGCCCGCTACACCCTGCCGGGCATCGTCGCGCACGAGTCCGCGCGGCAGGGCGGCGTACGGCTGGCGATCCCCGACTTCGGGGACGCGCCGGAGGGGTGAGGGTCCGGGCGGCGACGGCTCAGGGCCGCCCGGGTGCTGCTGAGCTGCCGCTCATGCGCTGCTCAGGTGCCCGGCTTGCGGCCGTAGACGAAGACGTCGTCGCCCGTCCTCAGCAGCGACCAGTACGCCTTGGCGTCCTTGGTCGTCATGTTGACGCAGCCGTGCGAGCCCGGCGGGTTCCACATGCTCAGCTCGACCGAGTGGAAGGCCTGGCCACCGTCGAAGAACTGGCTGTAGGGCATCGGCACGTTGTAGACGGTCGAGACGTGGTGGAGGTCCCGCCAGTAGATCTTCTTCAGGCCGGTGCGGGTGACATAGCCCTTGCGGCCGGTGCGGACGGGCACCGGTCCGTAGACGAGCTTCCTGCCGTCCTGGATCCAGCTCAGCTGGAGCGAGAGGTTCACGCAGGCGATCCGGCCCTTGTTCACCGGGCACGCGCCGTCCTTGTTCGGGTTGTTCCCGACGGCCTTCTGCTTGTTCATGAGATCCATCACGCCCCAGGTGACGGGTCCGGCGTAGCCGATGGCGGGCGTGATGCCGTGCCTGTTCTGGAAGGCCTGGATGGCCTGGCAGTCGGCGGCGGACTGCCTGCCGTCGACCGGCCGGCCGAGGAACTTCTCCACCTGCTTCTGGTACGGCCCCGTCTGCATGGTGCAGCTCGCGGCCTGGGCCGGTGCGGCCGTAAGGGCGAGCGTCAGCGGCGCCACCAGTCCCGTGACGCCGAGCGCGACGACCGCTCGTCTGCGAATGTCCCCCATGTGCATCTCCGTCTCCCCTTGTCGCCCAGGGCCTGCCCCGGGTGCCTCCCTGCGCGATTCCCGCGATGTCCGACTGCTAGACCTGTGCGCCGGCGTAGGGGTTGTGGTTCCGGTCAGGCTGTGACGAAACGGTGAACTTCCTCCCCGCGCAGCCGGCCGGCCGGGAGCCTGCGGCCGTACGCGACCAGCAGGAGGTCCTGTCCACGGCCGTACAGGGGCACGCCGGAGCCGAAGGACCAGTCGAGGTCGTCCGCGCACAGCCGTACGCCGCTCAGGTCGGTGCCGAAGACCCGGAAGGCGCGCGGGTCGACGGCGTCCAGCAGGATCCGCAGCCGGTCCTCGGGTACCTCGCGACCCAGCCCGAGGGCGACGGTAACGTCCAGGCCGTGCACGACGTCGTGGCCGAGGGCCGCGGCGAGACCTCCGATCGGGGGCGTCCAGGGGTGATGGGCGTGGGTGCGCAGGAACCCGGCGAGTACGGCGTCCGGGTGGGCGGCCGCGTCGCGGCGGGCGAGCCGGTCGGTCATGCGGTGCAGGCTGCCGCGCGCCCTCACCAGTTCCCTCAGTACCTGCCTGGTCGGGTGACGGAACCCCATCGACATGTGCGCCACGACCTCCCGCACCCGCCAGCCCGCGCACAGGCTGGGCGCGTTCCACTGCTCGGGTGTCAACGCCTCGAAAAGATCGGCCAGTTCTCGACGTTCGGCGGCGATGGCGTCAGCCGTGGCGGCCCTGTCTGCTGCGGTGTGCGCTGCTTTCCCCATGCATCCAGGGTGTGGACGCCGTCGCCGGAAGTCCAAGACATGATCCGTCTCGCATCTAGCATGATCCGTTATGGAGTTGAGGCAGCTGCGGTACTTCGTGACGGTGGTGGAGGAGGCCGGATTCACCCGGGCCGCCGAGCGCCTGCATCTGGCCCAGCCCGGGCTGAGCGCGCAGGTGCGGCAGCTGGAGCGGGAGTTGGGGCAGCCGCTGCTGGACCGCTCGGGCCGTTCGGTGCGGCCGACGGAGGTGGGGGAGGCCGTACTGCCGTATGCGCGGGCCGCGCTCGCGGCCGTCGACGGGGTGCGGCAGACGGTGGAGGAGTACACCGGCCTGTTGCGCGGCCGGGTCGCCGTCGGCCTGCTCCCCGGCACCCTCGCGCACCCCTTCGACCTGGCCGGGCAGCTGGCGGACTTCCATGACGCGCACCCCCAGGTGGAGGTCACGCTCACCGAGGACACCTCGGACCGGATGCTGGCAGCGCTGCGCCGGGGCGAGCTGGACCTCGCGGTGGTCGGTGTCGCCCAGGAGACGCCTCCGCCGGGCATCGCCCACCACGTGGTGATCGACGAGCCGCTGGTCGTGGCGGCCGTCCCCGGACACCCCCTGCTCGCCGAGTACGGCGGCCGCGGTGCGGTTCCGCCGGCGGCTCTGCGCGGGCACCGGCTGATCGGCCTGCCGCGCGGCACCGGGATGCGGGGTGTGGTGGAACGGCTGTGCGCCGAGGCGGGTTTCCGGCCGCACATCGCGTTCGAGGCGGCGACGCCGGATGGGGTGTGCCGGCTGGCGGCTCGGGGACTCGGGGTTGCCGTCCTGCCCGGTCCCGGCCCCCGGCCCGGTCTCGCCGTGCTGCCGTTGCACGACCCACGGGCACGTGGCCGGGTGGCCCTGGCGTGGCGGGCGGAGGGGCCGATGCCGCCGGCGGCGCGGGAGCTTCTGGGGCGGTTGTCGGTGGGGATGGGCGGGGACGGGTGAGCGCAGCGGGAGGTTCCGACCATGGCCGGGTGCGGGTGCGTGGTGGGTTGCTCGTGCCCGCGCGGCGGAGCACTCCAGTCCAGTCCAGTTTCCCCGAATTGGACCGGGCCCACGGCTCACCCTCCCCTCTACGCTGCGGCACATGCACCCCACCCTCGCCGACGACCTCTCCCGGCTCCCCGAACTGCTCCAGTCCGCCCGTGACTTCGCGGCTGATACAACGGCGGCGCTGGCCGAGCGGCCGGTCGCGGTGGACGGAGCGGCGCCCGCCCGGGCACCGCTCCCGGAAGACGGCGCGGGCGCACACGCGGCGCTCACGCGGTTCTCCGAGCGCTGGGCGCCCGGCTTCTCCGGTTCCGCCGGCCCCCGCTATCTGGGCTTCGTCACCGGCGGCGCGACCCCCGCGTCGGTCGCCGGGGACTGGCTGACGTCCGCGTTCGACCAGAACATCTCGGGGGCGGGCGGTTCCTGGGCGGCGGAGCTGGAGCGGGAGACGGTGGCCTGGCTGCGGGAGCTGTTCGGGCTGGGCGAGGCGCACAGCGGCGCGTTCGTGACGGGGGCGACGGCCTCCAACACGGTCGGTCTGGCCATCGGCCGGGAGTGGCTCGGGGAGCGGCTCGGTGTGGACGTGTCCCGGGAGGGCGCGGCGGCGCTCGGCCCGGTCGACGTGCTGTCCGGCAGCCCGCACTCCAGCGTGCAGAAGGCGATGTCGGTGCTGGGCCTCGGCCGGGACCGGCTGCGCCGGGTGCCGCTGGTGCCCGGCAACCGGGAGGCGGTGGACGTGGCCGCGCTGGAGTCGGCCCTCGCGGCGCTCGGCGGCCGGCCGGCGATCGTCGTGGCGAACGCGGGCACCGTGAACACCGTCGACTTCGACGATCTGCGGGCGATCGCCGCGATGAGGGAGCGCTACGACTTCTGGCTGCACGTCGATGCCGCCTTCGGCGGTTTCGCGGCGCTCTCCCCCGAGTACGCCGCGCTGGTCGACGGTCTGGACGCGGCCGACTCGGTCTGCGTGGACCTGCACAAGTGGCTCAACGTCCCCTATGACGCGGCCGTGCAGTTCACCCGCCGGCGTGACCTTCAGGTGCGGGTGTTCCACAACGCCTCCCCCTATCTGGGCCTGCCCGCCGGCGACCCCGACTTCCTCCATCTCACCCCGGAGAACTCCCGGCGGCTGCGCGCCCTGCCCGCGTGGTTCTCGCTGGTGGCCTACGGGCGTGCCGGACACCGGGAGATCGTCGAGCGGAACGTGGCCCTGGCGCGCCGGCTCGGGGCCGGCATCGACGCGCTGCAGGGCCTGCGGCTGCTGGCGCCGGTCCGGCTGAACGTCGTCTGCTTCACCCTGGCCGGGGACGCCACGCAGGAGCGGGTCGATGCGCTGGCCCGGTCGGTCGCCGCGTCCGGGGAGGCGTATCTGACGCCGACCGTGTACGACGGGGTGCCCGGGCTGCGGGCCGCGTTCAGCAACTGGCGCACCACCGAGACCGACACCGAGCGGGTGCTTCGGGTGCTGGCGGCGGCGTCCGGCACACCGCGTCAGGGATGACGTACGGCCGTGTGGAAGCCGGTGTTCACCGCGGTGAGTCCGCCGTCGACGATCAGGGTGGTGCCGGTGATCCAGGCGGCGTCGCGGGAGGCGAGGAAGGCGACCGCGGCGGCGATGTCCTCGGGCTCGCCGACCCGGCCGAGGGGGTACAGCCGCCGGATCGCGTCGAGTTCGTCCTCGCGCCCCTCCCACGCCGAGGTGCGGACCGTGCCGGGCACCACGAGGTTCACCCGCACGCCCCGGCCCGCCGCGTGCCCGGCGAGGGTGCGGGTGAGCGAACCGAGGCCGGCCTTGGCGGCGCTGTAGGCGTGGTTGCCGAAGTCCTGCAGGCCGTTGACGGAGCCGATGCCGACGATCGCGCCGCGTCCGGAGGCGGCGAGGTGGGGCAGGGCGGCGCGGCAGCAGCGGTAGCTGCCGGTGAGGGTGATGTCGAGGTCCAGGGCCCAGGCCTCGTCCGGGTCGTCCTCGAAGAGCGGGACGTCGGGGGTGCAGTGGGCGGCGCAGTTGACCAGCACGTCGAGCGAGCCGAACGCGGCGACGGCGTGGGCGACGGCCGCCTCCACCGCGTCGCGGTCGGCGGTGTCGCACGCCAACGCCTCGGCGGCGAGGCCCTGTTGGCGCAGGGCGGCGGCGGTCCGCTCGGCCTCGGGCAGGTCCCGGTCGGTGACCAGGACCCGCCCGCCCTCCTCGGCGAGCCTTCGTGCGACGGCGGCGCCGATGCCGCGGGCCGCGCCGGTGACGAGAACTCCGTGTCCCGCGAAGCGGGTGCGATCGGTCATGCGGTGACCGAACGGCCCCGCGGGCGTGCGGTCAGCGGTATCCGGTGACGTCGGCCGGCTTGCCCGCGTCCTGGACCTCGACCAGATACCGCCAGCCGTCGGGCCGGCTGCCGTCGAGGTCGGTGAAGCCGTACACCTCGGCGAGTGCGCCGCTGGAGAGCGACTGCCCGTTGAAGCGGGCCACGTCGGGGTCGGCGGCCAGGGCGGCGACGGCGCGGCCGACATAGCGCGGGGTTTCGGAGATGGCGAAGTGCGGTTCGCGGGCGAGGGCGTCGCGCCAGTTGTCCTCGCGGACGCCGTACAGGTCGAGCATCAGCTCCGAGCGCAGCCAGCCCGGGGTCAGGGCGACGGCGGTGGCGCCGCGCGGGCCCAGTTCGTGGCCGAGGGCGAAGGCCATGCGCAGTACGGAGGCCTTGGCGAGGTCGTAGAAGAGGTTCACGCGGTAGGTGTCGCGGTTGTAGTCGGCGGTGCCGTCGGTCATCTCCACGACCAGGCCGCCGGGATGGCGCAGCAGCAGCGGCAGCGCGAAGTGGTTGGTGATCGCGTGTGTCTCGACGCCGAGCCGGAGGAGCCTGAGCCCGCCCGCGAGGTCGTGCTCCCAGACCGGTGTGTCCCACTCGAAGAGTTTCTCGCCGCCCCAGATGTCGTTGACGAGGACGTCGAGGCGGCCCTGTTCGGCGTCGACGCGTTCCACCAGGGCGCGTACGGCGGAGGCGTCCAGGTGGTCGGCGGCGACGGCGATGCCGTGTCCGCCGGCGGCGGTGACGAGGTCGGCGGTGTCCTCGATGGTCTCGGGGCGGTCGTACTCCGAGCGGCGCTCGCGGGTGCTGCGGCCGGTGACGTAGACGGTGGCGCCGGCCGCGCCGAGTTCCACGGCGATGCCGCGTCCGGCGCCCCGGGTCGCCCCCGCGACCAGCGCCACTTTGTCCTTGAGCGGTCCTGACATGTCCGGCCTCCCGTTGCTGTGACTGCTGTCGCCGTCCACTGTCACGGGAAAGCCGGACACCTTCTGTCGGTATTGCCGGCGCGGTCTCAGTGTCCGCGCTTGATCCACTCGTCCAGGTGCGGTGCCTCGGCGCCGATGGTGGTGGGGTCGCCGTGGCCGGTGAGGACCTTGGTCTCCGGCGGGAGGGTGAGGAGCCTGTCGCGGATGGAGTCGATGATCGTCGGGAAGTGGGAGTAGGAGCGTCCGGTGGCGCCCGGACCGCCCTGGAACAGGGTGTCGCCGGTGAAGACGACGCCGAGGGCGGGGTCGTGGAGACAGACGGCTCCGGGGGCGTGGCCCGGGGTGTGGAGCACGGTCAGGTCGGCGCCGGCCGCCTCGATGACCTGGCCGTCCAGGAGGTGCCGGTCGGGCTCGCGGTGCGGGTGGGTCGTCCTCCACAGCGGCAGGTCGTCGGGGTGCAGCCAGATGGTGGCGCCGGTGCGGTCGGCGAGCGCCGGTGCGGCGTTGACGTGGTCGTTGTGGGCGTGCGTGCACACGACGGCGATCAGGCGCCGGTCGTCCACGGCACGGGCGATGGCCTCGGCGTCGTGGGCGGCGTCGATCACGATCACCTCGCGCTCGTCGCCGACGATCCACACGTTGTTCTCGACGTCCCAGGTGCCGCCGTCGAGGGTGAACTTCCCGGAGGTGACGAGGCGTTCGATGCGTACGGTCATCAGAACACCACCACGGAACGCAGCACGTCTCCATGGTGCATCCGCTCGAACGCCTTCTCCACCTCGTCCAGGTGGACGGTCTCGCTGACGAACGCGTCCAGCGGCAGCCGGCCCTGGAGGTGCAGGTCGATCAGCATGGGGAAGTCGCGGGAGGGCAGGCAGTCGCCGTACCAGCTCGACTTGAGGGCGCCGCCGCGGCCGAAGACGTCCAGCAGGGGCAGTTCGAGCTTCATCTCGGGGGTGGGGACGCCGACGAGGACGACGGTGCCGGCGAGGTCGCGGGCGTAGAAGGCCTGCCGGTACGTCTCCGGGCGGCCGACGGCCTCGATGACGACGTCGGCGCCGAAGCCGCCGGTGAGCTCGCGGATCGCCTCGACCGGGTCGGTCTCCTCGGAGTTGACGGTGTGGGTGGCGCCCAGGGTGCGCGCCTTGTGGAGCTTGCGGCCGTCGATGTCCACCGCGATGATCTTCGCGGCGCCGGCGAGGTTCGCCCCGGCGACGGCCGCGTCGCCGACGCCGCCGCACCCGATGACGGCGACGGAGTCGCCCCGCCCGACACCGCCCGTGTTGATGGCGGCGCCGATACCGGCCATGACCCCGCAGCCCAGCAGGCCGGCGACCGCCGGGGAGACGGCCGGGTCGACCTTGGTGCACTGGCCGGCGGCGACGAGGGTCTTCTCGGTGAACGCGCCGATGCCGAGGGCCGGGGACAGTTCCTGACCGGTCGCCGCCAGAGTCATCCTCTGCTCAGCGTTGTGCGTGTCGAAGCAGTACCAGGGCCGGCCGCGCAGACAGGCCCGGCAGTTGCCGCACACGGCGCGCCAGTTGAGGACGACGAAGTCGCCGGGCGCCACATCCCTCACGCCGTCGCCGACCGACTCCACGACACCGGCGGCCTCATGGCCGAGGAGGAAGGGGAAGTCGTCCGAGATGCCGCCCTGCTTGTAGTGCAGGTCGGTGTGGCAGACACCGCAGGCCTGGACGCGCACCACGGCTTCGCCGGGGCCCGGGTCCGGCACCACGATCGTCTCGACCCGTACGGGCTCGTCCTTCCCCGGTGCGATCACGCCGCGCACTTCCTGCGCCATGGTCTGGCCCCTTCCTCGAATGCGTTCGCCGCCGACCCTACGCGCGCCCGATCGGTAGCGGCGCGGACCACGGCGGTGGGCGTGGATCTTTCCGGCCGCCGGGCGAAATGGGCCACCGCGGGCACGCCCCGTGCGAACCGCGGCGCCCATTCGTAGGAAATGATCCGCCGCCCGGTAAGAATATGACCGAATAACGACATTCCATGATGACAATCTTTTTGCAGGGTGCATGAGTTCGCCTGGTGTGTGCATCGGTCCGGGCGTGCCTCAATGGGGGCATGCCCATCGCAGCCCGCAAAGGACGGATCGCATTCCTTTTCTCGGCCGCCACAGCGCCGCGGCCCGGAACGGGACGGGAACTGCGGGATGCCTTCCCGGTGTTCGCCGATGCGCTGGACGACCTCTGCGGGCGCCTCGATCCCTATCTCGAACTCCCTCTGAAATCCGTGCTGTTCGCGGACGACGGCACCCGAATGGCCGCGCTGCTGGAGCGGGAGTCGTTCGCCGGGCCCGCGGTCTTCGCGCTGCAGGTGGCGCAGTACCGGTTGCTGCGCAGTTGGGGCGTCCTGCCGGACGTGGTGTTCGGACAGGCGGCCGGGCGGATGGCGGCCGCGTATGCCGCGGGCGTCTTCTCGCTGGCGGACGCCTGCCACGCGGTCGGCACCCTGGCCCGGCTCCTGGGCGGCCCGGCGGGCCCGGAGCCGCACTCGGCAGGCACCGTACGCCTGGACGGCGTCCTCGACGCCTATGGCCGCACCCTCGCCACGCTCCACCCGTGCGCACCGCGCCTCCCCCTGGTTTCCGACATCACCGCCCGTCCAGTGGGCACGGAGACCGCCGAGCCGGAGTTCTGGGTGCGGCGCGCGCCCCTTCGGTTCGCGGAGGCGGCGGGCCTGCTGCACCGCGACGGAGTGCGCACCTGGCTGGAGCTGGGCCCGGGCGACCGGCTCACCCGCCTGCTCCCGGAGTGTCTCCCGGACTTCCGCCCGGGCGGTACGGCCTCGGCCTTCGCGCTGTCCCGCGACTGGGCGGTGCTGCGGTCGGGACCGGCCGCGGGCTCGTCACAGGCGCACCCCTGAGGCGGCGGCCGCCGTCTGCGCTTGCCGTGGCCGCCGGGCCGGAGGAGTCTCGAAGGGTGGGCGTCCGTGCGGTCCGCGCCCCGCCGGGTCGCGGGCGCCCGAAGGAGGTCACCCATGGGCACCGGGACAGGTTCCGCCTTCGACGTCGAGACACTGCGCCGGGGCATAGAAGGGAACACGGGGAACACCCTTCTGTCGCTCTACGCCGACGACGCGGAGATCCGTATCGTCGACCGCAACAACCAGCCCAGCCATCCCACCGTCCTGCGCGGGCGGGGTCAGATCGCCGAACTGCTGGACGATGTCTACAGCCGCGACATGACACACAAGCTGGACCGGTGCGTCGTGCAGGGCGATCACGCCGCGTTCAGCGAGTCCTGCCAGTACGGGGACGGCACCCGCGTCCTCGCCGAGTCGATGGTCACGTTGCGCGACGGCAAGATTGCCGACCAGTTGATCATCCAGGCCTGGGACGAGTAGGCACACCCCGGTATGGCGGGCGCCGGCAGGTGGGCGAGGGTCCGGGTCACCTCCCGGCTGACCTGGACCTTCTCGGCGAGGGCGAGCCTGGGCCGGACGCCTCGGGCTCGCCCTCGACGGCAAGGACCAGCTTGCGCAGCAGGTCTGCCAGTGTGCGCCGCTCTGTTTCGGTCAGCGCTGAGAGCAGCGCGCCTTCGCCCGCGTCCTCCGCGGCCGCGTGTGCCTCGAACGCGGCGTGGCCGGCCTCGGTGAGCCGGACCCGCACGCGCCGGCGGTCACCGGTCTCGTGGGTACGGGTGATCAGCCCCGCCTCCTCGATCGGCCCCAGCCGGGCCGAGAGCGCGCCCCGGGTCAGGCCCAGCCGCTCGGCCAGCCCCGAGGGACTGCACTCGTACGGCGGCCCGGACCTGCGCAGGTGCAACAGCACCTTGTACTGCCAGTGCTTCAGGCCGTCGGCGTCCAGAACCGCCCGGCGGGCCTGGGAGCTGTGCCGGGCGAGGATCATCAGCCGGGCGGCGATGGCCTCCCGCACCGGGTCCAGCCACTCCAGTTCCCGCGCCCACACGGCCACGTGCCGGTCCACCGAGTCCTGCATCCTCTGCCTCCCGAAGTAGTTTTCTTGTGGATAATTTTTCACGTAACTAGTTTGCCGTGCATGACACACGCCGCACACACTCTCGTTGACTTGGATCAACTCATCGATGCTGTCAAGGAGTTGAGCACCGCAGGCCGCTGGGAGCGCGCCGCGCTGCTGCTCGACTCGGTCACCGCCGACGATCCCGCCGACCGCGCGCGGATCGTCCGGACCCATGCCGAAGTCGCCCTGGACCGGGACTGGTTCGCCGGTACGGACACCGCGGCCGTACGGATCCAGGCGGCCGAACGGGAGTTCCCGGACGGCGACTGGGACACCGGCTTCCTCAGGCTCCGGCACGACTACGCCCGGCTGCTCCATGGCGCCGGCACCCTGCGCATCGGCCCGGCGGGCAAGGACCCCGAGGCGCTCGCCGCCCTGCGCGACCGGGCGCGGGACCTGCACGGCGAGGCCCCCGACGAGGTGCGGCGGGGCTGGGCGGCGATGTACCGGGGGCTGATCGCGGACAACCACTTCGCCGACCGCACGGACGCCGCCGGGCACTTCGCGCGGGCGCTGCGCGCCGGACAGGACGGCGCGGACGATCTGCTGGCCCGCGAGGCGCTGCGGCATCTCGGGGACCTGGACCGGGACGCCGGCAACCTGGAGCGGGCCACGGAGCGCTGGCGCCGGGCCACCGCGCTGGGAGAACGGGCCGGCGCGGTCCCCGGCACGCTCTCCCAGCAACTGCTGCTGGCGGTGCTGGCCCGCGACGCCGGTGACGAGGCGGCCGCCACGGCGCTGGCCACGGAGTTGGCCCGCTGGGCCGAGGCCATCGGCGCCGGGCGGTTGCGGGCGGGGGCGCTCGCGTTCCTGCGCGGGGCGGACCCCACCGCACCGGGCCCGACGGCACCGGAGGGGGATGCGGCAGCGCCGGAGCCGACCGCCGAGGACGCGACCGCTTCCGGCCGGGCGGCCCCCGCCGGGATGGCGCCCGCCCCGGGCGCTCCGGTCTGACGGCACCGAAAGCCACCGTGCCGGGACGCACCGCACCGGCCCCGAGGCACCGGTCCCGACAGGCCGGGGGCCGGGAGCCGTACGGGTGCTCGGTTACGCTGTACCCGGGCCGTGACTGGCGCTGAGGTGGAGTAGGCCCACAGCTCGGCCTGAGTGCCGTTGGTGATGGTGTTGTCGTAGACGTCGGCGCACCGGCCGGACTGGGTGCCGACGAGCAGGGTGCCGTCGGTTCCGGGTATCGGGTGGACGGTGATGCCGCCCAGGGCCGGACCACCGGTGAAGGTGAGGGAGTTGGCGGATCCCTTGGTGAGCTGTGCCTGGACCGAGACCGTGCCCTGGGCGGAGCCGGTGGGAGGGAAGGAGACCGTCGTCGGGGTCTGGCCGTTGACCTTCAGGGTCGCGGTGACGGGCGTGGCGGCCGTGTTGGTGTAGGCGATGTCGACCACACCCAGGCCGGTGTTCGCCGCGCTCACGCCCGTGTACGTGCCGGTGGACGCGGCGCTGTAGCCGCTGCTCGCCGCCTCGGTGCCGCTCACCTTGAGCAGCACCGGGCCACCCGCGGGAACGGCGGTGGTGTAACTCGTGGCGAGCGGGCGGGGTGGGGGGTACACCGGCACCTCCGCGTGCGGAACGGACTTCACACTGCTCGATATTTCGTACATGGAACGGTGAACCGAACAGTTTGTGGGCCGACGGTAGGGGCCTCGCGAAGGTGACGTCAACGGCTGCGACAGGCGTCAACCCTGGGCCGGAACCGGGCCATTGAGCCCACGCGAGGCGCGAACCAGGCCATACTGGGCGTCGTGCGCGTTGCGATCATGACAGCGGGATCCCGGGGCGATGTGGCCCCGTACACCGGACTGGGACACCGTCTCGCCCTGGCCGGACACGAGGTCACCCTGGTCACCCACGCCCGCTTCGAGCCGCTGGTGGCGGGCTCCGGCGTGCGGTTCCACGCGTTGCCGGTCGATCCCCGGGCGGAGCTGGAGTCCCCGCGCGGCCGGGGTCTGCACCGCAGCGCCAGCGGCGCCGGGAAGCTGCTGCGGGTGGTGGACCTGGCGAGGCGGCTGGTCGGGCGGATGACCGAGGATCTGCTCACGGCGGCCCGGGACGCCGAGGTCCTGCTGCTGTCCGCCTCGCTGGCTCCGCTCGGGCACGCGATCGCCGAGGGACTGCGGATGCCGAGCCTGGGCGTCTATCTGCAACCCCTCGCCGCCACTGGGGAGTTCGCGCCTGCCGTGCTCGGCGGCGGTCACTGGGGCGCCGCGGCCAACCGGCTCTGCGGACACGGCGTGAGCGTGGCCGTGGAGCACGTCTTCTCGGCCGCCGTCCCCGGGGTGCGCGCCCGGCTCGGACTGCCCCTCATGCGCACCGGCACGGCGCGGCGGGCCCGCGAGCGGCGGCTCTGGCCGGTGTACCACGGCTTCAGCCCCCTGGTGGTGCCCAGGCCCCGGGACTGGCGGACCGGCCTCTCGGTGAGCGGCTACTGGTGGCCGTACGACACCGAGGCCCAACTCCCCGGCCCAGTACGGGAGTTCCTCGATGCCGGCCCGGCGCCGGTCTTCGTCGGCCTGGGCAGCGCCACCGTGCCGGACCCGGCCCGGCTCAGCGCCCAGGTGGTGGCGGCGCTGCGGCGGGCCGGGCTGCGCGGGGTGGTCCAGCGCGGCTGGGGCGGGCTCGCGGCCGCCGGCGACGACATGCTGACCATCGACGACGTGCCGCACGCGCTGCTCTTCCCGCGGATGGCCGCGGTGGTCCACCACGCCGGCGCGGGGACGACGGCGGCGGGGCTGCGGGCCGGAGCGCCGGCCGTGCCGGTCCCCGTCCAGTTCGACGCGGGTTTCTGGTCCGGCCGGCTGGTCGCACTGGGGGTCGCCCCGGACGTCGTACCGCTGCGCCGCCTCACCGTGGAGACGCTGTCCGCGGCCCTGGTGCGGGCCACCCGGGAGCCGCAGTACCGGGACCGGGCGCGCCGCCTGGGCGCCCGCGTCCGCGACGAGGACGGCGCCGCCCCGGTACTCGCGGCACTGGACCGGCTCGGCCGCTGACGGGCCGGGCGGCGGTCACCCGGGGGCCCGGAGTCAGCCGTTGCTGATCACCATTCGGAAGCGGGCGCCACCGGAGAGCATCTTCCGGTACGCCGCGTCCGCGTCCTGGAGGGACACGGTCTCGGTCATCGGACGGATGCCGTGCAGGGCGCTGAACTCCATGGTGTCCGCGACGTCCTGCGCGGTGCCGGACGGGTGGCCGCGGACGACGCGGGCCGCCATGAGCAGCTGGGCGGGATTGATGCCCATCGGTGCGTTGTCGGCTCCGATGACCACCAGCTCACCGCGGTGCGCGAGCCCGTCCACGGTGGCCGTGATGGCGTCGGAGTTCCCGGCGGTGGCCAGGACGGCCTTGGCGCCGCCGAGGGACTGCAGCGCCTCGGCGACGGGGGTGCCGGAGGTGCTGTCGATGTAGTGGTGGGCGCCCAGCCGCTTGGCGAAGTCGGCCTTCTCGGCGCCCCGCGCGATCCCCACGGTCTCGAAGCCCATGGCGACGGCGTACTGCACCCCGAGGTGCCCCAGACCGCCGAGGCCGAGCACGGCGACCAGGTCTCCCGGCCGGGCCGAGCTGCGCCGCAGCCCGTTGAACGTGGTCACGCCCGCGCAGGCCATGGGTCCCGCATCGACCGCCGACAGGCCCTCCGGGATCCGGGCGAGGGCGTCGGCGGGCGCGACCACCTTCTCGCCGAAGCCGCCGTCGTAGGCCCACCCCGGGACCTTCAGGTTCGGACACACGATGAAGTCGCCCTGCCGGCACGGCTTGCAGTGCCCACAGCTGCCGCCGAACCAGCCGACCGCCACCCGGTCACCGACCTTGAACCCCCGTTCCAGCACGCCCTGGCCGAGCTCCTCGATGTGCCCGGCGATCTCGTGCCCGGGCACCTCGGGGAAGGTCACGCCCGGTAGTGCGCCGCTCACGAAGAGGGCGTCGCTGTGGCAGATCCCGCACGCCTCCACGGCGATCCGCACCTGGCCGGGCCCGGGCTGCGGCACCTCTCGTTCGACCAGCTCGAACGTGCCGTTCGGGGCGGTCACCTGCGCGACTCGGTACGTACTCATGCGCTTCTCCGGAAAACGGGTACGACGGCCCCCAGGTCCAGCACACCAGTTCCGGACCGATCGCGCGCGTCGAGCCCCGGCACCCACGCCGACCGCCCACGACGACCTCGCCCGCCGGGGCCGGCGACGGCCCGCGGCCCGGGCGTCCGTCCTCCCGGGGTCAGAGTCCTTGTCCCCGGATCCGTCCGGCGCCCCATTCCCCGGCCACGGGGACCGCGCCCCGGGAGCAGCCGGCCCATCGGCCGGGCGGCCGCGGTCACCCGCTCGCGGGGCGCCAGCCGGCCGGCCGCAGGATGCCGAGCAGCTGGCGGACCAGTTCGTCGACGACCTCGTCCAGGCTCGCGGCGACCCAGCCCGCGCTCCAGTCGTGCAGCAGGCCGTTGACGCTGCCGATGAACGCCGCGGCCGCCAGGCGGTAGTCGCGCGGCGCCGCCTCGCCGCGGGCCACGGCGGCGTCGGCCTCGGCGCGGATGAGGTCGACCCAGCGGGCCCGGCGGGCCAGTCGCTGCTCCTCCAGGCGGGGGCTGACACCGACGATCTCCACGAAGGTGATGCGCATGCGGCGCGGGTCGGAGGTGACGTCGCGGGCGTAGGCCCGGAAGAGCACTCCGGCCCGCTCGGCCAGCGGCAGCCCGTCCGCCGCCGCGAGGGCCTCCAGCACCGCCTGCTCGGCCCAGTCGTTGACCTGGAGGTGCAGCGCGGCGAGGACGTCCTCCAGGGTGCGGAACTCCTCGTAGAACTGCCGGGTCGACAGGCCGGCGGCCTGGCTCAGCGCGGCGACCGTCGTGCCCCGGTAACCGGGTGCGCCGCCGAACAGTTCCAGGGCCGCGTCCAGGAAGCGCCGGCGCCGCTCGGCCTGCCGTTCCTCGGCGGATCGGCCGCCGTAGCGGCGCGTGGGCGCCTTGAGCCTGCCCGTCACCTGTCCCCCTCCGTCCGTCGGCCGGTCACCCAATCTTGTCGTGCACACATCTTGTCGCGAAGGCCGTTCGTTCCTTACTTTTCAGTAAGTTCACTGTGAATGCGCCCGTGTTCAGATTCCCTGCACACTCTCCCCGAGGAAAGAGAGCAGTCATGCCTGCCTCCAGAACCAGGCACCTGTGCTCCGTGGCCGCCGCCCTCGCCCTGACCGTGGCCGGCCCGGCGACCACCGCCTCCGCCGCGAGCGGCAGCTCCGCAGGTCTGCGCGAGGTGCTGTTCGTCGGCAACAACTGGGACGGCACCGCCGATGTCATCAACTCCTCCGGCGACTTCGCGAGGATCGGCCGGATCGACGTCGTCCCCGACAAGGCGGAGCGGCTGGCCGAGATCAACGCCGACCCGGTCAAGTGGATCTACTACACGTCCATCCGCAACCAGGTCGGCGAGGGACACGACCAGTACGTGGACGACATGTACTCCACGCCCGACGGGAAGTCCGTGGTCGTCTCCCGGCCCAGCTTCGCCGACGTCGTCTCCATCGACCTGGCCACCGACAGGATCAACTGGCGCTTCCCGGTGGCCGGTTACCGCGCCGACCACATGGCGGTCTCACCGGACGGCACCCGCGTCGCGGTCTCGGCGTCCACCGCGAACAAGGTGCAGGTGCTGGACATCGACACGGGGAAGGAACTGGGCGAGTTCGACACCGGTGACAAGCCGCACGAGAACTTCTTCACGAACGGCGGCAGGTACATCTGGAACATGTCCATCGGCGAGGTGACCACCTCCCTCGACGACCCCGGCTGGGACTGGACCAAGGGCGACCGGCACATCACGATCGTCGACGCGAGCACCTTCAAGCAGGTCAGGACCATCGACATGCGGCAGCGGCTGGACGCGATCGGGCTGAAGGACTTCTCCGACGCGGTCCGGCCCGCCGCCTTCACGCCCGACTGGTCCAAGCTGTACTTCCAGGTGTCGTTCTTCAACGGCTTCCTGGAGTACGACGTCGCCGCCGACAAGATCACCCGGGTGAAGACGCTGCCGGAGAACCCGGCGACCAACCCGGACCGCACCACCTGGCTGCTGGACTCGCGCCACCACGGCATCTCGATGAACCCCGCGGGCACCAAGCTGTGCGTCGCGGGGACCATGGACAACTACGCCACCGTGGTCGACCGGGCCTCCTTCGACGTCGGCCCGCTGATCACCGCGTCCACACCCTACTGGGCGACCGTGAGCGGCGACGGCAAGGACTGCGTCATCTCCGAGGCCGGCGCCGACCGGGTCACGGCCATAGACTTCGCGACCGGCCAGAAGGTGCTGTCCGTGCCGGTCGGCGACCATCCGCAGCGCGTCCGGCTGGGGCACGTCGCGGCCGACTGGACCGGCCCGTCGGGGAGTTGAGCGCCGTACGGCCTCCGGGGTGACCCCACTCCTCCCGGGGGCCGTACGGCTCCTGCTCACCAGGCCTCAGAAGTGCGCCGCCACCCACGCGGCCAGCTCGGACTTCGCCGCGTCCAGCAGGTCCGCCGAGGGCGCCGTGGCCCCGTCGGTCACGAGCGCGTAGTGCAGGGCACCGGAGTCCGTGTCGGTGAGCAGCAGCCGGCGACTGCCGGTGCCGCCGGGTTCGGGGGCCACGGCGACGGGGGTGGAGGCGCCGGTGTAGGGGGGCGGGGCGCAGGCCGTACCCAGGTCGGAGACGACGGTGGTGGACGCGGTGGGGAAGGACGCCGGCAGATGCAGTTCGGTGGGCGCGCTGCCGTCGCCGGAGCGCCACACCAGCAGCCCGTACCGGCCGGAGCCGACCAGCTCGGCCACGTTCGGCAGCGAGGACGGCACCGGGTTCCAGGTGAGGGTCGTGGAGCCGTCGCGGGAGCGGTCCTCGTAGGTGAAGGCGAGGGCCGTACCGGCCGTGGCGCTCGGGTAGAGGCGGTCCAGCAGGCGGGCGTCCTGGCGCAGGGTGACGTTCCCGGAGTCGTCCAGGTGTACGGCGGAGAGGTCCTCGTCGTTCCAGGCGTCGCCGGAGGTGAGCACCTTGTCGGGGTTGCCGTTCATCAGCTCGTGGTGCCTGCCGTTGTAGAGGTCCCACTGCCACTGGGTGCCGGAGAGCACCGGCCCCGAGGCGGCGGGGTCCGTCCACCAGCTCGCGCCCGGGACACGGGAGTCGAGGGCCTGGTACATGGCCTTCAGAACGGTCGGCGCCTTGTCGGAGACCGTGCCGGACAACGGGTGGCCGAACTCGCTGACCACGGCCGCGGTGCCGGCGGCCGCGGCGCGGTCACGCACGGCGGCGAGGTCGGAGGCGTACTGGCCGTCGGCCGCCTTGCCCCACATGAGGATGCCGGAGATGGCCTTCTGGTCGTAGAAGTGGGTGTTGAAGACGTATCGCGGGCCCAGCGTGCCCGCGTCCAGCAGGCCGCCCTCCTGCTTCTGGGCGGAGATGTTGGCGTTCCAGAAGAGGTTGGGTTCCACGAAGGCCGGCTTGTCCTGCCAGCCGGCCGCGTCCATGCGGGCGCGGAACCTCACGTAGAACGGCCACAGCAGGTCCTTCTCCCAGGTGCGGGAGGTCTGCCCGGAGTCGTAGGTGCCCGCGTAGGGCTCGTTGTACGGGTCGAAGCCGACGATGTCCGCGAACTCGGGGCCGCCGAGGTGCTGTCGGAGGTAGGTCATGGTCGTCTGCGCGGTGGCGAGGAAGGCGTCCTGGAGGCCGTAGGAGTTGTGCCAGAAGTCGTGCTGCGCCTTCTGCACGGCGGCGTTCTGGGTGATGTTCTGGCCCCAGAAGAGGCAGATGCCGCAGGACTCGGCCGGGTAACTCCCCGCTTCCACAGCCCACTTGGGGGCGCCGTCGCCGGTGTACCAGCTGCCGCTGTTGAACAGGTGACGGGAGTACAGGTCCTGGTGGAAGTCCGGGAAGACGCGGATGCCCGCGTCCAGGAAGGCGCGCATCTGCGCGGTGACGGCGGCCAGGTAGCCGGTGTCCACCTGGCCGCGCACGGGTTCGGCGTGGGCCCAGGAGAGCAGGAAGCGGACGGTGTTCGCGCCGCCGAGGGCGCGCAGCGCGGTCGCGGACTTCTCGGCGTCGGCGACCGAGGCGAAGGGCAGGCCGCCGTTCTCCTCCAGCTTGGTCTCGCCGGAGACGTTGTAGCCGCGCAGGACGATCTCGCGTCCCTGGCCGTCGGTGAAGCGGCCGCCCTGCACGGTGAGCGGGGCGCCGTCGAACCAGAGGGAGTCGGCCGGGACGGAGGCGGTGGCGGCGGTGGCGGCGGGCGGGAGGCCCGCCACCGTCAGGAATCCACTGAGGACGACCAGAACAACCAGCAGACGCACCCGGATATTCGGCATGTCCACCACAGTCCGATGCGCTCCGGACGGCGTCAATACCTCCTGACTCTCAAGTAAGTTGACCAACAGTCAGCTCAGTGCCTCAATCCCCCACCCGACGCGTCACGTTGAGCAGGTACTCCTTCCGGTTCAGCGGGTTGTGGTCGGTGCGCGGCCGCTCCGGCACCGTGCCACGGGCGACCGGCGCATAGTGGTCGAAGGCCGTCTCCAGCTCCCCCTCGCCCCGGGTGAGCCCGGGCAGGCGCTGTTCCAGCTCGTGCACCCGGGCGGCCGGCACCGTACCCTCCAGCACACAGACCGCGCCCGCCGCGCCGGTGGTCTCCGGTACGGCGCCCAGCCGGGCCAGCACCGGGAGCAGCGCGCCGAGCGCGTCCACCGGGGCCTGCAGCCGGAAGCGGTGCACCGGCTCGTGCACCCGGGTGCCGGCCCGGCGCAGCGCCTCGGCCAGGACCAGCGGGGTCAGGCACCGGAAGTCGTATCCGGTGCTCGACATGCTCTTGTCGAAGCCCTGGTGGGCGTGGCTCTGGCGGGGCGAGTAGCCGGAGTGGGTCATGGTGACCGTGCAGTCGGGGATCCGCCAGCCGTGCAGCCCCTGGCCGAGCGTCTCGCGGACGGTGTCCTCGACGGCCTTGAAGAAGGCGTACGGCATCGAGCCCAGCTCCACCTCCAGCCGGAACCGCACACCGGATCCGGGCGGTGCGGGCTGGATACGCAGACCGACGGTGGCGAGGAAGGGATTGGCGTCCTTCTTGTTGAACTCCACGGCGTGACCGGTGCCGACCGGCCGTTCGATGCACAGGGTCGTCGTCTCGCGGAAGCCGACGTCCAGGCCGTACTCCTCGGCGAGGGTCGCCTGGATCACCTCCTTCTGCACCTCGCCGTAGAGGGACACGGAGGTCTCCCCGCGCAGCTCGTCGTGCCGGACCCCGATGAGCGGATCCTGTTCGGCGAGCTGGGTGAGCGCGAGGTGCAGCGAGCGCCGGTCCGCTCCGGGACCGGGGACGACGACGGTCTCCAGGGTGGGCGGCGCGAAGTGGTGGGTGTACGCCCTGCCCGGTTGCCCGAGCGCGTCACCGATCCGGACACCGCCGAGTCCCCACACCTTGACGATCCGTCCCGCACCGGCACTGTCCCGCCGGAGATCGGTGCCGTTCTCGAACACACTCAGCCCGGTGACACGGCCCTCCGGGCGGCGCCGGGCAGCCCGGCCCGCCGCGTGACCGTCGGGGCCGGCTCCCTCCACCGCGACGTCGGCACCCCGAACCGCCACCGGACCACCGTCACGGCCGTGGGTCACCCGGCCCGCATCCCGGACGTCGGAGGGCCGCCCCTCCACCCGGCCTTCGGCGGACGCACCGCGCAGCCCGCCATCGGTGCCCCGGCCGTCGGGCCCGGCGTCCTCCCCTCCTCCGTCCCCCTCGCCCCCGAACGGGACCCGGTCACGGACGCGCAACGTGCCGGAGAAGATCCGCGCGTAGGCCACCTTCTCCCCCGCCGGACCGCGTTCGACCTTGAAGACGGTGGCCGAGAACGGGCCGGCCGGGTCGCCGTCGGCGGGGGGCAGCAGGCGCTCGATGCCGGCGTTCAGCTCGGGTACACCCGCTCCGGTGAGGGCGGAGCCGAAGTACACCGGATGGACGAGCGTACGCCGGGTCTGGGCGGCGAGGGCGGTGCGCACGCGGGCGCTGGAGAGGCCGCCGTCGAGGTGGGCGGCGAGCAGGTCGTCGTCGTGGTCGGCGAGCACGTCCAGCGCGGCCGGGCCGAGGCCGGGGACGAAACGGGCGGTGGGCACGCCGAGTGCGACGGCCTCCCCCGTCGGGACCAGCGGCACGGACAGGCTGCGGCCCATCTGGGCGAGCACGGCGTCGCCGTCCGCACCCGGCCGGTCGATCTTGTTCACGAAGATCAGCGTGGGGATCCGCAGCCGGCGCAGGGTGCGCATCAGCACCCGCGTCTGCGCCTGGACCCCCTCGACGGCCGAGACGACCAGCACGGCACCGTCGAGAACGCCGAGCACCCGCTCGACCTCCGCGATGAAGTCCGGGTGACCGGGGGTGTCGATGAGGTTGACGGTGACGCCGTCGAGCGGAAAGGAGACGACGGCGGACTTGATGGTGATGCCGCGCTGCCGCTCCAGCGCGAGGGTGTCGGTGGTGGTGCTGCCGGCGTCGACGCTGCCGATCTCGTCGATCACTCCGGCGGTGTGCAGCAGGCGTTCGGTCAGGCTGGTCTTACCGGCGTCGACATGGGCGAGGATCCCGAGACTGAGCAGATGCACTGAGCGTGATGTCCTTCGGCACGGGGCGGATTCCTTCCTTGGCGGACATGCACGCAGCGCGCATCGCTGGTCCTCTCTGTGTGACGACGGTCACCGCGCAGTGCAGCAGACGCCGGCGCCCTGGAGCAATGGATTAACGCTCAACAAATGCCCGTCCCCGCACTCGCCGCGACCAGACCGTGGCCGTAGGGTGACGTACATCACGCCAGGTGGCTGAAATCCCCTCTCCGCACGGTCTGGAGGGCCCATGACCCACATCTCGGTGAACGTGGACGGCGCGACGTACGAGGACGAGGTGGAACCCCGTCTCCTCCTGGCCCACTACCTGCGCGACCGCCTCGGCCTCACCGGCACCCCGATCGGCTGCGACACCTCCAACTGCGGTGCCTGCACGGTGGACCTGGACGGCATGACCGTGAAGAGCTGCTCGGTGCTCGCCGTGCAGGCGGACGGCTGTGCGGTGACCACGATCCAGGGGCTCGCCGAGGACGGCGAGTGGACGGCGCTGCAGCGGGCCTTCCACGAACAGCACGGTCTCCAGTGCGGCTACTGCACCCCCGGCATGATCATGGCCGCCCGCGATCTCCTGCGCGAGAACCCGCGCCCCGGCCCGGACGAGATCCGACAGGGCCTCGAGGGCAACCTCTGCCGCTGCACCGGCTACCAGAACATCGTCCGCGCGGTGCTCGCCGCGTCCGGGCAACCGGCTTCCGAGGTCGCCGAGGAGGTCACGGCATGACCGACCAGGCGGTCGAACGCGAGGTCGGGCGCCGCCGGCTGCGCAAGGAGGACGCCCGGCTGATCACCGGCCAGACCAACTGGACCGACAACATCCAGGTGGCCGGACTGCTGCACCTGGCCATCCTGCGCAGCCCGATGGCCCATGCCCGCGTCACCCGCGTCGACGTCTCCCCGGCCCTCGAACGCCCCGGTGTCGTCGCGGCGTTCAGCGGCGCCGACCTCGCCGAGGGGCTGGGGTCGCTGCCCTGCGCCTGGCCGGTGACCGAGGACATCGTGCTGCCCGACCATCCCCCGGTCGCCGTCGACGAGGTCCGCCACGCGGGCGACCCGGTGGCGGTCGTGGTGGCCCGCGACCGGTACACGGCCGCCGACGCCCTGGAGGCGATCGAGGTCGACTACGACCCGCTGCCCCCGGTCCTCGACCTGGAGGCCGCACTGGCGGAGGGCGCGCCGCTGGTCCACGCCGACAAGGGCACCAACCGCTGCTACACCTGGCCGCTCGCCGCCGGGGAGAGCTTCGCGGCGGTACGGGACCGCGCCGACGTCACGCTCCGGCGCCGCTACCACCAGCAGCGGCTGATCCCCAACGCGATGGAGCCGCGCGCGGTCGTCGTCACCCCGATCGCCGCATCCGGCGAGTACACCGTGTACTCGGCGACCCAGATCCCGCACATCCTGCGCATCATGCTCGCGACGGTCACCGGGATCCCCGAGCACAGGCTCCGCGTGATCGCCCCGGACGTGGGCGGCGGCTTCGGCTCCAAGCTCCAGGTGTACGGCGAGGAGGCCGTCGCGCTCGCCGTCGCCCGGAAGCTCGGCCGGCCGGTGAAGTGGACCGAGTCCCGCTCGGAGGGGGCGCTCGCCACCCACCACGGCCGCGGCATGATCCAGGACGTCGAGATCGCCGCTAACCGCGACGGCAGGCTGCTCGGCCTCAAGGTCGACCTGCTCGCCGACATGGGCGCCTACCTGATGCTCGTCACCCCGGGCATCCCGATCCTGGGCGCCTTCATGTACCCGGCGATCTACAAGATGGACGCCTACGCGTTCACCTGCACCGGCGTCTTCACCACCCGTACCCCCACCGACGCCTACCGCGGCGCCGGACGCCCCGAGGCGACCTTCGCCATCGAGCGGATCATGGACGAGCTCGCGGCCGAACTCGGCCTGGATCCGGTGGAGTTGCGGCGCCGGAACTGGATCCGGCACGAGGAGTTCCCGTACACCACGATCGCCGGGCTGACGTACGACAGCGGCAACTACGAGGCGGCCACCGACAAGGCTCTCGCGCTGTTCGGCTACGACGACCTGCGCGCCGAGCAGCGAAAGCGCACCGAGCGCGGCGACCCGGTACGGCTGGGCATCGGCGTGTCGACGTACACCGAGATGTGCGGGCTCGCGCCGAGCCGGGTGCTGCGCGACCTCAGGTACGGCGCCGGCGGCTGGGAGGCCGCGAGCATCCGGATGCTGCCCACCGGCAAGGTCGAGGTGGTCACCGGCACCAGCCCGCACGGGCAGGGCCACGAGACCTGCTGGAGCCAGATCGCGGCGGACGTGCTCGGCGTGCCCTTCGAGGACGTCGAGGTCGTGCACGGCGACACCAGGGCGGCCCCGCAGGGCATGGACACCTACGGCTCCCGGTCGCTGGCCGTCGGCGGCGAGGCCGTGCACCGGGCCGCGAAGTCGGTCGTGGCCAAGGCCCGGAAGGTCGCCGCGCATCTGCTGGAGGCGAGCGAGCAGGACCTGGAGTTCAGCGACGGCGTGTTCTCCGTCAAGGGCTCGCCGGAGGCGCGCAGGACCATCCAGGAGATCGCCTTCGAGACGTTCACCAACCACGACCTGCCCGACGGCGTCGAGCCCACCATCAACGCAGAGCACGTCGTGGACCCGGAGAACTTCTCCTACCCGCACGGCACCCACCTGTGCGCGGTCGAGGTGGACACCGAGACCGGGCGGACGCGCATCAGGTCGTACGTGTGCGTCGACGACGTCGGCCGGGTCGTCAATCCGATGATCGTCGAGGGCCAGGTGCACGGCGGACTCGCGCAGGGCATCGCGCAGGCACTGTACGAGGAGGCCGTGTACGACGACGACGGCAACCTGCTGTCCGGCACCCTGGCCGACTACCTGGTGCCGTCGGCGGCCGACCTGCCGCACTTCGTCACCGACCGGACGGAGACACCGGCGGCCTCGAACGCCCTCGGGGTGAAGGGAGTGGGCGAGGCGGGGACGATCGCGTCGACACCCGCCGTGGTCAACGCCGTCGTGGACGCGCTCAGGCCGCTCGGGGTACGGGACGTACGGATGCCGTGTTCACCGCACCGGGTGTGGCAGGCGATCCAGGAGGCACGGTCCGGTGAGCTGGGACACGGTCAGCCGGGTGAGGAGGGTGCCGAATGATTCCCCCCGCGTTCGAGTACACCCGTCCCGACAGCGTGGACGACGCCGTGCACGCGCTCGCCGGCGCGGGCGAGGAGGCGAAGGTGCTGGCCGGCGGGCAGAGCCTGGTGCCGCTGCTGCGTCTGCGGCTGGCCTTCCCGGAACTGCTCGTGGACGTCGGCCGGATCCCCGAGCTGCGCGGGGTCCGCGAGGACGGCGACACGCTGGTCATCGGCGCGATGACCACGCACCACGAGGTACAGCGCGACCCGCTGGTGCGCCGGTACGCCGGGCTGCTCGCGCAGGCGACGGCCACGGTGGCCGACCCGGCCGTCCGGCACCGGGGCACCCTCGGCGGCTCGCTCGCCCACGCCGACCCCGCCGGTGACCTGCCCGCCGTGGCGCTGGCCCTGGACGCCGAACTGGTCGTGGCCGGACCGGCGGGGCGCCGCACCATCGCCGCGCGCGAGTTCTTCGTGGACTACCTGCAGTCGGCGCTCGCCGCCGACGACCTGCTGCTCCAGGTGCGGATCCCGAAGACGGACGGCTGGGACTTCCACTACGAGAAGTTCCACCCGGTCGCCCAGTCCTGGGCCGTCGTCGGCGTCGCCGCACTGGTGCGGCGCGCCGAGGGGCGGATCGCCGAGGCCCGCGTCGGGCTGACCAACATGGGCGCGACCCCGCTCCGGGCGACCGCGGCCGAGCGGGCGCTGGCGGGTGCCGACGGCCCGCGGGCCGTGGCCCGGGCCGCCGAAGCGGCGGCGGACGGGACCCGGCCGACGCGGGATCTCTCCGCCTCGCCCGAGTACCGGCAGCACCTCGCACGGGTGCTGACCAGGCGGGCGGTGCTGACCGCCACCGGAATGGGGTGAGCGCCGATCACCACGATGGACGACCCGGAGCAGGTGCGGGCCCGCCTCGAGGAGACGGGGTACCTCGTCGACGAAGGGCTGGCCGTCACCTGCTTCCTGGCCCTGAGGCTGCACCGGCCGCTGTTCTGCGAGGGCGACGCGGGCGTGGGCAAGACCGCGCTCGCCGCCGCCCTCGCCGAGGCGCTCGGCGCGCCGCTGATCCGGCTGCAGTGCCACGAGGGCATCGACGCCTCGCAAGCCCTGTACGACTGGGACTTCCCGCGCCAGCTGCTGCACCTGCGGGCCGCCGAGGCGGCCGGGGTCACGGACGCGGACCGCCTGGAGAGCGAGCTGTACGACCGCCGCTTCCTCGTCGCCCGGCCGCTGCTGCAGGCCCTGCAGACCCGGCCGGCGGTGCTGCTGGTCGACGAGATCGACCGGGCCGACGACGAGTTCGAGGCGTTCCTGCTGGAGCTGCTGTCCGAGTACTCGGTGACCATCCCGGAGCTGGGCACCTTGCGCGCCGAGGATCCGCCGGTCGTCGTCCTGACCTCGAACCGGACCAGGGAGGTGCACGACGCGCTGAAGCGGCGGTGCCTCTACCACTGGTTCGACCATCCGTCCTTCGCCCGTGAACTGGCCATCGTGCGGCGCCGGTTGCCCCGGGTGTCGGCGCGGCTCGCCGAGCAGGTCACGGCGTTGGTGCAGGCGCTGCGGGGCGCGGACCTCCTCAAGCCGCCCGGAGTGGCCGAGACCCTGGACTGGGCCGAGGCCCTGGACGCGCTGGGGGCGAGCGAGGTGGACACGGAGCTGGCGCTGGCGACGCTGGGCTCGGTGCTGAAGTACCGCGAGGACACGGACCGGGCGCGGGGGCTCGACCTCACGGCGCTCCTCGCGTCCCGGGGCGGGTGACAGCGGTGGACAGGACCGGGAACGGAACGGGCCGCCCGCCGGCTGCGGGGGCCGTACGGCAGGACGGGGCCACCGGACACCTCGGCGCGGATGCCGTGCTGGTCGGCTTCGTGAGGGCGTTGCGGGCGGCCGGCGTCGACGCGAGCACCGAGCGGCTGCACGCCTTCCTGCGGGCCGTGGCCGTACTGCGGCCGGAGGCGCGGGCGGACGTGTACTGGGCGGGGCGGGCGACGCTGTGCGGCGGGCACGACGATCTGGAGCGCTACGAGCGGGTGTTCGCCGCGTACTTCGGTCCCTCCGGTGAACAGGCCCGTCGTCCGGTGCCCGCCGCTCCCCCACCCCGGCTGCGGCTCGTCACCCGGGAGACGCCCACGGGACCCCGTACGCCGGGTGAGGGCGAACCGCCGGGACCGCCCGTCGCCGCGCTCGCCGGCTCGGCCGAGGTGTTGCGGCACCGCGACTTCGCCGCGCTGGACCCCGCCGAACGGGTCCAGGTGCACCGGCTGCTCGCCGCGTTCGCCCTCGCGGGGCAGACACGGCGCTCGGCGCGGCGCAGGCCCGCCCGGCGCGGCGAGGTCGATCCGCGGCGCACCGTACGGGAGTTGCTGCGGCGGGGCGGGGAACCGGCCCGGCTGCGGCGGCACGCCCGCGTGGCGCGGCCCCGCCGAGTGGTGCTGCTCGTCGACGTGAGCGGCTCGATGGCCCCGTACGCCGACGCACTGGTGCGGTTCGCGCACGCGGCGGTGCGCGCGGGCCGCACGGAGGTGTTCACCATCGGCACCCGGCTGACCCGCGTGACCCGGGAACTCTCGCACCGGGACCCCGACCTGGCGATGGCGGCCGTGGCGGCGGCGGTGCCCGACTGGCGGGGCGGCACCCGGCTGGGCGAGCTGCTGCGCGAGTTCCTGAACCGCTGGGGGCAGCGCGGGATGGCGCGTGGCGCGATCGTCGTCCTGCTCTCGGACGGCTGGGAGCGCGGCGATCCGGAGCTGCTGGGTCGGCAGATGCGCCGGCTGCACGCCCTGGCCCACCAGGTGGTGTGGGCGAACCCCCGCAAGGCGTTGCCCGGTTACGCGCCGCTCGCGGCCGGAATGGCGGCGGCGCTGCCCAGCGTGGACGCCTTCGTCGCGGGGCACAGCCTGGCGGCGCTGGAGCGGCTGGCGGCGGTGGTGCGCGGCACCGAGAGCGCCGCGGCCCCGGTGAGAGGAGCGCATGGTGCGTGAGATCCTGCCGGCGCTGGCGCAGTGGCACGCGGCCGGGATCCCGTTCGGGCTGGCCACGGTCGTCGCGGTCAGCCGCAGCGCGCCGCGCGGCCCCGGTGCCGCGATGGCGGTGGGTCCGGACGACGAGGTCGTGGGAAGCGTGTCCGGCGGCTGTGTGGAGGGCGCGGTGTTCGAGCTCGCCCAGGAGGTGGTGGCGAGCGGCGAGGCGCGCCTCGCCACCTTCGGCTACAGCGACGAGGACGCGTTCGCGGTCGGGCTGACCTGCGGCGGCGAGATCACCCTGCTGGTACGACCGGTGACGCCCGGGTCGGACCCGGCCTTCGGCGCGGTCGCGGCGTCGGTCGCCGGGGGCGAACCGGTGACCGTGGCCACGGTGGTGGACGGACCGGCGCCGCGCGGGGCCACGCTCGTGGTCTGGCCGGACCGGGCGGCGGGCACGCTCGGCGCGAACGGCCTCGATGTCGCCGTCACCGCCGACGCGCGCGGCGAACTCGCGCTCGGCGCCTCGGTGTTGCGCCACTACGGGCCGCACGGGGAGCGCCGCGAGGACGCCGTCACCGTGTTCCTGCAGTCGTTCGCACCGCCGCCGCGCATGCTGGTCTTCGGCGCGATCGACTACGCGGCCGCCGTGGCGCGGATCGGCGACTTCCTCGGCTACCGGGTCACCGTGTGCGACGCGCGTCCGGTCTTCGCCACGCCCAAACGGTTCCCGGCGGCCGTCGAGGTCGTGGTCGACTGGCCGCACCGCTATCTCGCCGGCGCGGACACCGACGACCGCACCGTGATCTGCGTCCTCACCCACGACCCGAAGTTCGACGTGCCCCTGCTGCGGGAGGCCCTGCGCCGCCCGGCCGCCTACATCGGCGCGATGGGCAGCCGGAAGACCCACGAGGAGCGGCTCGCGCGCCTGAAGGAGGCCGGCCTGACGCAGGCCGAACTGTCCAGGCTGCGCTCGCCTCTCGGGCTCGATCTCGGGGCCCGTACGCCCGAGGAGGTCGCCGTGTCCGTCGCCGCCGAGATCGTCGCGCTGCGCTGGGGCGGCAGCGGCGCGCCGCTGACCACCACCGCCGGGGCCATCCACCCGCCCGCCGCCTGAGGATTCCGCCTGACAACCTACGGAGCCCGTCATGGAACTGCACCACGAGTTCACCGTCCCCGTCCCGGTCGACGACGCCTGGCACGCACTGCTCGACATCGAGCGGGTCGCACCGTGTCTGCCGGGCGCGGTGGTGGAGGACTACGACGGCAGGACGGTGACCGGCTCGGTGAAGGTCAGGGTCGGCCCGGTCACCGTCGCCTACCGGGGCACGGCGGTCTTCGAGGAGCAGGACGAGGCGGCACACCGGATGGTGCTCGCGGCGAACGGCCGGGAGACCCGGGGACAGGGCACGGCCAGGGCGACGGTCACCGCCACCCTGGCCGGCCACGACGGCGGCACCGCGGTGTCGGTACACACCGACCTCACGGTGACCGGCCGCCCCGCGCAGTTCGGGCGGGGCGTGCTGGCCGAGGTCGGCGACCGCCTGGTGGGCCGGTTCGCGGACTGCCTGGCGACCCGGCTGACCACGAGTCCCGAGCCCGCCACCGAGGACGACGAAGAGGAGGAGCCCCGACCACTCGACCTCCTGCGCACGGCCGGGGCGCCGTTGGCCAGGCGGGCGGGCCTCGTCGCGGCGGCGCTGGCCGCACTGGCGTACACGGCGGCACGGCTGCTGCGAGGGAGACGAAAGTGCCGCACCCGTCGGCGCCGGTGACGGCAACCCCCTGGGCACCCCCGGCCGGCACCTACTCCGCGTCGCCCGCCACGCGCGCGTGCAGATGCTGGTCGTGCCAGCCGTCGCTGTGCAGGAGAGCGCTGCGCTGGGTGCCCTCGTAGGTGTATCCGGCCTTCTCGGCGACCCGGCAGGACGCCGGGTTGGCGACCGAGTGGCACAGGCGCAGGCGGTGCAGGCCCAGGTCGTCGAAGGCCCATTGGGTGAGCCTGCGGGTGGCCTCGACGGCGATGCCGCCGCCGCGCGCCTCGGGCAGGAGCCAGTAGAGGATCTCGGCGCTGCCGCCGTGCAGGTCGAAGTCGCCCCATCCGCAGAGTCCGACGGCCGGGCCACCGGGCCTGGCGATGGCCCATATCGCGGCGATCTCGGCCTGCCAGCGTGCGTGCATGCGCTCGATCCTGGCGAGCGCCTCCTCACGGCTGCCGACGGTGAACCGGTTCCACTTGCGGATCGCGGGATCCTGGCCGGCGGTCAGCAGCGTGCCGGCGTCGTCTGCGTGCCAGGGCCGTAGCTCGAATCCGCCGGGCAGAGCGAGTACGGGCTGCTCGCTTCCGGCCATGCGACCTGCCGGAACGACGTCACCCGGTATGTCCGTGTCAGAGATCATCTCGGCATCCTGGCACAGGACGTCACCGCTGCGGCAGGCGGTGCAGGGTCACGTCGGTGAGCGCACCGTCGGCGAGCACGGCGGTCATGTACGTGCAGTGGGGCTGGCGGCGGCGGTCGGTCGGTGAGCCGGGGTTGAGCAGGCGCAGGCCGGTCGGTGCGGTGGTGTCCCAGGGGATGTGGCTGTGGCCGAAGACCAGGACGTCGAGGTCGGGGAAGCGGGCGGCGCAGCGGGCCGCACGGCCCTGCGCGGGGCCGGTCTCGTGGACGACGCCGAAGCGCAGGCCGTCCAGTTCGGCGTACGCCACCTCGGGGAGCCGGGCCCGTAGGTCCGGGCCGTCGTTGTTGCCGTGGACCCCGACGAGCCGGCGGCTGCGGCTCTCCAGCAGGTCCAGGGTGGCGGTGTCGACCCAGTCCCCGGCGTGGAACACGACGTCCGCGCACGGGAGTTCGGCGAGCAGCGGCTCGGGGAGCCGTTTGGCGCGCTGGGGCAGATGGGTGTCGGACATGAGCAGGAGGCGCACGGCCTCAAGCCTATGCGGACCCGGAGGTCAGCCGGCGGATGCCGCTGACCGCGCCGACTACGGCGGCGCCGGTGCCGAGGGCGGTGGCGGCGGGGTGCCGGGCCAGGGTCTGCTGCCAGGAGCGCGGGTGGGCGCTGTCGTCGAAGGAGCCGTGGGAGCCCTGGTCCGCGGCGGGGTCCTGGTCCACGGGCGCGAAGAGGTTGTCCAGTCCGGCGGGCGGGATCCGGTCGGTCTGCTGGGCGTCGAAGCCGGTGCGGGCGAGATAGCGGTCGAGCAGGGCCGGGGCGAGCCGGTTGGCCCAGATCGTGGCCGCGGCGCCGGCGCCGACGTAGTACTGCTTGCGGCGCGGGTGGTCGGCCGCGTACAGCACGGCCCGGGCGGCGACCTCCGGCTGGTAGATCGGCGGCACCGGCATGGGGTGCTTCGAGAGCCGGGAGCGGACCCATTCGAACTGGGGGGTGTTGACCGCGGGCATCTGGACCACGGTGACGTGGACGCCGCTGCCGCGGTGCAGCAGTTCCGTGCGCAGGGCGGAGGTGAAGCCGTTGATGGCGTGCTTGGCGCCGCAGTACGCGGACTGCAGCGGGATCGACCGCTCCCCGAGCGCCGAGCCGACCTGCACGATCGTGCCCCGGTCGCGCGGGAGCATGCGCCTGAGGGCCGAGCGGGTGCCGTTGACGAAGCCGAGGTAGGTGACGTCGGTGATCCGCCGGAACTCCTCGGGGGTGATCTCGTCGAACGGCGCGAACACGGTCGCGAAGGCGCAGTTGATCCATACGTCGACCGGGCCGAACTCCTCCTCCGCGGCCTCGGCGACGGCCTCGACCCGGGCCTGGTCCGCCATGTCGGCAATCTGCACGAGGGGGTGTCCGCCGAGGGCCGCGACCTCGTCCGCCGCCGCCCGCAGGCCACCCTCGCCGCGCGCGACCAGGACGACGTTCGCGCCGCGCCGGCCGTACAGACGGGCGGTGGCGCGCCCGATCCCGGCGCTGGCACCGGTGATGACGACGGTCGATGGCATGATCAACTCCCTTTCCCGTGCGGTGACTTCACTGCACCCGGTACGGATCGGCCCGTTCCGCCACGAGGCTCAGCCCCAGCCCGGGTGCCCCGTCGGCACCCGGCGTGATGCTGCCGCCGCCGGGGTCGAGGACGCCGTCGAAGAGGAGCCGCTCGATGCGGACGTGGTCGTGGAACCACTCCAGGTGGCGCAGATTGGGTACGGCCGCGGCGGCGTGCGCGTGGGCGTGCGGGGCGCAGTGGCCGGAGATGTCGATCCCCCGCGCGTGGGCGAGCGCGGCGGCGCGCAGCCAGACGGTGATGCCGCAGCACCGGGTGGCATCGGCCTGGAGACAGTCGACCGCCCCGGCGGCCAGCATGTGCTCGAAGTAGGGCAGGGTGTAGCCGTACTCGCCGGCGGTGACGTCCATCGGGAGGCGGCCGCGGAGGTCCGCGAGCAGCGTCAGGTGGTCGGAGGACACCGGTTCCTCGAACCAGGTGACGCCCCGGTCCGCGAGCGCGCCGCCGACGCGCGCGGCCTGCCCGCCGGTGTAGCCCCCGTTGGCGTCGACGTACAGCTCGACCGCGTCGCCGACGCTCGCCCGCGCCCGGTCGACCCGTTCGAGGTCGCGGCGCTCCTGACCGCCCCACGACTCGCCGATCTTGATCTTGACCCGGGGGATGCCCTCGTCCTCGGCCCAGCCGCGCAGTTGGCGGTGCTGGCGCTCGGCGTCGTAGGTGGTGAAGCCGCCGCTGCCGTAGACGGGCACGTCGTCGCGGGCGGCGCCGAGCAGGGCGACGAGGGGCAGGCCGAGCAGGCGGGCCTTGAGGTCCCACAGGGCGATGTCGACGGCGGCGGTCGCCTGGGCGGCCACACCGGGCAGTCCGGCGTTGCGTACCGCCCGGCACATCCGCTCGTTGGCGCGCGGCACATCGAGCGCCGGGAGCCCGGTGACGGTGCCGGCGAGGAGTTCGCGGACGACGTGGGCGGTGGCTGCCGGTGCGTAGGTGTAGCCGAGGCCGGTGGTGGTGCCCGAGCGGGCGGTGACCAGGACGAGGGTGGTCCTGTCCCAGGCCAGGGTGCCGTCGGCCTCGGGGCCGTCGGTGGGCACGGTGTAGACGGCGGTGTCGACGTCGTCGACGGCCGGTCGGTCGGTCACGCCCGCCTCCTGAGCCGGCCCAGTCCGTACGCGGCGCCCGCGCCCAACGCGGCGGCGGAGGCGGTCGTCGCCCAACGGGCCGCCGGCGAGGGCTCGGGCGGGCGGTCGGCCAGGCGTTCCGGGTGGTCGCTGGGCAGGTTGCCGTCGAGGGCGAGCGCCAGGGCCTCGGCCAGGTGCAGGGCGCGGCGGCCGGTGCCGCCCTCCTCGATCTGGGTGCGGCAGCTGAAGCCGTCGGCGAGGACCAGGCTGTCCGGTGCTGCGGCGCGCACGGAGGGCAGGACGCCCAGTTCGGCGACGGCCATGGAGACCTCGTGGTGGCCGCGTTCGAAGCCGAAGTTGCCGGCGAGCCCGCAGCAGCCCTCGTCGAGGACGTCGGCGTCCAGGTGGGCGCGGCGCATCAGTTCCTCGTCGGCGTCGAACTTCATGACGGCGTGCTGGTGGCAGTGGGTCTGCACGGTGGCTTGCCGGGCGAGCTGCGGCGGGCGCCAGTCGCCGGGGGCGTGGTGGACGAGCTGTTCGGCGAAGGTGCGGACCTGTCCGGCCAGTCGCCGCACGTCCTGGTCCGCGGGCATCAGTTCGGGGGCGTCGGCGCGGAAGACGGCCGTGCAGGAGGGTTCCAGGCCGATGACCGGTGTGCCCGCCTCAAGGTACGGGCGCAGCACCGCGAAGGTGCGGGCCAACACCTTCTTGGCCGCGGGGAGTTGACCGGTGGAGATCCAGGTCAGGCCGCAGCACACCGGCTCGGTGGGCACGGCGACGCGGAAGCCCGCGTCCTCCAGGACGCGTACGGCCGACGCCGCGATCGCGGGGTGGAAGTAGTTGGTGAAGGTGTCGGGCCACAGCACCACGGTGCGCGGGTCGGCCGGGTCCGGCTGCTCCCGGCCCTGGGCCCGCCATGCCTGGACGAAGGACTTCCCGGCGAACACCGGTGCCGAGCGGGCGCCGTCCACACCGGCCAGCCGTTTGCCCGCGCGGGCCAGACCGGGCGCGTGCAGCGCGGAGTTGACCAGGGAGGGGGCCAGGCGGGACAGGCGCGCCCACACCGGGAGCCGGCCCAGGGCGTAGTGCGCGGCCGGACGCATGCGGCCCTCGTAGTGGTGGGCGAGGAACTCGGCCTTGAGGGTGGCCATGTCGACGCCGGTCGGGCAGTCGGACTTGCAGCCCTTGCAGGCCAGGCACAGGTCGAGCGCGTCACGTACGGCGGTGGAGCGCCAGCCGTCCTTGATCGCGGAGTCGGCATGGCCGTCGAGCATCTCGAACAGCAGCCGGGCCCGGCCGCGGGTGGAGTGCTCCTCCTCCATCGTGGCCCGGTAGGACGGGCACATCACGCCGCCGGAGTGACTGCGGCAGTTGCCGATGCCGACGCAGCGCATGACCGCGCGGTTGAAGGAGTGCTCGTCCTCGGGGAAGTCGAAGTGGGTCGCGGGGGTGACCGGCCGCCAGCCGGGGCCGAGCCGGAGCTGTCCGTCGACGGGGTTGGGGCGGACGATCTTGCCGGGGTTCATCCGGTCGCGGGGGTCGAAGAGTGCCTTGAGCTCGCCGAAGGCGGTCACCAGCCGTTCGCCGAACATGCGGGTGAGGAGTTCGCCGCGGGACTGTCCGTCGCCGTGCTCGCCCGACAGGGAGCCGCCGTAGGAGGCGACGAGGTCGGCGGCGCGCTCCACGAAACGACGGAAGTGGGCCACGCCGTCGGCGGTCCTGAGGTCGAAGGGGATGCGGGTGTGGACGCAGCCCTGCCCGAAGTGGCCGTACAGGGACGGGTGGTCGTAGTCGAACTCGTCGAAGAGGTGCTTCAGGTCCCGCAGATAGTCGCCGAGCCTTTCCGGCGGTACGGCGGAGTCCTCCCAGCCCTCCCAGGTCTCGCGGTCGTCGGGCGGGCGCGCGGTGACGCCGAGGCCGGCCTCGCGGGCCTTGAGCATCTTCTGCTCGCGTTCGGGGTCGTCGGAGAAGGCGACGGCACTCTCCTTCTCGTCGCGGCCGACGGCGCGCAGCAGGGCGTGGGCCTGCTCGTCCACGTCCTCCTGAGTGTCTCCGCTGTACTGCACCAACAGCCAGCTGCGGCCCTCGGGCAGTGCGTCGAGCGAGTCGAGGTAGGCGCCCTCCTCGCGCATCAGCTGCGCCATGCGGTCGTCCAGCGCCTCCAGCTGGCTGGGCGAGCAGTGCTCCAGCAGGCGGGGCACGTCATCGGCGGCGGCGCAGATGTCGTCGTAGCCGAGGACCAGCAGCGACTGGTACGGCGGCACCGGGACGAGGTCGAGTTCGGCGCGCAGGACGGTGACCAGGGTGCCCTCGCTGCCGACGAGCGCCCTGGCCACGTCGAAGCCGTTCTCGGGCAGCAGGGAGTCGAGGTTGTAGCCGGAGACGCGGCGCGGGATCTTCGGGTAACCGCGGCGGATGTCGGCGAGGTACTCGGTGGCGATGCGGTCGAGGCCGGCGTAGATCTCGGCGAGCCGGCCGCCGCCCGAGATGATCCGGGCGCGCTCGTCGGGCGGGGTGGGGCCGACCCAGGCACGCTGTCCGTCGTAGGTGCGGATCTCCAGCCGCCGGACGTTGTCGACGGTCTTGCCGTAGGCCTGCGCGGAGGCGCCGCAGGAGTTGTTGCCGATCATGCCGCCGAGTGCGCAGTGGCTGTGGGTGGAGGGTTTCGGCCCGAACTGGAGCTTGTGCGAGGCGAGTTGGCGGTTCAGCTCGTCCAGGACGATGCCGGGCTCGACCACACAGGTGCGCCGCACGGGATCGACGGAGATCAGCCGGGTGCAGTACTTGCTCCAGTCGATCACGACGGCCGTGTTGGTCGACTGTCCGGCCAGGCTGGTGCCACCGCCCCGGGAGAGGACGGGGGCGTCGAAGCGTGCGCACGCCGACAGCGCCCGGGCGCCCTCCTCGACGGTGCGGGGGACGACGACGCCCAGGGGGACCTGCCGGTAGTTGGAACCGTCCGTGGCGTAGGCACCGCGGCTGCCGGCGTCGAAGCGGACCTCGCCGTCCACCTCGGCGCGAAGAGCCGCCTCCAGGCCGGACGTGTCCGGAGGGGTCATCTGCGCTCCTTGTGTTCACCGACGTACTGCGTTCACCGACGTGCTGCGCTGTCCGAGGACGGGCGAGTACCCGGCATTCATTCAGGCAAAACTGAACAGCCCAGACTGGACAGTTTCGGCTGTCGGTCCTAGGGTGGGCGGCATGGCTGACATCTCCGACTCCGCCGCACGTGCCGCGCGCGATCTGCGCGTGGTCTTCAGCCGGCTGCGGCGCCGTATCCGCGAGGTCGCGCAGGACACCGACCTCAGCCCCTCCCAGGAGTCGGCGCTCACCCTGGTCGGCAAGCACGGCGCCGCCACGGCCAGCGCACTCGCCGCCGCCGAGGGCGTACGCCCGCAGTCGATGGCGACCACACTCGCCGCACTGGACCAGCACGGTCTGATCCGGCGCGCCCCCGATCCCGACGACGGCCGCCGCCAGCTGGTCACCCTGACCGACGCGGGGAGGGCCCGGACAGAGGGCAACCGCCAGGTCCGCGAGGAGTGGCTGGCCCGCGCCTTCCAGGACCGCTACACGGAGGAGGAACGGCAGACGGTCCTGACGGCACTGGAGCTGGTGGAACGGCTGTCGCAGCCGTGATACCGAGGCTCGCCGGACGCACCGGGAAGGTCACCCGCCCCGCCCCTGCGGGATTCGAGCGCCGGCCGACCCCGCCGATGCCGTTCGGTCCGTGTGGGCTCCACCTCGCCCGTACGGCCCTGGTCGGCGTCGCCAGGCTGCTCGGCGGGCTCGCGCCCTCGCTGGGCGCACCGATCGCGGCGCGGGTCCCACGGGACTTCGGGACCTCGGCGGCGCACCCGGCGGCCCTGCGGCCGACCCGCAGCGAGGCGGAACGCACCGGAGGGGACAGCCCCTCGGAGGTGCTCGCCGCGCCGGCCACCGCCAACCCGGACGCGCACCCGTTGTCCGCCGCGGTCGACCGGGCCCACGGGCCCGCCCGGACCCGGGCGCTGCTCGGCGTCCCGCAGGTCCTCATCGGCCCGGCCGCGCAGAACATCCTGCACCGGCAGGCCGATCCGGAGCGGATCGCCTCCGCGGCCGGGCCGCTGCGGATCTCCATGTACCTCGGCGCGCCGGGCGCGTCCGCCGCGACCGCGGCGTTTCACGCGTCCCGCGCCGACACTGCCGGGCTGCACGGCCTGGCCCCGTTCATGCTCGCCGGCACCGCGCCACTGCCCGGCGACGGCCCTGCCGGACCGCTCGCTCGGCCGGCTCACCCCCACCACCCACCGAACCACCGGAAAGGCCCGACCGACTCATGTCGCTCACCACGCTCGACCCCCGTACCGCCCTCGTCGCGATCGACCTGCAGAACGGGATCGTGGGCATGCCCGTCCAGCCGCACGCGGCCGCGGACGTCGTCTCCCGCACCGCCGAACTGGCGGACGCCTTCCGCTCCCGGAACCTGCCCGTCGTTCTCGTCCGCGTCTCCTTCGCGCCCGACTGGGCCGACGCCGTCCCCGGCCGCACCGAGCAGCAGGCGCGCGGGCTCGCCTTCCCCGAGGGCTGGGACGTCCTCGTCGAGGAACTGACCGGCCACCCCGGCGACATCCGCGTCACCAAGCACAACTGGAGCGCCTTCCACGGCACCGACCTGGACGTCCAGCTGCGCCGCCGGGGTATCACCCAGATCGTGCTGACCGGCATCGCGACCAGCATCGGCGTGGAGTCCACCGCCCGCGACGCCTACGCCCACGGCTACCACGTCACCCTCGCCACCGACGCGATGGCCGACGCCGTCCCCGAGGCGCACGCCAACAGTGTCGAGCGGATCTTCCCGCGGCTCGGCGAGAGCGGCACGACCGCCGAGGTCCTGGAGCTCCTCGCCAAGACCCACGCCTGACCGCCGGGCCCGGCCCCTTGCCGCGGAGCGGGGTGACACGCATCCGCGGCAAGGGGCCGGGTTAGCATGCGGCCACGCTCACCGCGCCAAGGAGGCAACGGGGAGCGAACAAAGGGGGCTTGGAGCCGGATGCCGGTCAAGGTCAGCGTCATCGTCCCCGTGTACAACCCGGGGCCGGACATCGACGCGTACGAACTGCTCTTCGTGGACGACCGCTCCGCCGACGCCACCCCGCCCCGTCTGGACGCGCTCGGCGACGAGGCCCTGGAGCGGATGTACGACTACGGAGTGGCGAACACGGCCGATGTGATCGTCGGCAAGACGGCCGGAAGGGGCCGGCCCGTGCCGGTGGAGCTGTTCCGCCGCAACCACCCGCACGCCACGGTCGAGAACGCGCCCCTGATCGACAGCCTCGCCCCGCACAAGATGCTCCGGCGCGCCTTCCTGGACCGGCCCGGACTGCGCCGACGGCGTCCACGCGCTGCTGGCGGCCGATCTGCCGCTGCGCGAGCTGCGCAGCGCCCTGTGGCGCACCGAACCGCGCCCGACCGGCGGACGGATCCTGAGGCTGCCCCTGCTGCTGCGGGTGGTCCGCCCGGCGCCGCCCGGTATGCTGCGCCGGCTGCTGCGCGGGGCACGGCGCCTGCTCGGCGGCGTACGGGGAACGGGGACGACCACCACGACACGGAAGGCATGACGGCGTGCGGCAACTGGGGGTAGGTGACGCCTGGGTGCTGGAGCCCCGGGTGTTCCCGGACGAGCGGGGCAGCTTCCACGAATGGTACCGGGGCGCGGAGTTCCGCGAGGCCACCGGCTACGACCTGGACCTCGCCCAGGCCAACTGCTCGGTGTCCCGGCGAGGCGTGCTGCGCGGCGTCCACTTCGCCGACGTGCCGCCCGGCCAGGCCAAGTACGTCACGTGCGTGCGCGGTGCCGTCCTCGACGTGGTCGTGGACATCCGCGTCGGCTCCCCCACCTTCGCACAGTGGGAGGCCGTACGGCTGGACGAGGACACCCGGCGTGCGGTGTTCCTCGCCGAAGGCCTCGGGCACGCCTTCATGGCGCTCACCGACGACGCCACGGTGGTGTACCTGTGCTCGGCCGGGTACGCGCCGAAGCACGAGCACGGGCTGCACCCGCTCGACCCGGCGCTGGGCATCGCCTGGCCGCAGGGCATCGAGCCGCTGCTGTCGCCGAAGGACGCCGAGGCGCCGTCCCTGGCCGAGGCGGAGCGGTCCGGGCTGCTGCCCACGTACGCGGACTGCTCCGCCCACTACCAGCGGCTGCGCTCGGGGGAGTTCAGCGGCTGACGGCACACGGCGAGCGCTCCCGGCCGCCGAACTCCGCGATGATGCCGCGGGTCGACACCGAAGTTCCCGCCGTGCCCGCCGTACAGCCGGGCAGTGCGCAACACGCCCCACAGCATCACGAAATCGTCGTCGCCGAGGAAGTGCCGTGCGACGAGCACGGCGTGCGCGAGGCCGAGGGGGCGTTCCCGGGTGCCGGACCGGCCGGAGGGCACCAGCTCCCTCAGTCCTCGCCCCGCACGATGTGGTCCTCGGCGACGGCGCCCTGCCGTTGCGCGGGACCGCGGTCCGCGACGGCGGGAAGACATGTGCGCACTCCCCGGTCCCGGCGTCGGCGGGCCTTGGCCCAGCCGGTCTCGGCGTAGGGGAGGTCGGTTTTGTCACTGGGATGCGCGGGCGCGGTCACGTCGTCCATCTTCCTTCTGCGTCGTGCGCCGGGCGGGGCCGGTCCACCGGCCCCGCGCGGTCCGTGTGCGATCCGTGTGCGATCTGTGCCCCACCGGGTCCCCGTGCCGCCGTGTCCGCAAACGCGGCGGCCGATCAGGTCCGGCCGCCGCCTCCGCCGCCGAAGGATCCGCTGGAGCCGGGCGACCAGCGCGGGCGGCGCTGGTCGTCGGCGCGCCGGGAGCGGACGGTGCCGACCTGGTAGGGGGTGAGCCGCTCGCTGTCGCCCGCGGCCCGGGGCACCTCGTCCGGTTCACGCATCTCGAAGGTCTCGCGGACCGGGCCGGACGCCGGCATCCGGGGATGCTCGTCGGGGCGCGGCGGGGCCGGTTCGCGCCGGCGCACCTGGAAGCCGAGCCGGAAGGCCCAGAGCAGTCCGGCGACGCAGGCGACCCCGGCGAGCAGGATAAGGACGTACCCGAACACCTGGGTGCTCGTGGCGGCTGTGTGCATGGCGGAGTTCATGGCCACCGGGTACCCGGCCGAGCGGCGGATACGACCCCGGGCGGGAGGGCGTGGCGCGCGGCAGGCCGCCGGTCACGGGGAGTAGCGTCGACCGCGATGACGGAACTACCGGAAATGTCGGATACTCGCGAGGTCGTCGCGCGCTACACGGCGCCCGCCCCGCGCCCCGGCCGGGCCCTGCTGCGCTGGGCCTCCACGGCCGACCACAAGGTGATCGGCCGGCTCTACATGGTCACGGCGTTCTGTTTCTTCCTGCTCGCCGGACTGCTCGCCCTCGGGATGCGCGCGGAACTGGCCCGGCCGGGTCTGCAGTTCCTGAGCCAGCACGGCTACAACCAGTTCTTCACGATCCACGGCACGATCATGATGCTGCTGTTCGCGACCCCGATGTTCGCCGGGTTCGCCAACGCTGTGATGCCGCTGCAGATCGGCGCGCCGGACCTGGCCTTCCCGCGGCTGAACGCGCTGTCGTACTGGATGTTCCTGTTCGGCGGCCTGATGGTGGTCTCCGGCTTTCTGGTGCCCGGCGGGGCGGCGGCGTTCGGCTGGTTCGCCTACGCGCCGCTGAACAGCGCCTACTTCTCCCCCGGCGCGGGCGGCGACCTGTGGGCGATGGGGCTGGTGGTCGCGGGTGTGTCGACGACGCTGACCGCGGTGAACTTCATCGCCACGATCCTGTGCCTGCGCGCCCCGGGCCTGACGATGTTCCGGATGCCCATCTTCACCTGGAACGTGCTGTTCACCTCGATCCTGATCCTGCCCGCGTTCCCGGTGCTCACGGCGGCACTGCTGGCGCTTGAGGCCGGCCGGAAGTTCGGGGCGCACGTCTTCGACGCGGCGAACGGCGGAGCCCTGCTGTGGCAGCACCTGTTCTGGTTCTTCGGGCATCCCGAGGTCTACATCGTGGCGCTGCCGTTCTTCGGGATCATCTCGGAGATCATCCCGGTGTTCTCCCGCAAGCCGCTGTTCGGCTATCTGCCGATGATCGGGGCGACGATCGCGATCACCATGCTGTCGGCGGTGGTGTGGGCGCACCACATGTTCGCCACCGGCGCCGTGTTGCTGCCGTTCTTCTCGATCATGTCGTTCCTGATCGCGGTGCCCACGGGCATCAAGTTCTTCGCGTGGATCGGCACGATGTGGCACGGCTCGGTGTCGTTCGAGACCCCGATGCTGTGGTCGATGGGCTTTCTGGTGTCGTTCCTGCTGGGCGGGCTGAGCGGGGTGCTGATCGCCTCGCCGCCCCTGGACTTCCATCTCACCGACACCTACTTCATCGTGGCGCACCTGCACTATGTGCTGTTCGGCACGGTGGTGTTCGCGATGTTCGCGGGCTTCTACTTCTGGTGGCCGAAGTTCACCGGCAAGATGCTGGACGAGCGGCTCGGCAAGGTGCACTTCTGGCTGCTGTTCCCGGCCTTCCAGCTGACCTTCCTGGTGCAGCACTGGCTGGGCGAGGCCGGCATGCCCCGCCGGTACGCGGACTACCTGCCCGAGGACGGCTTCACGCTGCTCAACACCCTCTCGTCCACGGGTGCGTTCCTGCTGGGCGTCTCCACCCTGCCCTTCCTCTACAACGTCTGGCGCACCGCCACGAAGGGCGAGCGGGTCACCGTGGACGATCCATGGGGATGGGGGCGCGGCCTGGAGTGGGCGACGTCCTGCCCGCCGCCGCGGCACAACTTCGTCGCGCTGCCCCGCATCCGCTCGGAATCCCCGGCGTTCGACCTGCACCATCCGGAGATCGAGAGCCCGGCCGGGGAGGAGCTGGCGCGATGAAGGCGGAGGCGATGCTGTTCGGCGGGGTCGCGGCGTTCTTCGGCGGGTCCGCGGCGCTGTACGGGATGTGGTCGCAGGACGAGACGGGCACGACCGCACTGGTCGTTGCGTGCGGGATGGCCGGACTGGTCGCGTTCTTCTGCCTGGTCCAGTACCGGCGCCGGGGCACGCGGGCGCAGGACCGCACCGAGGCGGAAGTGGCGGACGGGGCCGGGCCGGTGGCCTTCTTCCCCGATGAGAGCCTGTTCCCGATCGTCACCGCACTGGGTTTCGCGCTGACGGCGACCGGCGTGGTGTACGGCCTGTGGCTGTTCCTCATCGGCCTGGGCGTTCTGGCGCGGGGGGTGTTCGGGATGGTGTTCCAGTACGCGCACCGGTGAGCGGTCTGCGCGGGGCGCCGGGCCGGTGCCCCGCGACGGGTTCGTGATCGGTCTCGTAGCCGCCGGTGACGCTCTGCCGGATGTCGCCCGTGGGCACGCCCTCGGCCAGCCGCTCGTTCTCGGCCGCCGTCAGGGCCCGGCACAGCCACCGGGTGACCAGGAAGGCGAGGACCGGGGCCACGACGAAGGCGACGCGCAGCACCCAGGTGATGGCGTTGACGGAGACGTGGAAGGTCTGGGCGATGACGTCGTTGCCGCCGGCCAGCAGCAGTACGCCGTAGAACACCGTGCCCGCCACGCCGAGGCCGGTGCGCACCGGCCGCTCGCGGGGCCGGTCGCACAGGTGCCGCTCGGCCCACCACTCCCCCGTCAGCCGCTGTTCCACGAACGGATAGGCGTACAGGACGGCGAACAGCAGGCCGGGCAGGACGACCGCGGGAAGCAGGACGTTCCACATCAGGGTGTGCCCCGCGAGGTTCGTCTCCCACGCCGGGACCAGCCGCAGCGCGCCCTCCAGGAAGCCGACGTACCAGTCGGGCTGGGAGGCGGTGGAGACCTGGTCGGGGCGGTAGGGGCCGTAGTTCCAGACCGGGTTGACCTGGGCGATGCCCGCCAGCAGTACCAGCACGCCGGCGACGATGACGGCCAGGCCGCCGGAGGAGCCGGTGAACTGCGGGAGGAACGGCTTGCCGACGGCGTTGCGGTGGGTGTGGCCCGGGCCGCGCCACTGGGTGTGCTTGAGCTGCACCACCAGGATCAGGTGTGCGGCGACCAGGGCGAGCAGGAGGCCCGGGAGCAGCAGGACGTGCACGGGATACAGGCGGGTGACGATGTCGTGGGCCGGGTACTGGCCGCCGAAGGCGAAGAACGCCACGTACGTGCCGACGACCGGGATCGACAGCATGATGCCCTGCGCGATGCGCAGCCCGGTGCCGGAGAGCAGGTCGTCGGGGAGCGAGTAGCCGGCGAAGCCCTCGGCGAGCGAGAGAGCGAACAGGGTCACGCCGATCGTCCAGTTCAGCTCGCGCGGCCGGCGGAAGGCGCCGGTGAAGAAGATCCGCAGCAGGTGCGCGCCGATCGCGGCGACGAAGACCAGCGCGGCCCAGTGGTGGGTCTGCCGCATCAGCAGTCCGCCGCGCACGTCGAAGCTGATGTGCAGGGTGGAGTCGAAGGCGGCCGACATGCGCACTCCCTGCAGCGGCACGTAGGAGCCCGTGTAGACGACCTCGCGCATCTCCGGCTGGAAGAACAGGGTCAGCCAGACCCCGGTCAGGACCAGCACCAGCAGGCTGTACAGGGCGAGTTCGCCGAGCAGGAAGGACCAGTGGTCGGGGAACGCCTTGCGCAGCAGGGGGCCGCCCTCGTACACGGGCAGCCGGGCGTCCGCGGCGTCCGCCAACCGCTCCGCGCGGCGGCCGGTTCTGCTCATGCGTCCTCGGGCTCCGCCGCCGCGCGGGCCACCTCCGCCTCCACCTCGGGGCGCGGCCGGCCCGTGTCCCTCGCGAACTCGCTCAGCGCGGTCTGCACGTCCCGGGCCAGGTCCCGCCAGGCACGCAGGGCGGTCTCGTAGGTGCCCGACTGGGCGCCGGTCATCCCCCGCTCGGCCGGCGGGCCGTAGGCGTCCCGCAGTTCCTCGACCGTGGCCTGGGCCGCGTCGGCCGCGCGCTGCTTCTGCACGAGTTCGTCGAAGGTGTGCACCACACCTATCGACCCTAGGCACGCCTTCCCGGATACGCCTCCCCAGGCCCCACCAACCTCCGGAAACGCACCCGTGTGGCGGTCAGCCGCCCAGGCCGGAGCCGGCACCCGCGGTCAGCAGCCACAGGTGGGGGCGGTCGTGGTGGTCAGTGGAGAGGTACGAGGTCCGCCCATACCTGTTTGCCGCCGCTGACCGGGACCGTCCCCCAGGCCGCCGACACCGCTTCCACGAGCAGGATGCCCCGGCCGCCGGTGGCCTCCCAGCCGAGGCTGGTGGGCTTGACGGGGCTGCGCGGGGAGGAGTCGGCGACGGCGAGGCGGAGGCGGTGGTTGACCAGGGAGAGGTCGAGGCGGACCTGGCCGTCGGTGTGCACCAGGGCGTTGGTGACGAGTTCGGAGACCACCAGCAGGGCCGCGTCCAGGGTGTCCTGCGAGACACCCCAGACGCGCAGCGTACGCCGGGTGAAGCGGCGGGCGTGCCGCACCGCCTCCGGCACCCGCCACACCGTCCAGCTCTCCCGCAGCGGACGGACGGCCATCCCGTCGTAGCGCATCAGCAGCAGGGCGACGTCGTCGCCGCGGTGGGCGCCGGTGAGGAGCACGTCGGCGACCAGCCCGAGGTGTTCGGGGTCGGCGGCGGCCAGTTGGGCGGCGAGCCGGTCCATGCCGACGTCGATGTCGGCGCCCGGCGACTCCACCAGTCCGTCGGTGGTCAGCGCGATCACCGTGCCGGGCAGCAGCCGCAGCGGGGTCATCGGGAACTCGGCCTGGGAGAGGACGCCGAGCGGTGGGCCGCCCTCCGCCCGCAGGATCTCGGCGGTGCCGTCCGGGTGGCGCAGCACGGGCTGGAGATGGCCGGCCCGCACGCACCACGCGGTGCCCTCCTCCATGTCGACGTCGACGTAGGCGCAGGTGGCGAAGAGGTCGGTCTCCATGTCCAGGAGGAGCCGGTTGGCGTGGGCGACGACCACGTCCGGCGCGTGGCCCTCGGCGGCGTAGGCGCGCAGTGCCGTGCGCATCTGGCCCATCAGCGTCGCGGCGCCCGCGTTGTGGCCCTGGACGTCACCGATGACGAGGGCCACATGGTGGTCGGCGAGCGGGATCACGTCGTACCAGTCGCCGCCGACCTCCAGTCCGGCGGTGGTGGGCAGGTACCGGGCGACGGCGACCGCGCCGGGCAGCCTGGGCAGCCGGCGCGGCAGCAGGGTGCGCTGGAGCATGCCGACGAGTTCGTGCTCGGCGTCGAAGGCGTGGGCGCGCAGCAGGGCCTGGCCGGCGAGGCCCGCGCAGGCGGTGAGCAGGGCCCGTTCGTCGGGGCTGAAGTGGTGCGGTCGGTCCCAGCCGATCAGGCAGGCCCCGGCCATGCGACCGCCGGCGGGCAGCGGCAGCACCGCGAGGCCCCCGGGCCCGACCTCGGCGAGGGCGGGCTCCAGCGGGCTCCCTGCGGGCCAGATGCGGGAGCGGCCCTCGCGCAGCGCGACGGCCAGGGTCGGCATCGCGCGCACCGGCGCGTCGGGCCACTCGGTGCGCCATTCGGTGCGCCACACCTCGGGCCAGGCCTCGGGTTCGGGCGGGTCGAGGACGGTGACGACGAGCCGGTCGTTCTCCAGTTCGGCGAGCGCGAGCCGGTCGGCCTGCAGCGGCCCGCGCAGCGCGGCGACGACGGCCTTGCCGACGTCCTTGACGGTGGTGGCGGTGGCGAGGGCGGCGGCCAGGCGCTGCACCCGGGCCACGTCGGTGACGTCGGAGCGCAGGGTGGAGGCGTCGGCGACGGTGCCGACGAGCCGGGCGGAGCGGCCCTCGCCCGCGGCCAGCAGCCGGCCGCGCAGCCGCAGCCACTTGGGCGGGCCGGAGGGCTGCAGGACGCGGAACTCCAGCTCGCGGTCGCCGATGGACATGTGGTCGGCCTCGACCACGGACATCAGCGCGGGCAGGTCCTCGGGGACGGTGAGCGCCAGCAGGGTCTCCACGCGGCCGTCGAAGGCGTCCCGGGCGAGCCCGAACAACCGCAGGATCCCGTCACCGACCTCGATCCGGCCGCTGTCCATGGCGAGGCTGAAGGCGTCCGGCGGCAGCTCGCCGCCATCATCGGCGGGCGCGGCCGGGTGGGGTACGGCGATGGCGCGGGCGACCAGCTCCAGACAGGCACGGTCGTCGGCGTCGAAGCCGCCGGGGCGCTCGCTGACGGCCAGCAGACAGCCGCCGCCCGCCGCGCCCAGCGGCAGGACGGCCACGGAGAAGTCCGCGGACGGGGTGCGCCGGGCCTCGGGGCAGCCGGCGAGCTGCTCGGGACCGAGCCAGAGCGGGTGTCCGGTGCGGTGGGCGTCGGCGACCGGGGAACCGCCGGCGGCCGGATAGCCGTCGCGGAGCCCGTACACGGTGCGCGGCAGCCCCGCCGACTCGGCGAGCTGCAGCTGCGCCGGGTCGCCGCCGGGCGTGTAGACCCCGGCGAAGGCGGCCCCGGCGAACACCAGCGCCTGTTCGAGGACCCGGCGGAGCCGATCGGGCGTGGCGGGGCCCGCGGTGAGCGTGTCCAGGGCGGCTTCGGCACGCTCCGTTCTGGTCCTGCTGATCGCAGCGCCCTCGCTCCTCACCACTTCGCCATTACAGCGCGTGTGGGGCTCCCGCGCAGCCCCTGTGAAGACTTCGGTGCCCTGGCGGGCCCGTCCGCTCGAAAGCCGCCGAACACATCTTGACCCGTGAGTTCCGCACGGTGATCTCGTGACAGGCGTGACTGTCCGCGACCGTGCGACTCCTGCGAGTGTCGTCTCCGGCCGTACGACGAGGGGCGGGAGGCGCATGGACAAGCGGTACGAGGTGTACGCGCTCGCCGACGGGCACTTCTACGACACGCCCGACCGGCTGCCGGGGGCGGCCGGTGAGCCGGCGCCGCTGTTCGCGACGGCGCGTCGCACCGTCCCGGAGGGCTGGCACGCGGCGCGCTCCGGCGACTGGCTGACGCTGACCCCGGTCGGCGCGGACGGCGCGCCGCTGCCGTCGCCGGCGCAGGGCTGGAAGATCCACTCCTCGGCGACGGCGGCGAACGCGGAACGGATCGCGCGGCTCGTCTGGGACTACTGCGTGCCGCGCCGCATCCCGTTCAAGTTCGTGCCCGGCCCGCACCTGCTGCACCTGCGCAACGCCAAGTACGCGGGCCGCGACACCAGCGGCAAGTTCGTCACCGTCTATCCGGCGGACGAGGAGCAACTGCACCGGACGCTGCGGGAACTCGGCGCGCTGCTGGAGGGTTTCGAGGGACCGTACATCCTCACCGACCTGCGCTGGTACGACGGTCCGCTCTACGTCCGCTACGGCGCCTTCGCCCGCAGGTACGTCGTCGACGAGCGCGGCTCGCTGGTCCCGGCGGTGACCGACGGCACCGGCCGGCTGGTGCCGGACCGGCGGGCGCCGTCCTTCCAGGTGCCCGAGTGGGTGAGCCTGCCGGAGTTCCTGCGGCCGCACCTTCAGGCCCGCAACACCACGACGGTCGGCGACCTGCCGTACCGCATCGAGAAGGCGCTGCACTTCTCCAACGGCGGCGGGGTCTACGCCGGCACCGACACGCGGGACGGGCGCCGGGTGGTGCTGAAGGAGGCCCGGCCGCACGCCGGTCTCGCCGCCGACGGCGCGGACGCGGTGGCCAGGCTGGAGCGGGAGAAGGCGGCGCTGGAACGGGTCGCCGGCACCGGGGTCGTGCCCGAGGTACGGGACTGGTTCACGCTCGGTGAGCACCGGTTCCTGGTCATGGACCAGTTGGCGGGCCGCCCCCTCAACTCCTTCTTCGCCGAGCGGCACCCCTTGCTCACTCCCGACCCCGATCCGGCCGCGATCGCCGCGTACACCGCGTGGGCGCTGCGGATCAACGCGGCGGTGGAACGGGCGGTGGCGGCGGTGCACGCGCGCGGGCTGGTCTTCAACGACCTGCATGTCTTCAACATCATGGTCTCCGAGGACGAACAGTCGGTGTATCTCATCGACTTCGAGGCCGCCGCCCCGGCCGAGGAGAACGCCCGGCAGACCGTCGCCCATCCCGGCTTCTTCGCCCCGCCGGACCGCCGGGGCACCGATGTCGACCGCTATGCGCTGGCCTGTCTGCGGCTCGCCCTGTTCCTGCCGGTGACCACGCTGTTCGTGGTGGACCGCGGCAAGGCCGCGCATCTCGCGCAGGTGATCACCGATCAGTTCCCGGACGTGCCGCGCGCCTTCCTGGACGAGGCGGTCGCGGAGATCACCCGGGATCCGGCGGGCGGGCGGCGCACCCGGTCGGCCCCCTTGGTGGTGCCCGGCGACTGGCCCTACAGCCGGGACTCGATGGTGAAGGCGATCCTCGCCTCCGCCAGCCCGGAACGCGACGACCGGCTGTTCCCCGGTGACATCGCCCAGTTCGCGGACGGCGGCGGCCTCGGCCTCGCGCACGGCGCGGCCGGAGTGCTCTACGCGCTTCAGGCGTCCGGGGCCGGCCGGTACGACGAGGGCGAACGCTGGCTGCTGGACCACACCGCCCCGCCGCCGCCCGGCACCCCGCTCGGCCTGTACGACGGCCTCGCGGGCGTCGCCCTCGTCCTCGACCGACTCGGCCACCGGCAGCGGGCGTTGGACCTGCTGGAGGGCATCCTGCGGGAGAACTGGCGCAGCCTCGCCTCCGACCTGCACGGTGGACTCGCCGGACTCGGCCTGGTCCTCGGCCACCTGGCGGACACGACGGGCGAGCCGGCCTTGCGGCAACACGCCGCCGAGGCAGCCGACATCCTCCTGGGACGACTCGCCGAACCGGTCCCGGAGGCCCCGCGCCGGCGCGCCGGGCTGCTGCGGGGCGCGAGCGGGCCCGCGCTGTTCCTCCTCAGGCGGTACGAGGAGACCGGCGACGAGGGTTGCCTCGGCGCGGCGGGCGAGGCGCTCCGCCGCGACCTGGACTGCTGTGTGACCCAGGAGGCGGGCGGCGGCCTGGAGGTGGACGAGGGCTGGCGCACGCTGCCCTATCTGGGCGACGGCAGCGCGGGGATCGGCCTCGTCCTGGACGACTACCTGGCGCACGCGGCAGGCGTCACCGAGGAGTTCGAGCGCGCCCGGACCGGCATCCTCACCGCCGCCACCTCGCGCTTCTACGCCCAGCCCGGCCTCTTCCAGGGCCGCGCCGGAATGATCCTGCACCTCGCCCGCAGCACCGCGCCGGGCGCCGGCCGCGACCGGCTGGCGCAGCAGATCGCGGGTCTGGGCTGGTTCGCGATGGACTACCAGGGCCAACTGGCCTTCCCCGGGCACCAGATGATGCGGCTGTCCATGGACCTGGCCACCGGTACGGCGGGCTGCCTGCTCGCACTCGCCGCGGCCGGCGACCAGGCCCGCACCGCGCACCTGCCCTTCCTTCCGCCGCCACCGGCGGCCCACGCACGCGGCTCCGCACCGACGGAGCCGTGACACAACCCCGTCCCCAATCAGGGAAAGGACACCGTCATGGCACTGCTGGACCTGCAGACCCTCGAGTCCGAGGAGCACACCCACAACGGCGCGAGCACCGCGAGCCTGCTCTCCTGTGTCTCCGCGGCGAGCGTTCTGCTCTGCCTCTGACCGGGCCGGTGAGTCCACGGCTCCGGACGGCGCCCTCCCCCGCGGGAGGGGCCGTCCGGAGCCTCCGCCCGGAAGGGTGACCGGATTCCCTCCCGGCGAGGAAGAGGCCGGCCGCCCGAGATGCCGGCATCCACAACTCCGCGAGCGAACCGCCACCCGAAGCCCCGGCAACCGGCGCGGACGAGAGTCGGCCCGCGGCCCGGCAACCGGCACGGTGGGCTAGACGGCCCAAGGGCCCGGCAACCGGCACGGACGAGCCACCGTCCGAAAACCCGGCAGACGCCCTGAACCGGCTACCAACCCAACCCCGGCGGGCCGCCCGAGCCAGACACCAACCCGAACCCCCGGCAACCGCCTGAACCGGCCACCGACCCAAACCCCGGTCAGCCGCCGCGTCCATTCGCCGTCGAAGACCTGTGACCGCCGTGCGAGCGCGCCCGCCGTCGAAGGTCTCCCTCCCGCGGCGGCCGTCCGTCCGGTGCCGCCCTCCCGTTCCCGTCCGACCCGAGCGAGGCCGCAGCCGATGAACTCCCGCTCCGCCAGCGCCACTTGTGCGGCCGACCGTGCCCTGTCGCGCCGGGTGCTGCGGCAGGGCGGCGCTCGCTGTGCCGCGCTGTGCGCCGTGAGCACGACCGCCACCGCGGCGGGCCTGCTGCTGCCCGCCCTGCTCGGCCACACCCTGGACCTGCTGCTGGCCCGCGCCCCGGCCGCCCGCCCGCTCGGCTGCTGTGCCGGTGTCGTCCTGCTGCTCGCCCTGCTCGACGGCTGTGCGGGCGTGCTGACCGGCACCGCCGACGCACACGCCACCGCGGGCTTGCGCCGGCAGCTCACCGGGCACGTCCTGGCGCTCGGCCCGCGCGCGACGACCCGGTTCGGCGCCGGTGACCTGGTGGCACGGCTGGTCGGCAACGCCGCGCAGGCCGGAACCGCGCCGGGTGCGCTGGCCGCGCTGCTCGCCGCGCTCGCCGGGCCCGTCGGAGGCGTGGTGGCACTGGGCCTCATCGACCCGTGGCTGGCCGTCGTGTTCCTCACCGGGGCACCGGTCCTGGCCCTGCTGCTGCGCACCTTCGCCCGGGACACCTCGGCGTGCGTGGCCGACTACCAGCGGGTGCAGGGCCGGATCGCCGACTCGCTCGCGGAGGCGGTCGGCGGTTTCCGTACGATCCGGGCCGCGGGCGCCGAGGAGCGCGAGACGGCCCGGATCCTGGCACCCCTGCCCGAACTGTCCCGTGCCGGACACCGCATGTGGCGGGTACAGGGGCGGGCCGCCGCGCAGGCGGTCACCGTGGCACCGCTGCTGAACCTGGGCGTGCTGGCGGTGGCCGGGCTGCTGCTGGCCCGGCACCGCCTGTCGGTGGGCGAGCTGCTGGCCGCCTCCCGGTACGCGGTGCTCGCCACGGGCGTCGGCGCGCTGGTCGGCCAGCTGGCCGCGCTCGCACGGGCCCGCGCGGCGAGGGGCCGGCTCGCCGAGGTGTGCGCCGAACCCGCGCCCGGTCACGGCAGCCGCCGCCTGCCGCCGGGCAACGGGCGGCTGGAGCTGCGGGCGGTGACCGCACGCCGGGGCGGACGAACCGTCCTGGACGGCGTCGACCTGACCGTCCCGGGCGGCACCACCCTGGCGGTCGTCGGCCGCTCCGGCGTCGGCAAGTCCCTGCTCGCCGAGGTGGCGGGCCGGCTCACCGACCCCGACGCGGGCGAGGTCCTCCTCGACGGCGTCCCGCTGCCCGACCTCGCCCGCGGCGAGCTGCGCCGCGCCGTCGCCTACGCCTTCGAACGCCCCGCCCTGCTGGGCACGACCGTCGAGGACACGATCGCCTTCGGGTCCACGGCCGCCACCCCGGCCGCCGTGCGCTCCGCCGCCCTCCGCGCCCGCGCCGACGACTTCGTACGGCGCCTCCCCGACGGCTACGCCACCCGCATCGCCGACGCGCCCCGCTCGGGCGGCGAGTCACAACGCCTCGGCCTCGCCCGTGCCTTCGCCCACGGCGGCCGGCTGCTCATCCTCGACGACGCCCTGTCCAGCCTCGACACGGTCACCGAACACCGGATCACCCAGACCCTGCTGGCCCCCGACCCGGACCGCACCCGCCTGCTGATCGCCCACCGCGCGTCGACGGCGGCCCGCGCCGACCGGGTCGCCTGGCTGGACGGCGGCCGGATCAGGGCCGTCGGGACGCACCGGGAGCTGTGGCAGGAGCCGGGGTACCGGGCGGTGTTCGGAGACGGCGAGGAGACGGTTGGCGTACGGCGTGGCCGCCCCGTGCCGGACGGCGACCGGGACGGCGGTTCGGGCCGACGGCCGTCCGCGGCGCGGCGCGACCCCACCGGACGGCCGCCCTCGCGGGGGCCCGAACCGACGGACGTACCCGGTGAGGAGCACCCCAGCCCGGACGGGAGCGGGAGTTGACGGGCAGGGAAGGCCGGGAACGCACGTCCGGGGCGGCGGACGGACACGGGGCGCAGGGACCGGCCCGCGGGCACCCTGCCGGGCTGCGCAGCCGGGCGCGCCGGTTCCTGCGTGCGCGGTGGCGGGTCCTGCTCCGGCTCGGACTGTGGTCGGTACTGGAGGCGGGACAGACCTTCCTCGTCGGATACGCCCTCGCACGGGCCCTGGACGCCGGGTTCCTGGCCGGGAACGCGCGGGCCGGCCTGCTGTGGCTGGGGGCCGCGGGGCTCGCGGTGTGTGCCGGGGCGTACGGGACCGGGCGGGTGTACGGCGTGGTCGCGGCGCTGGTCGAGCCGGCTCGGGACCGTCTGGTCACGGCGGTGGTCGCGCGCGGGGTGCGGGAGGCGGACCCGGGTGCGCTGTCCGGGCTCACCCAGCAGGTGGAGATCGCCCGGGACACGCTCGCCGGGGTCGTGATGGTGTCGCGTTCGTTCCTGTTCACCGCCGCCGGCGCGCTGATCGGCCTGTTCTCCCTGGCCCCGCTGCTGCTGACGGTCGTCCTGCCCCCGCTGCTCGCCGGGGTGGCCCTGTTCGCCGCGACGCTCGGCCCGCTGGCCCGCCGTCAGGAGGCGTTCCTCGACGCGGACGAGGCGCTGGCACAGGCGCTGGGCGCAGCCTGCTCGGGGCTGCGGGACATCACGGCGGCCGGCGCCGAGGAGTGCCTCGCCGGCGCCGTCGGCGAGCGCACCACAGCGGAACTGCGGGCCGCCCGCGCCCTGGCCCACTGGAGCGTCGCCCGCGTGGCCGCGCTTGTGGCGGGCGGCGAACTCCCCGCGGTACTGCTGCTGCTCACGGCCCCCTGGCTGCTCGACCACGGCGTGACCCCGGGCGCCCTGGTGGGCGCGCTCGCCTATGTCACCCAGTCCCTGCTCCCGGCCCTGAACAACCTGGTCCACGGCCTCGGAACCAGCGGCTCCCGGCTGACAGTGGTGCTTCGCCGGCTCATGGTCCAACGCCTCGAGGGGCGCGGGGCCGTAACCAGCGGCTCCGCCGTGGGGCGCGACCAGCCGCAGCGGACCCGTACCCGCCCAGCCACCGCGCTCCCCCCTCCACCGGACGCCACCGGCACCGCTCTGTCCCTGAGCTCCCTCACCTTCGCCTACGGCCCCGCCGGCGAACCCGTCCTGAACGACTTCGACCTCACTCTCCCCACCGGCGCCCACCTGGCCGTCGTAGGCCCCAGCGGCACCGGCAAGTCGACGCTCACCGCACTGATCGCCGGTCAGCTGACCCCGCAGCACGGCACCCTCCGCGTGCACGGGGCAACCGTCCTCGTCCCGCAGGAGGCCTACGTCCACACCGGCACCCTGGCCGAGAACCTGGCCCTGCACCGCCCCGGCCCGGTTCCCGATCCCGAACTCCTCGCAGCGGCCGACGCGGTCGGCCTGACCCCCCTGCTGACCAGGCTGGGCGGCCCCCACGCCCCCGTCGAACCGGGGGAGCTCTCCGCGGGCGAGCGACAGCTCATCGCCCTGGCCCGCGCCCATCTCTCGCCGGCCCCGCTGGCCCTGCTGGACGAGGCGACCTGCCATCTCGACCCGGAGGCGGAGGCGCGCGCCGAGCGGGCCTTCGCGGCCCGCCCGGGCGGCACGCTGATCGTCGTCGCCCACCGGATCAGCTCCGCCCGCCGCGCCGGCCTGATCCTCGTCATGGACGGCGCGCGCACCGCCTGCGGCACCCACGACGAGCTGTTGCGCACCTCGCCCCTCTACCGGGACCTGGCCGGTCACTGGGCCATGCCGCCCCTCACACCCACCCCTCCCCGCGTGATATGCGAATCGCGTCGATCCGGTTCCGCGCCCCCGTCTTGCGGGTGATCGACGCCATGTAGTTGCGGACCGTGCCGTGGGACAGATGCAGGCTGCCGGCGATCTCCGCGATGGACGCGCCTCCGGCCGCCAGGGACAGCACGCTCAGTTCGCGTCTGGTCAGCGGCATCTGGGCGGCCTTGAGGAAACCGAAGCCCAGCGAGTCATCGACGAAACGTTCCCTCGCGGCGACCGACCGGATGGCGCGCACCAGCCGGTCCGGTGAGCCCGCCTTGTCCACGAAGCCGAGCGCGCCCGCCTCGGCGGCCCGCTTCAGCAGGCCCGGCCGGTTCGCCTGGGCCAGCACCACGAGCGCCGGCGGCCTGCCGCCGGCGCGGGGCGGGCACAGCTCGCCGAGCGGCGGCACCCCATGGCCGTCGGCACAGTCGAGGTCCGCCGCGCACACGTCCGGGCCTAAGGACCGCACCCGCGCGACGGCACCCCGCCATGGCGTGTCGTCCACGTCCAGACCGGGTTCCCGCCGCAGCCATTCGGCCAGGACCGATCGCACCAGACACGCGTCCTGCACCAGAAGCACCCGGATCACTGCCCCGCCCCCTCGGATGGTCGTCGTACGCCCGTTCTTCCGTTCCTCGTCGCCGCCCCTGGTCCGGGCACGACACGCGCGTGCCCATTCTTGGGCGCCGGTACCGTTCGCGGGCGCGGAGATCTGGCCATCAGGGTGCGCGGGGGCGCACGCGAGGCCGCCCGTACGCCGCCCGCGCTTCCGCTGTCCGGGCATGGGCGCGGCGGGAAGGGGTATCCGGGGGCGACTCCGCACGGGGGGACCCGGCCCGCGGCCGGGGTGCGCGGCGCGCGCCCGCGAGGGAATCTTGTGCCCAGATGCGCGACGAGGCCGTACGAGGAGGTGGTCGGCGTGTCCGACGCGCCGGGACCGGCACCGGCGGCCGACGGTGCGCCGGCCGCCCATCCGCTGCTGTCCCTCGCGCTGGTCTCGATGATGCAGGAGGTGCACGCGCACTCCGGCGCCGTCTACCTGCTCAGGCCCGACGAGCCGGTCCTGGAGATGGCGGTGCACGCGGGCATGCCCCGGGCGTTCGCCGCGCCGTGGGAGCGGGTCGGGCTGTCCGCGCCGCTCCCCGTCGCCGACGCGGTGCGCGAGCGGCGGCTGGTGTGGGTGGGCGGCGAGGAGCAGATGGCCCGCTGCTATCCGCGCATCGCGGTGGTGCTCCCGTACCCGTTCGCGCTGGCCGCGCTGCCGGTGGCGACCGAGCGGAAGGTGTCCGGCGCGGTGTTCGTGACCTGGCCCGGGGCGCATCCGCCGGAGCTGTCCGACTGGGAGCGGGACCGTCTGTGGGCGGCCTGCGATCGGCTGGCGCTGCGGCTGGAGCGGGCCGCGCGGGAGGACCGGCCGCTCGGCCACGAGACCGATGTGCTGGCGGAGCCGGTGTCGGCCGTGGCGGACACGCTGGGCTCGGTGGAGGCGACGCGGATGGTGTCGCGCCTGCCGTACGGGCTGGTGTCGCTGGATCTGCACGGCCGGATCGGGTTCGTCAACACGGCCGCCGCCGAACTGCTCGGCAGACCGGCCGGGGAGCTGCTGGGCATGCCGCTGTGGGCGTCGGTGCCCTGGCTGAACGACCCGATGTACGAGGACCGTTACCGCGGGGCGCTGCTCAGCCAGCAGGCGATGTCCTTCGTGGCGCTGCGCCCGCCGGGCGAGTGGCTGTCGTTCCGGATGTATCCGAGCACGACCGGGCTGAGCGTGCGGATCAGCCGGGCCAGGGCGGTGGCGGAGATGGCGCGCGAGCCGGCGCGGGAGGACGCGCCCCCGCCCCGGCTGGTGACGATCTCCCAGGTGCTGAGCCTCGCGGGCGCGCTGACCGAGGCCGTCGGGGTGCAGGACGTGGTGCAGCTGGTCTGGGACGAGGTGGCGCCGGCGGTCGGCAGCCAGGCGCTCGTGATCCTCGGTTCACAGGGCGGGCGCCTGCACGTGCTGGGACATCGCGGCTACCCCGACCCGCACACCGTGGAGCGGTTCGACGGGCTGCCGCTGACCGAGCGGACCCCCGGCACTCAGGTGCTCGCCGGCGGGGTACCCGCGTTCTTCGACTCCCGGGAGGAGCTGGAGCGGCTGTACCCGGGCCGGCCGGAGACCGCGGACGGATTCGCGGCGTGGGCCTGGCTGCCGCTGATCGCGTCCGGGCGGCCGGTGGGCACGTGTGTGCTGGCCTACGCCGAGCCGCACGTCTTCCCGGCCGACGAGCGGGCCGTACTGACGTCCCTGGGCGGCCTGATCGCGCAGGCGCTGGAGCGGGCCCGGCTCTACGACGCCAAGCACCGGCTCGCGCACGGGCTGCAGCAGGCCCTGCTGCCGCACTCGCTGGCTCCGCCGCCCGGCATCGAGGCGGCCGCCCGCTATCTGCCGGCCACCCATGGCATGGACATCGGCGGCGACTTCTACGACCTGGTGCCGACGCTGCCGCTCACGGCCGCGGTGATCGGCGACGTCCAGGGGCACAATGTGACCGCGGCGGGCCTGATGGGGCAGATCCGCACCGGGGTGCGGGCGTACACCACGGTCGGGCAGGCGCCGCACGAGGTCATGAGCAGCACCAACCGGCTGCTGATCGACCTCGGCACCGAGCTGTTCGCCAGCTGTCTGTATCTGCGGCTCGACCCGGCGCGCGGGCAGGCCGTCATGGCGCGGGCGGGGCATCCGCCGCCGCTGCTGAGACGGCCGGACGGACAGGTACGGGTGCTGGACCTGGCCGGTGGCCCGCTGCTCGGGATCGCGCCGGACGCGGTGTATCCGACGACGGAGGTGCCCCTCGCCCCCGGCTCGGTGCTCGTCCTGTACACCGACGGTCTGGTGGAAACGCCCGGTACCGACATCGAGGACGCGCTGGTCGACCTCGGCGCGCTGCTGTGCGAGGCCGGTGGCCAGCCCCTGGAGGGGCTCGCGGACGAGGTGATCCGGCACAGCGCGGCGGCCACTGGGCGGGTGGACGACGTGGCGGTACTGCTGCTGCGGGCGTGCGACGTCCCCTGACCGGATGCCACGGGCCGGCCCTCCCGCCGGAGGGCCGGCCCGTTCCCCGCCGACCGGAACCGCGGGTGAGGCCGGGGGGAGATGGAGGTGGGACAGCGGAGCGGTCAGCGCGTGCTGGTCAGGGACGAGCCGTCGTTCGCCGATCCGGCACCCGACTGGTCGCTCCCGCTGCCGGACTGGTCACTCGCCGAGGCCGACGGGTCGGCCGAGCCGCCGATCTGGTCGCCGCCCGCGCCGGACTGGTCGCCCGCCGAGGCCGAGGGGTCGGCGGCACCGGACTGGTCGCCCGCCGAGGCCGACGGGGCGGCGGAACCCGACTGGTCGCCCGCGCCGTTGCCCGCGTTGCCGCCGTTGCCGAGGGTCGCGCCGGTGGCCTGCAGGGCGGCGGTGACCGGCTGGAAGAAGGTCTCGCCGCCGTTGGTGCAGTCGCCGCTGCCGCCCGAGGTGAGGCCGACGGCGCTGCCGTCCTGGGTGAACAGGGAGCCGCCGCTGTCGCCGGCCTCGGCGCAGACGTTGGTCTGGATGAGGCCGTTGACGGTGTCGGTGCCGCCGGGGACGGTCTCGCTCGCGAAGTTCACGGTGGCGTCCAGGCCGGTGACCTGGCCGTTGTGCAGGCCGGTGGTGGAGCCCATGCGGAACACGGTCTCGCCGACGGTGGCATCGGCGGCCTGGGTGATCTGCACGGTCTGGCCGTTGCCGGCGTTGACCGTGCTGGACGTCTGCGTGGTCTTGTCGTTGTACTTGACAAGCGAGAAGTCGTTGCCGGGGAACTTGGCCTGGTCCACGGTCGCGATGGGCTGGCCGTTCTGGGAGTCGGACCAGTCCTTGGCCGCGACCCCGCAGTGACCGGCCGTCAGGAAGGCGGGGCTGCCGTCGGAGGCGGTGACGTTGAAGCCGAGGGAGCAGCGCACGCCGCCCTGCTGGGTCTGGGCGAAGATGGCGTCGCCGCCCGCGACGAAGGTCTTGAAGCTGCCGGCGGACTTCTTCAGCGTCGCCATGCCGGAGCCGAGGCTCTGCACGGTCGACTGCAGTCTGTTCCACTTGGCGCCGGTGACGGTGGAGTCGGCGGTGACGAGGACCTTGTCGGTACGCGGGTCCACGGCCCAGGAGGTGCCGGGGATCGTCGCCTTGGCCTTGAGCGTGCCGGCGGCGGCCTTGAGGTCGCTGGTGCTGTTCTTCACCTGGCGGACGACCGCGCCCGCCTTCTTCGCCTGCTGGATCACGTTGTTGTCGCCGCTGACCACGTTGACGACGAGTTGCTGCTTGCCGCTGTCGAAGTACGACCCGGCGAAGGCGCCGCCGAGGGCCTTCTGGAGCTGGGCGGCGAGGTTCGAGGCCTGGGTGGCCTTCAGCGTCTTCGCGGTGCCGGTGGTGCCCGAGGCCTGGTCCTTGTCCTGGGACGCGTTGGCGTTGGGCAGCAGCAGGGCCGCCGCTCCGAGCGCCGCGACACCGCCCACCGCTATCGCGGCCTTGCGCTTGGGCATTCGCTTGTGACTCAAACTTCTCGACCTCCTGGGTACGGGGGTCTGCCGCTTGCGGGCAGTTCGTATCGGGGCGCCTGGATGGCCGTACGTACGCACCGGCCGTGCGGTGTGTTCAATTCCGTTTCCCAACGGCCGTGCCGGGCGGGCGAATCGGCCACGCACCGCGTGTCGGTGCGGGCGGCCGGGAACAATCCCCCATATGACGATGACCCCCGCCGAAGCCGACAAGATCCTCTCCGCCAACTTCGCCCCCTGGGTGCTCGATCTCGGGCTGACCGTCGAGGCGGTCGGCGAGGGCCTGGCCGTGCTGCGACTGCCCTGGTCCGAGCGGCTGGCCCGGGAGGGCGGGGGCCTGTCGGGGCAGGCGCTGATGGCCGCCGCCGACACGGCGACGGTGCTCGCGGTGTGCGCCGCACGGGGCGGCTTCGTGCCGATGACGACGGTTCAGCAGTCGACGTCGTTCCAGCGGGCGGTGACCGGTTCGGATGTCCGGATCGAAGCGGTCCTGACGAAGCTGGGCCGCCGGATGGCGTTCGCGGACATCACCCTGAGCGAGGCGGATTCGGGGGCGCTCGCGGCCCGGGCGAGCACGGTCTACGCGATTCTGGGCTGACACGGTCCGCTACCGATCAGTAACTGTCCGTTCCGGGCGCGACGCGGAATCCCTGCTTCAGGGAATCTACACATTGAATACTCAACGAAGTCACCGCCGACCGGGGATCTGCACATCCGCGCGCCCCCCGGCACTCCTTTGGCGAGGAGTGCCGGATTCGCCGCCCGGCCGACAAGGGGCCGGACGCGCCGATGCCGTGTCGCATGTGAAGGAGTCGCCGACATGGCGTGCACACGCCTGCACGGATGAACCCTTTCGCGCGTCAAGTTCCCAGGTGAGAGCCCTGGTTGATTGGAAGCGCGCCCCGCCTGCGTGCTTTGATCCATCGCACCGCGGGGGTCGCGGCGGGCTCCCGGAGACGGGGGCCCGGCGCCCGCGGTCGCGGCCGTCCGTCTGTCCCCAGAAGGGGGCCGCTCCCCCTTTGTGAAATATCCATTAGGAAGGGAAGTTCCACCATGAACTCCACCCCCCAGGTTGAGACCGTCGAGATCTCGGACGCCGAGCTGGACAACGTCTCCGGCGGCCTGTCCGTGAACACCCTGAACACCGTCACCGGCGCCGTGAACGGCGTTGCCCCGGTCTCCGGCGCGGTGAGCACGGCCGTCGGCACGGTCGAGGGTGTCACCGGCCTGAACGTGCAGCCGGTCACCGACCTGGTCGCCGGTCTCTGATCGCACCTCGTTGCATCGGAAAGTCCCGGAGTCGTCCCTCGGCTCCGGGGCTCTCGGATGCCCTGAAACACCCGCGTCTCTCCCACAGGTGAGGGAAGTCCCGTGCAGTTCCGCCAACAGGCCCTCGCCAAGCTCCAGTCGCCCGAAGAGCTGGACCTTCCGGTGCGGCTGGCCCGTCCCCAGGGCTGGCTCGCCCTGGGCGTCACCGTCGTCGTCATGGCGGCGGCCGCCGTCTGGGCGGTGACCGGCTCGGTCACCTCCACGGTGAGCGCACAGGCCATCCTCACGCACGGGCAGGGCAGTTATCTGCTGCAGAGCCCGGTGTCCGGCCAGGTCACGGCCGTCCTCGCCCAGCAGGGGGAGCGGCTGCCCGCGAACGCGCCGGTCCTCAAGGTGCGTACGGCACAGGGCGACTCGGTGGTGCGCACCGTCGCCGCGGGCCGGGTCACCACGCTCGCCGCCACCATCGGGCAGATCATCCAGACCGGCACCGATGTCGCCGCCGTGGAGAAGGTCGCCCACGCCTCCGATCCGTTGTACGCGACCGTGTACGTGCCCGCCGAGAACGCCGCCGCCATCCCGGCGCACGCCTCCGTGGACCTCACCGTCTCCTCGGTGCCGACCCAGACCTACGGCGTGCTGCGCGGCCATGTGAAGTCGGTGGACCGCACCGCGCAGTCCGCCCAGTCGATCGCCGCGTTCCTCGGCGACAGCCAGCTCGGGCAGCAGTTCACCGGCAAGGGCCGCCCGGTGGCCGTGCTGGTCGCGCTCGACACGTCGACGGCCACCAAGAGCGGTTACCGCTGGTCCACCAGCGACGGGCCGCCGTTCCGGCTCGACTCCATGACGCTCGCCTCCGGCTCGATCAGGCTGGCCGACCAGCACCCCGTGGATTGGCTGCTCCCGTGACCGTGTCGACCGAAGACCCCCGGGCCACCCGCGGCCGCAGACGCGCCGCCCCGGCCAAGCGGCCGGTCCCCAAGCCCCGCGGCGGCACCGTCCGTACGCCCACCGTGCTCCAGATGGAGGCCGTCGAGTGCGGCGCCGCCTCCCTCGCCATGGTCCTCGGCCACTACGGCCGGCACGTCCCGCTGGAGGAGCTGCGCATCGCGTGCGGCGTCTCCCGCGACGGCTCGCGCGCCTCCAACCTGCTGAAGGCGGCCCGCAGTTACGGCCTGACGGCCAAGGGCATGCAGATGGACCTGGCCGCCCTCTCCGAGGTACAGGCACCGGCCATCCTGTTCTGGGAGTTCAACCACTACGTCGTCTACGACGGCATGGGCCGCCGCTTCGGCCGGCGCGGGGTCTACATCAACGACCCCGCCAAGGGCCGCCGTTTCGTGCCCATGGAGGAGTTCGACGGCAGCTTCACCGGCGTGGTGCTGGTGATGGAGCCGGGCGAAGGCTTCACCAAGGGCGGCCGCAAGCCGGGCGTGCTGGGCGCGATGCCGGCCCGGCTGCGCGGCACCGCGGGGACCCTGCCCGCCGCCGTCCTGGCCAGCCTGCTGCTGGTCGCGGTCGGCGCCGCCGTGCCCGCGCTCAGCCGCACCTACATCGACACGTTCCTCATCGGCGGCCGGACCTCCCTGCTGGGCGTGCTGTTCGCCTCGATGGGCACCTGTGTGCTGCTCACCCTGGTGCTGACCTGGCTCCAGCAGGCCAATCTGCTGCACGGCCGGATCATCTCCTCCACTCTCTCCAGCGCCCGCTTCCTGCGCCATCTGCTGCGGCTGCCGGTGACGTTCTTCGCCCAGCGCTCCCCCGCCGACCTGGTGCAGCGGCTGCAGTCCAACGACCAGGTCGCCGAGACCCTGGCCCGCGACCTGGCGGCGGCCGGCGTGGACGCGATCGTCGTCGTCCTGTACGCCGTGCTGCTCTACACCTACGACCCGCAGCTGACGTTCGTCGGCATCGGTGTGGCCCTGTTCAACGTGGTCGCCATGCGGCTGGTCGTACGGCTGCGCGCGACCCGTACGGCCAAGCTGCGCGCGGACACGGCACGGCTCACCAACACGTCGTACACCGGTCTTCAGCTGATCGAGACGATGAAGGCGACCGGCGGTGAGGACGGCTACTTCCGCAAGTGGGCCGGGCAGCACGCCACCACCCTGGAGGAGCAGCAGCGGCTCGGGGTGCCGAGCGCCTGGCTCGGGGTGGTCGCGCCGACGCTCGCCACCTTCAACAGCGCGCTGATCCTGTGGATCGGCGGCCTGCGGGCGGTCGAGGGGCACATCTCGGTGGGTCTGCTGGTCGCCTTCCAGGCGCTGGTCACCCGCTTCACCGCTCCCCTCACCCGGCTCAACGGTGTCGCGGGCCGCATCCAGGACTTCGCCGCCGACGTGGCCCGGCTGAAGGACGTGGAGAACTTCCAGGCCGACCCGCTCTACGCCCGTCCGGGCGGCGCCGACTCCACGCGCCGGCTGCACGGGCACGTCGAGCTGGAGAACGTCACCTTCGGCTACAGCCCGCTGGACAAGCCGCTGCTGAGCGGCTTCGACCTGACCGTGGGCCCGGGCCAGCAGGTGGCGCTGGTCGGCGGCTCCGGCAGCGGCAAGTCCACGGTGTCCCGGCTGATCTCGGGCCTGTACGCCCCGTGGGACGGGGTGATCCGCATCGACGGCCGGCGTCTGGAGGACATCCCGCGCGGCGCGCTCGCCGCCTCCGTCTCCTTCGTCGACCAGGACGTGTTCCTCTTCGAGGGCTCGGTCCGCGACAACGTGGCGCTGTGGGACCCGTCGATCCCGGACGAGGCCGTGGTGGAGGCGCTGAAGGACGCCGCGCTGTACGACGTGGTGATGCGCCGGCCCGGCGGCATCCACAGCGCGGTCGAGCAGGACGGCCACAACTTCTCCGGCGGCCAGCGGCAGCGCCTCGAGATCGCCCGGGCCCTGGTCCGCAGGCCGAGCATCCTCGTCCTGGACGAGGTGACCAGCGCGCTGGACGCGGAGACCGAGCTGGTCGTGATGGACAACCTGCGCCGGCGCGGCTGCGCCTGCGTGGTGATCGCGCACCGGCTGAGCACGGTCCGCGACAGCGACGAGATCGTGGTGCTCCAGCACGGCACGGTCGTGGAGCGCGGGCGGCACGAGGAACTGGTGGCGCGCGGTGGCGCGTACGCCGCGCTGGTCAGGGAGCGGTGAGATGACGACCGTCGGCGAAGGTGACCTCGTTCTGGGCGCGCTCGGGTCCCTGGGCACGCGCATCGACTGCGCCGGTTTCAACCGGCTGGACCTGGAAGGCCCGCAGGTGCTGTGGCTGGTCGCGGCCGGCGCCCTGGACCTGTTCGCGGTGGACGCGGTCCAGCAGGGCCACTGGCACCACCTGGGCCGGCTGGAGGCGGGCGCGCTGCTGCTCGGCCCGGTCGCGGGACCCCAGCACACCCTGGTGGCCCGCCCGGTCCGGGACTGCGTGGTGCACCGCATCAACCTGCGCGAGCTGTACCAGCCCGCGAACACCCAGACCTGGTCCTACGACGAGTACGGCAACCCCCAGTACGTGCCGCCCGCCACCAGCCCGCTGGAGTACGCGGTCGCGCTCGGCGTCGGCCGCGGCCTGTCCGTGCTGTTCCAGGCGCCGATGGCGGAGGAGCGGGCCGCCGCCCCCACCGACGACGACGTGTTCTGGATGCAGGTCCCCCCGGGCAGCGTCCAGTACGGCTCGCTGTACGGCGCGGAGGCCGCCGCCGACCTGCTGATGGACCCGGCGCTGTGGCAGTCGATGGTCGACCAGCAGTACCGGCTGCTGACCGCGCTGGACCGGTGGATCGAGCAGCTGGAGCGCACTCACGAGACCCGTACGGCCGCCGGCATCAAGGCCGGTGAGGCGGTGCGCGCGCAGGCCGACCAGACCCTGCTGGCGTCCATCGGCAAGCGCTCGGCCCGCCGGACGACGGCCGCCGACGCCGACGCCGGGTACGCGGCCTGCAAGCTGGTCGCCGAGGCGGCCGGGATCAGGCTCGCCGAGCCCGCGCAGAGCGGCACCGAGAGCGAACGCCTCGACCCGGTCGAACGGGTGGCGCTCGCCTCCCGGGTGCGCGCCCGGGCCGTTCGGCTGCAGGGGCGCTGGTGGCGGGAGAACGTGGGCCCGCTGGTCGGGCACCGGGCACTGTCGGGCGCGCCGGTCGCGCTGCTGTGGCGGCGCGGCGGGTACGTGGCCGTGCATCCCGGCACCGGGCGCGAGACCCCGGTCGAGAAGGCGAACGCGGAGGAGTTCGAGCCGCGCGCGGTGATGTTCTACCGGCCGCTGCCCGACAAGGCGCTGACGCCGTTCGGTCTGCTGCGGTTCAGTCTGCAGGGCACCCGCGGCGATCTGCTCGGTCTGGTGCTCGCCGGGCTGGTGACGGTGGCGATCGGCGCGCTGGTGCCGGTCGCGACCGGCAAGGTGCTCGGCGAGTACGTGCCCACGGCGCAGACGGCCCTGATCGTCCAGGTGTGTCTGGCCGTGATGGTGAGCGGTGTGGTCGCGGCGGCGTTCACCCTGCTGGAGAACCTCTCCATCCTGCGCCTGGAGGGCCGGATCGAGGCCGCGCTGCAGCCCGCCGTCTGGGACCGGCTGCTGCGGCTGCCGACCCGGTTCTTCACCCAGCGCTCCACCGGCGAACTCGCCAGCGCGGCCATGGGCATCAGCGCGATCCGCCGACTGCTGGCGGGCGTCGGGCCTGTGGTCGCGCAGTCGGTGACGGTCGGCGCGATGAACCTGGGCCTGCTGTTCTGGTACAGCCCGTCGATGGCCATGGCGGCGCTCGGCATGCTCGTGGTCATCGCGGCCGTGTTCCTGGGGCTCGGGCTGTGGCAGGTGCGCTGGCAGCGGAAGCTGACGGTGCTCGGCAACAAGCTCAACAACCAGGCCTTCCAGACCCTGCGCGGCCTGCCCAAGCTGCGGGTGGCGGCGGCCGAGAACTACGCCTACGCGGCCTGGGCCCGGGAGTTCGCGCGCAGCCGGGAGCTGCAGCAGAAGGTCGGCCGGATCAAGAACCTCACCACGGTGCTCGGCGGGATCTATCTGCCGGTGTGCACGCTGCTGATGTTCATGCTGCTGGCGGGCCCGGCGAAGGGCGCGATGTCGGCGGCGGACTTCCTCACCTTCAACACCTCGGTGACGATGGTCCTGACCTCGGTCACCCAGCTGACCGGCTCCTTCGTCTCGGCGGTGGCGGCGCTGCCGCTGTTCGAGGAGATCAAGCCGGTCTTCGAGGCGACCCCCGAGGTGCGCACGTCGAGCACCCGGCCGGGTCCGCTGTCCGGTGCGATCGAGGCCCGCCGGCTGTCCTTCCGGTACGCCGACGACGGCCCGCTCGTCCTGGACGACGTCTCCTTCGCCGTCCGGCCGGGCGAGTTCGTGGCGGTCGTCGGCCCGAGCGGCTGCGGCAAGTCCACGCTGCTACGGCTCCTCATCGGCTTCGACAAGCCGGTCTCCGGCAGTGTCCTGTACGACGGCCAGGACCTCTCGGCGCTGGACCAGTCGGCCGTGCGCCGCCAGTGCGGGGTCGTGCTGCAGCACGCGCAGCCGTTCACCGGCTCCATCCTGGACGTCATCTGCGGCACGGAGCCGTACACGCCCGAGGAGGCGATGGCGGCGGCCGAGATGGCGGGGCTCGCGGAGGACATCAAGCGGATGCCGATGGGCCTGCACACGATCGTGGGCGGCAACGGCGCGATCTCCGGCGGTCAGCGGCAGCGGCTGATGATCGCCCAGGCCCTGATCCGGCGCCCGCGCATCCTGTTCTTCGACGAGGCCACCAGCGCGCTGGACAACGACACCCAGCGCATCGTCATCGACAGCACCCGCAAGCTGAACGCCACCCGGATCGTGATCGCGCACCGGCTGTCGACGGTCCTGGACGCCGACCGGGTGATCGTGATGGAGGACGGCAAGGTCGTCCAGCAGGGCGCACCGGCGGAGCTGCTCGCCGACACCGCGGGCCGGCTGCACGAGCTGGTGCGCCGCCAGCTGACGTAGCGTCGGCGGACCGGCCGGGAGCGTTCAGTACTTGCCCCGGCGCGGTTCGCGCTCCTCGTCCCCGCGGTCGTCGTGGTGCGGCGTCCAGTGGTGTTCGGTGAACCAGCGGCCGAACAGGGCGCCGCCGTAGATGACGAACCCGACGCCGATGAGCCAGGACTCGACCACGAGGACGGTGCCGACCGCGCCGTAGCTGAGCGCGTTGGTGACGATGAGCGGGGTGAAGACGAGGTAGGAGAAGGCCCGCAGACCGGCCAGGCCGATCACGGTCGCGAGCGCGCCCGGCAGCAGGGAACGCCAGTGGACCTGGCCGCCCAGCAGGAAACGCTGCCCCCACCAGAAGAAGAGGATGCCGCTCGCCGTGGACAGCGCGATCCGCTGGCCGCCGTGCAGCGCGTCCTTGGTCGCCACCTCCTGGTAGAGGTAGCCGGTGAGCACGATCAGCCAGGTCGCCTGCCGCCAGACCCGGTGCCAGGGGCCGGGGGGCACGCCCCAGATCCGTTCGTAGGCGTTCTGCACGCTGCCGCCGAAGGACACGCCGAAGACGGCCAGCAGGACACCGCCCCAGACGCTGGTGGTGCCGATGACCTTGCGCGGCGGGCTGATGATGTCGGTGAGGACACGGGCGGACTGGCCGGACAGGCCCATGCCGTCGGTGAGCCACGAGGCGAAGCCGCCCCGCACCAGGGGATCGGCGGCGGCGACCACGATCAGCAGCGGCGCCAGCGTCACCAGCGCCAGGGTGGCGAACCCCATGGCCCGGTGCATCAGCTCCAGCTCGCGGCCGTGTTCGAGCAGGGTCCCGGCCCTGAGCCACTCCCAAGCGCGGTGCAGGCCGCGCCGCCACCGCCTCACGGCTCCTCCCGTGCTCGCCACCCACACGCTCTGCTGAAGCCGATTCATCCACCCCGGCGCGCTCCGGGCAACTCACGCGGACGTCGTGTCGTGCGCCGGTGGTCCGGCGACACGGCCGCGCGGTGACCGGTTTGCGGCGGCGCCCACCGGAGAATCGGACCCCGTGCGTACTCCTGCCGAGGTGCCTCCCGTGGAACCGGACGTGCCGGGCGGCCGGCGGCGACCGCTGATCCTGAGCGCGAGCATGGGCGCGGGTCACGACACCGTGGCCGCCGAACTGGCGCGCCGGGCCGCGGCGTGCGGACACGAGCCGCAGGTGGCCGACGTCCTCAGCCTGCTGCCGTACGGCCTGGGCGGTGGGCTGCGCCGCTCCTACCAGGCCTCGGTACGGCACTTCCCGTGGGCGTACGCCGGCGTCTACGGCGCGGTCCTGCGCGACGGCAGGGGGCCGCGCCCCAGCGGGGTGCCGCTGGCCCGGCTCGCCGCCGACCGGCTGACGGAGCTCGTGGAGCGGCTGGACGCCGATGTGGTGGTGTCCGTCTTCCATCTGGCCGCTCAGCTCACCGGTCATCTCCGGGCCCGGGGCCGGCTGCGGGTGCCCAGCGCGGTCTTCCTCGTCGACTTCGCCGTGCACCGGCAGTGGCTGCATCCCGGCAACGACCGGTACCTGTGCCTCACGGACGGGGCGGCGGCCGAGGTGCGCCGGGCCCTCGGCAGGCCCGCCGTGACGACCGGCCCGGCGGTCGCGCCCGGGTTCCACGGGACCGCGCCCGGGGCGGCGCGGTGGCGGGAGCGCTTCGCCGGGCGGGCGCCCGGCCGGCCGGCGGTCCTGCTCTCGGCGGGTGCCTGGGGCGCGGCGTACCGCCCGGACGCCACGGCCCGCCTGCTGACGGGGGCCGGTTTTCTGCCGGTGGTGCTGTGCGGGCGCAATGCGCGGCTGCGGGCGCGGGTGGCCCGGGTGCCGGGGGTGCTCGCCCTGGACTGGGTGGACGACATGCCCGGACTGCTGGCCGCCGCGTACGCCCTGGTGGACAACGCGGCCGGCCAGACCGCGGTGCAGGCCCTGGCAGCCGGGCTGCCCGTGATCGGGTACCGGCCGCTGCCCGGCCACGGGGTGGAGGGTGTCCGCCGGATGGCCGACCTCGGTGTCTCCCAACTCGCCCCGGACGGGCCCGCGTTGCTGACGGCTCTAGGCAGACTCACGGAAGGCGGCCCGGTCCGGGCGGAACGGGCGGCACGGGGACGGGCGCTGTTCCGCAGTGATCCGATGGCGCACGTGGTGTGCTTGTGACACGAGGACACGGGGCACGGTGACGCGAGGGCGCGGGACACGGGGCACGCGGCGCGATGACGCGGGGCACGCGGCGCGATGACGCCGAGCGCGGTGAGCCAGGGGCACTGTGACCCAGGGCGCCATGACCCGGGCGCGGGGATCCGGGGCGCGGGGATCCGGGGCGCCGACGGCCGCTGCGTATCGGCCCGTCGCACGGGCCCGGCGCGCGGGCGGCCGACCTGAGGTGCAATGCTCGGGCCCGGCGTCGGCGCCTCCTCGGCCTTCGCCGGCCGCGCGCCGGGCGGCTCCTCGCTCGTGCTCAGCGACACGGATCCCGGTGCCCCGGCAATTCCCCGGATCCCCTGCCCGGCCACGGCCGAGCCGCTCCTCGCTCAAGCTCCACGACGCGGCCCCCGACGCCCCGGCTACAACCGGGGCCCCCGCCCAGCCACGCGCCCAGACCGCCGCTCGCCATGTGCACAGCGGCACAGCGCCCGGCCCCCCGACAACTCCCCCGCCCCCAGCCCAACCCCCCGTACCCGACGGCCCCTCGCCATGCACCCAGCGACGCGGAGCTCGACGCCCCAGCAACTCCCCGGACCCGTGCCCAGCCGCGCGTCGGACCGTCGCTCGCTCTGTGGTCATCGAGGCGCCCCGTGGTCGCGCAACGGGCCGACCGAGAGGCCGGCCTCTCGGCAGTCCGCCACCAGGGCGGGCAGCGCGCCGAGGGCCGCGCGCCAGCAGCCGGGGGCCCCGAGCCGGTCGGAGTCGTGCAGCAGGACCGTGCCGCCGCCGCGCAGGTCCGCCGCGATCAGGGCCCGCACGGACGCCGGGGTGGCCTCGGCCGTCCAGTCCTTGCCCCACGCCGACCACAGCACCGGCCGCAGCCCGGCCCGCCGGGCGGCCAGCCAGCGCCCGGAGGTGAGGATTCCGTACGGTGGCCGGTACCACTGCGGCCGGTGGCCACAGACGTCGTACAGCGCGCGGACGGTGCGGGCGACCTGCTCGGCGTCCCGGGCGGGTGCGGGGCGCCAGGGACGGTCGTGCGTCCAGCCGTGCACCGCCAGTTCGTGTCCGCGCCGGGCGATCTCCCGGACCAGCGCGGGATGGCGCACCACGTTCGCGCCGAGCACGAAGAACGTCGCCCGGACGCCGAGATCGTCCAGCGCGTCGAGGAAGTGTGGCGTCGACTGCGGGTCCGGGCCGTCGTCGAAGGTCAGCGCGACGTGCCGGCGGCGGCCGGTACCGGCGAGCCGTGGGAACAGCAGCAGCCGCACCCCGGGGAGCCAGGTGGCCGCCGGTCCGATGTGCACGGCGGCGACGGCGGCCGGCAGCAGCACGGCCGCGGTCCGCCATGAACGGCCGGACATGCCAGAGACAGGGAACATCGCTCAGCCGCCTTCCCGTACGTGTCCTCACCCGAGTGTCCGATGCATACGCCCCCCGCTCCCCTTCCCGTTCCGCGACCGCGCGTCCCACTCCCGTCCGACGGCCGGTGCCCGGGCCAGTCCGATGCTGCCCGCCCCGATCAGCACGATGCCGAGCGCCTCCGGCAGCATCCGCCACCCGAGGTGGACCGCCTCGGCGAACAGCGCCCAGCCGAGGACGACGCTGGTGAGCGCGTCGCCGAGGGTGAGGGCGGGCTGGGAGGCCGTGAGGGAGCCGGCGCCCAGCGCGCTCTGCAGCAGCAGGAAGGCGACGAGTCCGGCGCCGGCCGTGGCGTACGGCGACCAGTGGGTGAACATCGCCGCGGGCCCGTGTGCGAGCCGCCCCACGGCTTCCTTGAGCAGCGCGGCGGTGGTGGCGAAGCACACGGCCGAGGCGAGGCCGAACAGCGCGGCCCGGGGCGCGCCCTTCGCCGGGCGGGCGGCGGCCACGAGCAGCACGACCAGGCCGAGCGCCCCACCGCCGCCGAGGAGCCAGGCGCCGGGCGGCGCGGTCGGCCGGCCCGCGCCCGGGGCGGCCGCCAGCAGGAACACGGCCAGTCCGGCGGCGAGGGCGACGAAGGCGAGCCAGGTCCACAGTCCGGGTCGGCGCCGGAAGACGACACCCCCCACCAGCAGGGTGAACAGCAGTTCGGTGGCGAGCAGCGGCTGGACCAGGGCCAGGCTGCCCACGGCCAGCGCCCCGGCCTGCAGCAGCCCCGCGACCGCCAGCAGCGAGGCGCCCGCGAGCCAGTACGGGCGCCGCAGCAGCCGGCCGAACCGGCGCACGGCCGACCGCACTCCGCCGGCGCCACCCTCGTCGTACGGCTCCTGAACGGCGGCCCGGCGCTGCAGCACGGACGCGGACGCGTTGGCCAGGGCCGCGAGCAGCGCGAGCAGCACCGTGACGCCGAGCATGGCCGTTCACCCGAAGCGGTCGGCGAGCCGCCGGTAGAGCCCGGGCGCGACGCCGCGCACCAGGGCCGGATACCGCAGCCAGCCGGGGACGTACACCTCGTCCCTGCCGTGCCGGACGGCGGAGCGGACGGCGTCCGCCACCCGTTCGGCCGGCACCGGGCGCGGCCATGCCCTGGTGTAGGGGGCGCCCCGGCGCTCGAAGAACGGCGTGTCGACGACGCCGGGGATCACATGGGTCACGCCCACCCCGGAGCGGCGCAGTTCGTAGCGCAGGGCGTCGGCGAAGGCGGCGAGGGCGGCCTTCGCGGCGGAGTACACGGCCTCGCCGCGCACGCCGACGCTGCCCGCGACGGATCCGATGAGCACGATGCGCCCCGAGCCGGCCGCGACCATGTGCGGCAGCAGGGACCGCACGAGGTGCAGGGTGGCCAGCAGGTCGACGCCGACGATCTCGTCGATCCGCGCATGCGGCATGCCGGTGAACTCTCCTGCCCAGCCCACGCCCGCGCACGCCACCAGCAGGTCGAGGCGGCCCGCGTGGTCCAGGACCACGTCGGTGAGCAGCCGGTCGGCGCCCGGCCTGGTCAGGTCCGCCGGCACGGCCAGGGCGTCGAGCGGGGCCGCCACCTGCTCCAGGCGGGTGGGGTCGCGTCCGCTCAGCACCAGCCGCCAGCCGCCCTCGGCGGCGAGCCGGCGGGCGACGACCGCACCGATGCCCGAGGAGGCACCGGTCACCAGCGCGGTGCCGCCCCGGTCCCCGGCGGATCCGTGGGCGGAGCCCTCCTCCGGGACGGTGGTCGCGACCGGCCCGGCGCGGTTCGACGGTCCTGCGGGGGGCGGGGCGTGGGACATGGTGACGACCTCACTGCGACGTGTGGACACGGGCTCGCGAACGCCGGGGCCGAACCTTCGCGGTGTATCCAGGGCGCCACACACTGAAACACCGCGCACGGTGGAGCCCGGCCGGAGGCGGGAGACAGGTGAACCGGTGGGGTCCGAGCCCCCGGCCGGTGCGTCACCCGATCACCGGCACCGCGCCGACCTGCTCGGGGCACGGGCTCCACGAAGGCCGTCGTCACCAGGGCGGAGACTTTACGGCGTCGGGCACCCGGACGGGTGAGCGAAGACCCCCGCGCGGTGGTCACCGACCTGGGGGCACCGGCCGTTTCTCTCTTCCCCGGCCGGTGCACCGAGGCACCGGAAGAGAACCCGGGGTTCGCGGGCCGACCGGTGCGGCAGGTCAGCCCAGGCCCGGCACCGGAGCCCCGGAGGGCACACCGGCGACGATGTAGGCCTCGTAGAACTCCTTCCAGGGCGCGCTCACCCCCGCGTGCGCCCCCTGGAAGCGCTCACCGTGCGCCTTGGCGTCGAGGGCGGCGAGGCACACCTCCCAGCCGGCGCCGTTGCGGGCGGCGGTGTCCGACTCGCCGAGGACGTTGGTGAGCGTGAACCGGGTGCGCCGGTCGCCGACGGCCTCCAGGTCGAAGTGGAGCTCGTCGCCGCCCCACGCGAAGGCGAGGTGCCGGGGCGGGTCGACGGCGAGCACCCGGCCGGTGGACTCGGGCATGTTCGGGTCGCCGCTGAAGCGGATGGTGCCGCCGGGACGCAGCTCCATCTCGGCCCGGGAGGGGAACCACTGCTGGAGTTCGTCGGGGTCGGTGACGAAGTGCCAGACGCGGTCCACCGGGTGGTCGTAGGTGCGGCTGAACCGAACGGCGGGGCGGCCGTCGTCCAGGGTCAGGTAGGTGCCGGTGAGGTCGACGGGCATGGTGCTTCCGTCCTTCGCTGCGGGGGGGGTGTCAGGTGTCGTCCGACGTCTCGTCGAGGCGTCGGCCCAGGGCGTCCAGGCTGGTGTTCCACAGTCGGCGGTACGGCTCCAGCCAGGCGTCGAGAGCGGCGATCGGTGCCGGGTCGAGGGCGTAGACGCGGCGCTGCGCGTCCTGCCGGACCCGGACCAGGCCCGCCTCGCGGAGCACCTTCAGATGCTTGGAGGTGCTCGGCTGGCTCAGTCCGCAGGCCTCGACGATCTCCCCTACGGGCCGGGGGCGCTGAAGCAGGAGCTCGACGATGGCCCGCCGGTGGGGATCGGCGAGGGCGGACCAGAGGGCTGCGTCGGACACCCGATCAATATGCCTTGTCAGTTATATACCTGTCAAGGAATGCAAGAGAAAAGAAACGTTGCCGTTTCGCTTGGCGTGCCGTAAGGTCGAGCAGTACGAAACAGTTTCGTTTAGAAGCTCTCTTCCGTGCCCGGACGACCTGCCCCGGAGTGGTGCCCCATGTCCCAGAAGACCTTGGCCGAAGGCTCCCGAGCAGGGGCCGCCGCGATCGAACACGGTGCCGCGGCCTCACCGAAGCGATGGTGGATCCTCGCGGTCATCGCCATCGCCCAGCTGATGGTGGTCCTCGACGCCACGATCGTGAACATCGCCCTGCCGTCCGCCCAGACCGACCTCGGCTTCTCCGACGGCAACCGGCAGTGGATCGTGACGGCGTACGCCCTCGCCTTCGCCTCGCTGCTGCTGCTCGGCGGCCGCATCGCCGACCTGTTCGGCCGCAAGCCCGCCTTCCTCGTCGGTGTCGTCGGCTTCGCCGCGGCCTCCGCGCTCGGCGGGGCCGCGAACGGCTTCACCATGCTGGTCGCCGCCCGGGCCCTGCAGGGCGCGTTCGGCGCGCTCCTCGCGCCCGCCGCGCTGTCGCTGCTCAACACCACGTTCACCGACGCCCGGGAACGGGCCCGCGCCTTCAGCGTGTACGGCGCGATCGCCGGCGCCGGCGGCGCGGTGGGCCTGCTGCTCGGCGGTGTGCTGACCGACGCGCTGGACTGGCGCTGGACCCTGTACGTGAACGTGGCCATCGCGGTCGTCGCCTTCGCCGGCGGCTGGATCCTGCTGGGCAACCACCGTGACGCGGAGAACGCCAAGCTGGACGTGCCGGGGACGGTCCTCGTGGCCGCCGGTCTGTTCTCCCTGGTCTACGGCTTCTCCAACGCCGAGACCCACGACTGGGGTTCACCGCTGACCTGGGGCTTCCTGCTCGCGGGCGGGGTGCTGCTCGCGGCCTTCGCCGGGTGGCAGACCCGGGCCGCGCACCCTCTGCTGCCGCTGCGCATCCTGCTCGACCGCGACCGCGCGGCCTCCTTCCTCGCGGTGCTGATCACCGGCGCGGGCATGTTCGGCGTGTTCCTCTTCCTGACCTACTACCTCCAGCTCAACCTCGGCTTCAGCCCGACGAAGACCGGTGTGGCCTTCCTGCCGATGGTCGGCGCGCTGATGGTGACGGCCCAGGCGGGCACCACGGTCCTGCTGCCCCGGATCGGCCCGAAGGCGGTCATCCCGCTGGGCTTCGCGGTCGCCACGGCCGGCATGGCCTGGCTGACCGGCATCGGGGTCGGCTCGCACTACCCGAGCGGGGTGCTGCCCCAGCTGATCGTGATCGGCGTGGGCCTCGGCCTGGTCATGCCGACGGCCATGCAGCTGGCCACGGGCGGAGTCGCCGCCGAGGACGCGGGCGTGGCCTCCGCGACCGTCAACGCCATGCAGCAGGTGGGCGGTTCGATCGGCACGGCCCTGCTGAACACCCTCGCCGCGAGCGCCGCCACCGACTACCTCTCCGGCCGGGACGCCACCAGCAAGCTGGTGCGGGCACAGGCGACGATCGAGAGCTACACGACCGCCTTCTGGTGGTCCGCGGGCTTCTTCGCCGCCGGCGCGCTGCTCGCCTTCCTGCTCTACCGGCGCGGGGTGCCGCGGCAGGACGCCGAAGCGGCGCCGGTCGTCCACATGTGACGACCACGGGGTGACACCTCGCACCGCCACAGCCCGAGGGGCCGCCGTCAGCAGGGAGACGGCGGCCCCTCGCCCTGCCATGGTGGGGGTATGCGCAAGGCGTCGGCGGCGCTCGGCAGCGCCCTGTTCCTCGTCCTCGTCTCCGGCAGTGCGGCCGTGCTGGTGCCGTGGTGGCTGACCGGTGGCTGGCGGGCCGGCCACTGGTGGCTGCCGCTGCGGCTGCTCGGCCTGCTGCCCCTGGTGGCCGGTGCCGTCGTCATTCTGGTGGCCTTCGCCCGGTTCGCCCTGGAGGGGCTCGGCACGCCGGCACCGGTCGCGCCGCCCGCCCGGCTCGTGGTGAGCGGCCCCTACCGGTACGTGCGCAATCCGATCTACGTCGCGGTGGTCGCCGTACTCGTGGGACAGGGGCTGCTGCTCGCCCGGCCGGTGCTCTTCGCCTACGCCGCGGGCGCCTGGGTGCTGACCTGGGCGTTCGTCCGCTGGTACGAGGAGCCGGGGCTGGCGCGCCGGTTCGGCGCCGACTACGAGCGCTACCGGAGTGCGGTGCCCGCCTGGTGTCCCCGGCGCGCTCCCCGGCCGGGTGCTTGAGAACGCCGTCGGCGGGTAACTCAGCCGATCAGGGGCACGGTGGTGGAAGGAGAGGTCATGTCCGGCGAGGAAGACGACGAGAAGGACCGCAAGGAACAGTTCGACACCGCCCTGGAGGAGGTGCTCCGGGAGGTCGAGGAAGCCGAGAAGCGCGACGAGGACAAGGCCGCCTCCGGCGAGGCCGGGGACGCCGTCACGCCGAACACCGAGGCACAGGAGCAGGCCGAAGAGGACTGAGGAGACCGGGCGCGGGACCGGCGGCGCGTTCCCGGCCGGAGGGACCACGTGTGTGTTCCCGCGGCGCGGCGACCACCCGTGTGCCCCAGGGACGGGGCGCAGGCGTGCGCGAGGGGGACGGTGGCGACCACCCGTACGTGCCAGGACGGGGCGCCACCCGGATACGCCCCGGAGCCAGGCGACCACCCGTATACATTCCCATGGCGCGACGACCACCCTCGCGTCCCACGACGCGGCGACCGCCCATCCGCTCCAAGACCGGGCGATGATCCGCGCTTCCCGGACAGAGCGGCCACCGGCGCCTTCCCGGCGGAGCGACCAGCCGCGCCCGCGCCTTCCGGACCCGGCCCCATCTGCGCCTTCCCGTACCGTGCCCTCCCGGACCAAGGGGTACCCGGTTCTCATGAACAGCCACGAGCGCGGGCCCGGGCTGCCGCCGCCCCGGGGGCCCCTCTCCGCCGGGGTCGGTGCCCGGCTGCGCGGCACGGGGCCCCTCCCCCGCCCCGGCGAGGCCGGGGAGGCGGATCCCTACGGTGACGACGCGCAACTCGCCCTGTACGTCTGCTACGAGCTGCACTACCGGGGCTTCGCCGGCGTCGGCCCCGAGTCCGAGTGGGATCCCGACCTGCTGCGGGTCCGCGCCGCGCTGGAGCGCAGCTTCCTGTCCGCGCTGCGTGCCGACACGCCGGGCCACGACAGCCTCGACGACGCGCTCGGCGCGCTGCTGGTCGAGCCGGTCGAGGGCAGCGGGGTCACCCATTTCCTCGGCAGCGAGGGCGAGTTGTGGCAGCTGCGGGAGTACGCCGCGCAGCGCTCCCTGTACCACCTCAAGGAGGCCGATCCGCACGCCTGGGTGCTGCCGCGGCTGTGGGGCCGGGCCAAGGCGGGGATGGCGGCGGTGGAGTTCGACGAGTTCGGCGGCGGCCGGGCGGACCGGGTGCACGCGCACCTGTTCGCCGCGCTGATGACGGACCTGGGCCTGGACTGCGCCTACGGACGCTATGTGGACGCGGCGTGCGCGGAGATGCTCGCCGCCGTCAACCTGATGTCCCTGTTCGGCCTCCACCGCGAGCTGCGCGGCGCGCTGGTGGGCCACTTCGCCGACGTGGAGATCACCTCCTCGCCGGGGTCCCGCCGGCTCGCCGAGGCCATGCGCCGCACCGGCGCCGGACCCGCTGCGGAGTTCTTCTACGACGAACACGTCGAGGCGGACGCGGTCCACGAACAGGTCGTACGCCACGACGTGATCGGCGGGCTGCTCGCTCAGGAGCCGGAACTCGCGGCGGACGTGACCTTCGGGATCGACACGACCGAGTATCTGGAGGACCGGCTGGCGCGGCGGCTGCTCGCCGACTGGCGCGCCGGTCGCTCGTCCCTGCGCGCGCCACTGATGCCGGAAATGCCCCATACATCCTGAAGGGCGGGGTACTCGCGCGAGGTGATCACTGTGGTGCTTCCGGGCGTGTACGCCCCGCGGGACGACACGGAGTTGCTGGCCGAGTCCCTCCGCGAGGAGGCCCCGGCGCCCGGCGCCCGGGTGCTCGACGTCGGCACCGGAAGCGGGGCACTGGCTCTGGAGGCGGCCCGGCGCGGTGCCGAGGTGACCGCGGTGGACGTGTCCCGGCTGGCGGTGTGGACCGCCCGGATGAACGCCTGGCTGACCCGGCTGCCGGTGCAGATCCGGCGCGGCAACCTCTTCGGGCCGGTCCGGGGCCGCACGTACGACCTGATCCTCGCGAACCCGCCGTACGTTCCCACACCCGACGCCGGACGCGGGCCGCACGGCCGGGCCCGGGCCTGGGACGCGGGCCGGGACGGCCGGCTGCTGCTGGACCGGATCTGCCGGGACGCACCCGTACTGCTGCGCCCCGGAGGCGTGCTGCTGATCGTGCACTCCACGCTCAGCGATCCCGATCGCACCCTGGACCTGCTGCGGGCCGCGTGCCTGAAGGCCTCGGTGGTCCGGCGCCGCTGGATCCCCCTCGGTCCGGTGCTGCGCTCGCGGGAGGAGTGGCTGCGCCGGAGCGGGCTGCTCGCACCGGCCGCACAGGAGGAGGAGCTGGTGGTCGTCCGTGCCGAACGAACGCGCTGACCGCACCCGCCGCATCACCGTCCAGCGGCAGGGGCCGCTGCTCGTGGAGGGGCCGGTGGAGGTCGAGTTGGAGGACGGCACCACGGTGTCGTCGGACCGTTTCCGGGTTGCTCTGTGTACCTGCCGACGGAGTCGCCGCTACCCCTGGTGCGACACGAGTCACCGGCGCAAAGCCAAGGACAGCGGTTGAAACGGGCTGTTTTTCGCCGCTCCCCGGGAAGGGCCCCCCACGGGCCCCGCCCGGGGAGCGGCTGTGTGCCCGGAAACCGGCGGGCGGCCCCACTCCGCCCGTCGGTTCCGGTGCGAGATCGCAGGTACCCCGCTCCAGGGGCCGCACTCCCCGGTTGCGGACCTGTTCCGGCGTATGCGGGGTCCGGCTGCGATCCCGGTCCTAGAAGGCGAAGACGCCGCCGCCCACGGAGTCGCGCACACACGTGTTACCGAAGGTGCGCTCGTAGGAGACGCGCTTGCCCTGCCAGACGCCCTGGACGGTGACGACGACCGGGTTGTACAGCTTGTTGCACCACACGTCGTCGGCGGGCTTCAGGGCGTCGAAGTCGCCGCCGGTGCCGCCCAGTTCGGCGCAGGCCGCCGCCGCTGCGGGATGGGTGCCGGAGGCCGTGGGTGCGCAGGTCAGGGTGACGGCGCGCTCCGGGGTGGCCGTGGCCGCGTCGCTGCCGTGGCCCGTGGTGAGGACCAGCGCCGAGGGGGCGTAGAGCGACGACGGGGCGGCGCCCGGTGCAGCGACGGCGGCCCCGGTCAGGGGTCCGCAAACGGCGGCGGCCGTGAGGCCGAGGGCCGCTGCCCGGCGCGCGGTGTTCCGCATTGTGTGCATCCTTCCGCTCGGATAGACGGGTGCCGGCTCCGGCCCGGTCTGCACCGGAGCGGCGAGCGCCACTCTGCCGAGTCCGCCGCCGAAACACACATCGAACCCTCGGGTTTCAGTAACCTTGCGTGTTGAAACAGTGGCGTGAAGTTACGGAAATGGTCGGCCCTGACCGCGTAACTGAGCGGTTCTTGATCGCGGAAAGCGGTCGCATGGCCGAAAACCACCGGCTCGTTAATCGGCCTGAAACATTCCGGGTTCACTGCGAGTGAAAGCTTTCACGATGCCTTCACGACTCCTTGCGTTCATGAACGCAACGGCGTAATGCTGATTACATGATTACAGGGGAGCAGAAAGAGAAGCTGCGCGGCTGGTTCGCCGGCCGCCTGCCGGACGATCTCTTCGAGGAACCGGCCGAGGTCAACGCCGACCGCGACGAGATCACGGTCATCGGCCGCATCCCCGAGCCGCGGCTCGCCGAGGGCGCCTCGGCCGCCGAGCGCGAGACCGCCCGGCGCGCCCGGATCCAGGAGTTCCGCGAGCGGACCCGCGGGGACCGGATGGAGGTGGCCCGGGAGGCCGAACACCTTTTCCACCGCAAGGTCTCGTGGGGCGTGGCGTGCGGCCCGGAGCGCGCCCTGTTCACCCATGTGGCCGCGCCGGTCATGACCCGGCTGCGCCAGCCGGAGCGCCAGGTGCTGGACACCCTCATCGCCGCAGGCGTCGCCCGCAGCCGAAGTGACGCCCTCGCCTGGTGCGTGCGCCTGGTCCAGCGCCACACCGAGGACTGGCTGACCGAGCTGCGCGAGTCACTGGAACACGTCCAGCGGGTGCGAGCGCAGGGACCCGACGCCGAGGAGGTGGCCGATTCCTCCACTGACGACACCGAAGATGGATGAATCGTCCTCTGGCCGGGGTCCGCGCCGGAGCCCTACCGTCGGCACACCGCTCCGGGCGGCCCTTGTCCCTGCCGCAACACCCCTGCGGCACAAGGGCCGTCCGGCACCGCCGCGCCACCAAGCGCTCCACCGCCGCGACCTCGCTGGAGCCCTCCGTGACCCCGCAGTCCCCCGACTCGCCGACCACGCCCCCGCCGCCCCTCACCGAGGTCGAGCCCTACGGCGTCGAGCGCATCCCCGACGAGGAGCGCACCGCGACCCCGCTCGACCTGTTCCGGCTCGCCTTCGGCGGCGCCAACACCTTCTCCACCTGTGTGCTCGGCGCGTTCCCGATCCTGTTCGGGCTCTCCTTCCGCCAGGGACTCGCGGCCACCGTCCTCGGGGTCGTCGCGGGCGCCCTGATCCTGTGCCCGATGGCCGTGTTCGGCCCGGTCAACGGCACCAACAACGCGGTCTCGTCCTCCGCGCACCTGGGCGTGCACGGCCGCGTGGTCGGCTCGTTCCTGTCGCTGCTGACGGCCGTCGCGTTCTTCTCGATCTCGGTGTGGAGCTCAGGGGACGCCCTGGTCGGCGGCGCGCACCGGCTGTTCGGCCTGGAGCGCAGCACGCCGTCGTACGTCGTCGCCTACGCCCTGTTCGCCGGGCTGGTGCTCGCGGTGTGCGTCTACGGCTTCCGGTTCATGCTGTTCGTCAACAAGGTCGCCGTGACCTCGGCGACCGCGCTGTTCCTGCTCGGCGCGATCGCCTTCGCCGGCGACTTCGACCCGTCGTACGCCGGTGAGTTCACGGCCTCGGCGGACGCGGCGACGCGGTCGATGTTCTGGCCGTCGTTCATCGGCGCGGCCCTGATCGTGCTGTCCAACCCGGTGTCGTTCGGTGCGTTCCTCGGCGACTGGTCGCGTTACATCCCGGCGGACACCCCGCGCCGCAAGGTGGTCGGGGCCGCGTTCCTCTCCCAGATCGCCACTCTGCTGCCGTTCGTCTTCGGCCTTGCGACCGCGAGCATCATCGCGACGAAGGCTCCGAAGTACGTCGACCCGGCCGCGCCCGACTTCGTGGGCGGGCTCCTGGCGATCTCGCCGAACTGGTTCTTCCTGCCGGTGTGTCTGCTCGCCCTGATCGGCGGCATGTCGACGGGCACCACCTCGCTGTACGGCACCGGCCTGGACTTCTCGTCGGTGTTCCCGAAGCTGTCCCGCGTGCAGGCGACGCTGCTGGTCGGTGTGGTGTCCATCGCGTTCATCTTCGTCGGCCGGTTCGGCCTGGACCTCGTGCAGTCGATCTCGACGTTCGCCACGATGATCATCACCTGCACCACGCCGTGGATGGTCGTGATGATGCTCGGCTTCTTCACCCGGCGCGGCTGGTACGACCCCGACGCGCTGCAGGTCTTCAACCGCCGTCAGCGCGGCGGCCGTTACTGGTTCGCGCACGGCTGGAACTGGCGCGGCATGACCGCCTGGTGGGTGGCGGCGGTGATCGGCGTGCTGTTCACGAACATCCCGGGCCAGTTCGTCGGCCCGCTCGGCGATCTGGCGAACGGGGTCGACATCAGCCTGCCGCTGTCGCTCGCGGTGGCCGCCGTCCTGTTCCTGGCGCTGCTGCGGCTGTTCCCCGAGCCCCGGGCGGCGTACGGGCCCGAGGGTGCCCGGCTGGTGGGCACGGTCGAGGTCCCGGTGCCTGCGATCACCGGCCCCGAGGGGTCAACGACCGCTCGGGAAGGGGAGGTTGACACATCCGTGCACTAGGTTGTCGGCCATGACTCACTTCGTACTGGTGGCGGGCGCGTGGCTGGGGGCATGGGCGTGGGACGAGGTGGCGCCCGGACTGCGCGCCGCCGGGCACGACGTGCACGCCCTGACGTTGTCCGGACTCGCCGAGAAGAAGGATCTGCCCGCAGGGCAGGAGACGCACGTCCGGGACATCGTGCAGGAGGTCGAGCGGCTGAACCTGCGGGACGTCGTCCTGGTCGGGCACAGCTACTCGGGCGTCCCCGTCGGGCAGGCGGCCGAGCGGATCGGTGACCGGCTGCGCCGGGTGGTGTTCGTCGACTCCAACGTGCCCGCGGACGGCGTGTCGTTCCTCGACGGCTTCCCCAGCGACCACATCCGGCAGGCCCTCGCCGAGCACGGCGGCGTGTGGCCGCTCCTGCCCGCGGCCGCCTACGCCGGCCAGGACCTGACGGACGAGCAGATCGACCGGCTGCGCACCGAGGGCACCCCGCACCCCGCCGCCACGCTCACCGAACCGGCCGTTCTGAAGCAGCCGTTGGGCGAGCTGCCGGCGACGTACATCAAGTGCCTGCTGGACGGCCGCTCCCCGCTGCCCGCCGTCGCCGAGGCCCTCCGGGGCGGGCGCTGGGAGCTGGTGGAGCTGAACACCGGGCACTGGCCGATGTTCTCCACGCCGGGGGAACTGGTCCGCATCCTGGACGAGGCGGCCACCCGCCGCTGAGACCCTGGGCTACCCGCCAGTATCGTCGGGCTGCACGCGTACTCAGCGACGAGAGGCGGGACGGCCGGATGGCGAAGCACTGGGCGGACTTCCAGTACGAGATCTATCTGAACGGGATGACGGGGGCCGTGCCCCGGCTCCCCACCGACCTGACCCGCCTGGAGGAGCTGGCCGAACACCGGCTCGGTCCAGGCCCGGTGGGGTATGTGGCGGGAAGCGCGGGCGACGGCAGCACGGCCCGCGCCAACCGGACCGCGCTCGGCCGGCGCCGGATCGTGCCGCGCATGCTGCGCGACGTGGCCGAACGCGATCTGTCGGTCGAGGTGCTGGGGCGGGCACTCCCGGCGCCGCTGGCGCTCGCTCCGGTCGGCACGATCTCGATCATGCATCCGGACGCCGAGTCGGCCGTCGCCCGGGCCGCCGCCGCGCAGGGCGTGCCGTACACCCTTTCCTCGGCGTCGAGCACACCGATGGAGCAGGTAGCGGAGGCGATGGGGGACGCCGAGCGGTGGTTCCAGCTGTACTGGGGCAAGGACCGCGAGGTGACGCGGAGCTTCCTCGAGCGGGCGAAGGCCGCCGGGTTCTCGGTGCTCGTGGTCACCCTGGACACCCCGCTGCTGGCGTGGCGGCCGCGCGACCTGGACCAGGCGTATCTGCCGTTCCTGCACGGTGTGGGCACCGCGAACTACTTCACCGACCCGGCGTTCCAGGCGGGGCTCGCGCGGCCCGTGCACGAGGACCCGAACGCGGCGGTGCTGCACTTCCTCGGTCTGTTCGGGGACGCCGGCCACACCTGGCCGGACCTGGCGTTCCTCAGGGAGCACTGGGACGGTCCGATCGTGCTCAAGGGCATCCTGCACCCGGACGACGCCCGGCTCGCCGCCGACGCCGGGGTGGACGGCGTGGTGGTCTCCAACCACGGCGGCCGGCAGGTGGCCGGTTCGGTGGCCGCGGCCGATGCGCTGCCCCGGGTCGCGGACGCGGTCGGCGACCGGCTGACGGTGTTGTTCGACAGCGGGGTGCGCACCGGCGACGACGTGTTCAAGGCCCTGGCCCTCGGCGCGCGGGCCGTGCTCCTCGGGCGGCCGTACGTCTACGGGCTCGGGCTGGACGGACAGGCCGGCGTGGAACATGTCATCCGGTGTGTGCTGGCGGAGTTCGACCTGACGCTCGCCCTGTCGGGACACTTCGGCCCGGGGACGGTGACGGCGGCGGACCTGGTCGAGGATCCGAGCTGACCTGTCGCCCCGACGGCGCTGCGACCCTATGTGTGCCGCTCCGGCCATGTCGCCGACCGCACCGGTGGACCTCCCGTACCGGCGATCGACAGCGAGCCCGGGCTCGCCGATGCCGCGTCGGTCACCCAGCGCTGGCCGGACGAGCCGTCGCGGACCTTGACCACGAGGTCGGCGCCCACGGTGCCGGCGGCCGTGGCGAGGGCGAGCGTCCGGTCCCAGCGGGGCAGCAACTCGCCCTGTGCGGTGAGGTCGTAGCGCACGTCGTCGCCCCGCTTCGCGCCGGCGTCCGCGCAGGTGCCGAGGATCACCACTCCGGCGTCGGCGTGCGAGTCCAGGCACAGCCCCGAGGCGGCCGCACTGCGCAGGCGCCCGTCGGCCTCGTACGTCCACTGCTGGGTCGGCGCCGAGGAGCAGACGGCGAGGACCGCGCCCGCACCGGCCTGCGGTGTGCCCTTGATGTCCAGGCACAGCTCGGCGGCGGCGTTGCGCAGCCGGGTCGGGCGGCCGGCGGTGGGCAGTCGCGCGGTGCCGGGCGCCGTGCCGGAGGCGGGCGGGGACTGACCGGTGGCACTGCCGGGGACGGCGCTGGTGGAGGCGACCGGGTCGGTGCCGTCACCGCCGTCCGGCCAGGCGCTGATCGCGAGGACGGTCGCGAGCAGCGCCGCCGAGACCACGCCGACTCCGGTGAGCAGGGTCCTGGAGGACCAGGCGGTGCCGGCGATCCGGGCGAGCGGTCCGGGCTCGTCGCCGTGCCGCCGGCCGCGGGACTCCGGGATCCGGGACCGGGGCTCGCCGTCGGCGCGTCGCCGGCTGCCGGTCAGGACGGCGCGGGTGAGCAGGCCCGGTCTGTCGCGCCGGTCGCCGCCGCGCCGGCGTCCGCCGGAGCGCCGGGATCCACCGCGGGTGCGGGCGGGTCCGGGGCGGCGTCCGGGGCGCGAGTCGAGGTAGCGGCGGGCGCCCCAGCCGAGCACGGCCTCGGCGAGCAGCACGCCCAACGCGGCGTCGGTGTGGCCCAGTTGCTCGGCGGCGTACCGGCAGTGGGAACAGCCGGACAGATGCTCCTGGACGTCGGGCAGCAGGACGCCGCCGCGGCGGATCGGAACGTCGAGCAGACGGTTGTAGTAGCGGCATTCCTTGCCGGGTGCGAGTTCCCGGTGGGCGCGTACCAGGCCCTCCCGGAATGTGTCGCGCGCCTGTTCCAGCGCGACCGCCGCGCTCTCGATGTCCACGCCGAGCAGTCCGGCGGGAACGGTTATCGGCTCCGCCTCGACCTCGATGTGCCAGAGCAGTGCCTGCTCCAGCCGGGGAAGAGCGTGAAATGAGCGGTCGGACAGGGCGCGGTTTTCCGGTATCAGGGTCTTCGCGGCGCGCATACCGCGGCCGCCGGCGGGTTTCCCGAGTCCGGGCAGTACGGCGGTGATCCGGTCGGTGCCGGACCAGTTGACGACCGTGTCCCGGACCGCCACGAGCAGCCGGGGCCGCAGCGCCTCCGCGGGTTCGCCGAGCGCGAGCCGGCCGAGGACCTGGTGGAAGGCGGTGGCGGTGACCATGTGGGCGAGCGGCCCGGTCAGGGCCAGGCAGACGACCGCGTAGTCGTGCGCGGGCTGCCAGTGCCGGGCCATCAGCAGGGCGGCGGACCGGGAGGCCTCGGCGTCGGAGCCGGCCCGCAGCGGGCCGGCGAGCGACTCGTCGGATTCTCCGGGGTCGCCGCCCGGCGGATAGGGAGGACGAGGGGGGTGGGGGGTGGGCACTGAGCGGGTTCCTTTGGTGCGACGTGCGTTGATGCGTACCTCTGCGACGCGCCGGGGAAGGAATTGGTCGGCCCTCGGCCGGTGAAGTTCTGCAACTACCGGAAGAGCCCCGGAATTTACCCCCGCACGGTCGTTTCAACCCTTGCACAACTTCCACACGAGCAACAAGGCACCCGCACAACCTCGCCGGACTTGAAAGAAAGTCAGGAAACACCTTCGGTATTTCACGCGCCCCGTGTGAAGCACACGCACACGACGGCCGGGACGCGCACGCTTCCAGCGCGTGCGGCCCGGTAGTGGACTGGGGCACGCGCGAAACCGGCCGCCGGTCCCGTTCCTCCCGCCCCCGGCCGGCGGCCCCGCCCACCCTGCCCCGGCCGGCGGCCCCGGCGGCTTCCCCCGCCGGCCGGGGCGGGACGCACCCTGCGGGATCCGCTCAGATCTGCCAGGAGCGCAACCGGTCTGCCGCGCCGTAGACGTCGGTCTTGCCGGAGATCAGATCGCGGGCGAGGTCGACGAGGGCGCCGTAGGGCGGGTCGATGCCGACGCCGCTGACGAACATGTAGGCCACGGCGGTCGCGCAGGCGAAGCGGGCGTTGGAAGCGGGCAGCGGCTTGAGCACGGCGAGAGTGTGCAGCAGGGCGGCGGCCCGCCAGGCGGGGTCGGAGTCCACGCCGAGCCGGGGCGGATCGACGCGGTGCCGGGCGACGGCGGCGACCAGGGCGGAGAAGTCGTCGACCGCGGGCTGGTCGGGCAGGACCTCCTCGTGGCGCTGGAGCAGCCAGGGGACGTCGATGTGGATGACGGAGGGCATGCGTCAGGCTGCCTCGTCCTTCGCGGGGGACTCGTCGTCGGGGAAGGCCGCCGCGAACTCCTCTGCGTGCGCGGCGAAGAACTGCCGGAAGGCCGCGGCGCCCTCCTGCAGCGCACGGTGCCGGGCTATGTCGGCGGCGGCGGCCTCGCGCACGAGGGCCTTCATCGACGTACCGCGCTCCTTGGCGATCTGCCGCAGGTCCTCGAGTTCCCGATCGCTGAACTCCACGTTGAGAGCTGGCATGCCCCTCACGGTACCGCTCGGGTACTTGGCCGTAAATATCGGCAGGTCAGACGCACTCTGGCACGGTACCAGGCGGGCCCGAGAGCAATGTCCGATTCCCGCCGGTCACGGGGCGCGGCAGGCAGCAGACTCGGCAGCACGCAAAGAACCGGAAGCGGAACCACAGGAGCCCTGCCATGAGCACACGCACCGTCCACACCGTCCACCCGAGCCCGCTCGGTGACCTCCTGCTGACGGGCACGGTCTCGTCGGCCGGCCTGACACTCGGCTCGCTCGGCATGCCGGGGCAGCGCGGCGCGCCCGCCGTCCGCGCCGAGGACCGCGACGACGGACCGTTCGCCGAGGCGCACCGGCAGCTGGACGCCTACTTCGCGGGCCGCCGCACCCGTTTCGAGCTGCCGCTCGCCGCCGCCAGCACCCCGTTCCAGCGGGCGGTGTGGCAGGCCCTCGAGGACATCCCCTGCGGCACGACGACCACGTACGGCGAGCTGGCCGCCCGGCTGGGCGTGCCGCGCGCCGAACTGCGCGCGGTGGGCCGGGCGCTCGGCGCCAACCCGCTCCTGATCGTCCGCCCCTGCCACCGGGTGATCGGCGCGGACGGCTCGATGCGCGGGTACGCGGCCGGCGTCGAGCGCAAGCTGTGGCTGCTCACGCACGAGGGCGCGCTGCAGCCGACCCTGGTGTGAAGGAGGCGGTCATGACGTTCACCCCGGCCGAGGCCCGCCGCCGGGTGGCCCGCACGGACTGGGCCGCGCTGGCGGCCGAGCTGGACGAGCACGGCAACGCGCCCACCGGCCCGCTGCTCTCGCCGGCCGAGTGCGCCGGCCTGGCCGCGCTCTACGACAGGCCGGAGCTGTTCCGGACGACGGTCGACCTGGCCCGGCACCGCTTCGGCTCCGGGGAGTACCGCTACTTCACCCACGACCTGCCCGCCCCGGTGGCCGCGCTGCGCGCCGCGTTGTACCCCCGCCTGCTGCCGGTCGCCCGGGACTGGGCGGCCCGCCTGGACCGCCCGGCGCCCTGGCCCGACTCGCTCGAGGCGTGGCTGGACCGCTGTCATGCCGCCGGCCAGGACCGTTCGGCGCAGATCCTGCTCAGCTACGGTCCGGGTGACTGGAACGCCCTGCACCGGGACGTGTTCGGCGAGCTGGTCTTCCCGCTCCAGGCGGTGATCGCGCTCGACGCGTACGGCACGGACTACACCGGCGGCGAGTTCCTCATGGTCGAGCAGCGCCCCCGCGCCCAGTCCCGGGGCACGGCGACCGTCCTGCTCCAGGGCCACGGCCTGGTGTTCACGACCCGCGACCACCCGGTGCGCACCCGCCGGGGCTGGTCGGCCGGGGCCATGCGCCACGGGGTGAGCACCGTACGGTCGGGCCGGCGGCGGACGCTGGGACTGGTCTTCCACGACGCGGCGTGAGATCAGCGCGGCTGACGGGCCGTGACCATGAGCCGCTCCGGGTGTCACATGTCCAGCCGGTCGATCCGCACCGCCCCCTTCGCCTCCCCTGGAGAGGCGCTGCTGAGCGTCAGTCGCAGCCGGGAGCCGCGCACCGCGTCGAAGGTGATCACCGTCGGGCTGTCCGAGGCGGTGGCCCACTCCGCCGTCGCGCCCGTGACCGGGACGTAGGCACACCCGTCCCACACCGCCACCTCGGCCTTCGCGGGCACAATCCTCGGCGCGAGCGCCGTTGAACGCGGGCAGCAGCGCGGTGGCCGACTTGGCGAGGGCGTTGGACCAGCCGGTGGCCGGGTCGCCGTCCAGCATCGCGGCGGGCAGGGGGGGCGGACGTCCGGAGTAACTGGCGTCGGCACACGGGTGGTTCGGGGCCGCAGGGTGGTCCGGCTCGAAGTCGGACGCCGGGGTACGAACGGCTCTCTCTCATCAGGGCCCAGAAGTACTCACAACTGATCGTGAGCAAACAGGCTCTGACGGGCTGTCACACACGATCGCCAAGGGTCCGGAAGCCGTGGACCGCCTCCGCCGGCACATCGGCCGGATCCCCCCTTGACCGTGTTCGACCGACCGGCCGGGTGGGCGGCGGTTACGGGGTCACGGGCGTCCCCGAAGCACTACGCTGGAACACGAGAGGTGCCACCTGTTCACTGTGAGTGTGCGCTTGGGAGCGGCGACGATGAGCCGGGTCTATCCGTTCGACGACGTGTCGACGGCCCGGGCTGTCATCGACGACGACGGAACGCTGGTGGAGTGGAACGAGGGTGCCAGCCGCCTGCTCGGCCACCCGGCGGAGGCCGTCCTGGGCCGCCCCGCCGCCCAGCTGCTGGCCGAGGAGGACCCCACGGCCCTGCCGACGGGCTCCCGCTGGGACGGAACGGTCGCATTGCGCCACCGCGACGGCCGTACCGTCCCCGTCTGGCTGCTCGCCCACCGCCGGCCGCCGCGGGACGGACACGGCGGCAGCTGGCTCGTGGTCACCCCGCTGCCCGGCACGGAACCGCCCGAGGAGGACGACCCGCTCGCCGCGGCGGGCCTGATCCAGTCGCCGTGCGCCGTCGCCGTGTACGACGCCCGGCTGCGGCTGCGCCGGATGAACGACGCGATGGCCGAGGCCATCGGTCTGCCGGAGGAGCGCCTGCGCGGGCTGCGGCTCGCGGAGATCGGCGGCAAGCCGCAGAGCGAGGAACTGGAGCAGGGCCTGCTCCAGGTGCTGACCACCGGCAGCCCCATGGACCTGCAGACCTACGCGCGCATCGGCGCCGAGGACCGCGCCCACGCCTGGCTCGCCCGGATGGCCCCGGTCAGGGACGCCCAGGGCCGGGTGCGCGGGGTGTGTCTGGCCATGCACGACGTCACCGACAACTACCGGGCCCGCCAGCGGCTGCAGCTGGTGAACGAGGCCAGCGTGCGCGTCGGCAGCACGCTGGACGTCACCCGCACGGCGCAGGAGCTGGCGGAGGTGTGCGTGCCCGCGCTCGCCGACTTCGTCACCATCGACCTGCTGGATCCGCAGGACTACGGCGGCGAGCCCCCGGCCCGGATCACGGCCCCGCTCACCCTGCGCCGGGCCGCCCACCACTCGGTCCTGCCCGGCGTACCGGAGGCGGTGCTGAAGCCCGGGCAGACCGCGGACTACCCGGCCGGCTCACCCCAGGCGGACTCGCTGACCGCGGGCCACACGATCATCGCCTCGGTGGCGGCGGGCGAGATGCGGTCGTGGCTGACCTGGAGCAGCGTGCGCGGCGCGCGGGTGCGCAGATTCGGCATCCACTCCTCGATGTCGGTACCCGTCCGGGCCCGCGGGCTCACCCTGGGCGTGGCGCTGTTCACCCGCCACCGGCGCCCCGACCCGTACACCGCGGACGACCGGCTGCTCGCCGAGGAGATCACCACACGGGCCGCCGTCTGCATCGACAACGCCCGCCGCTACTCCCGCGAACGGGAGACCGCGCTCGCGCTCCAGCGCAGCCTGCTGCCCCGCATGCTGCCGCGAACGGCCGCGCTGGAGGCCTCCTCCCGCTATCTGCCGGCCGCGCGGACCGGGGTGGGCGGCGACTGGTTCGACGTGATCCCGCTGTCCGGGATGCGGGTCGCGATGGTCGTCGGGGACGTCGTCGGGCACGGCGTCGAGGCCTCGGCCACCATGGGCCGGCTGCGGACCGCGGTGCGCACCCTCGCCGACATCGACCTCGCCCCGGACGAGCTGCTCACCCACCTGGACGACCTGGTGGTCCGGCTGTCCGAGGAGTCCGGCGCCGGTGCCGGCCCCGGCGAGGCGGGCAGCCCCGGCGAGGTCGGAGCGACCTGTGTGTACGCCGTCTACGACCCGGTCTCCAGGCGCTGCACGGTGGCCCGCGCCGGGCATCCGCCGCCGGTGGTCCTGCGGCCGGGCGTCGCGCCCCAGGCACTGGACGTGCCCGCCGGTCCCCCGCTGGGTCTGGGCGGGCTGCCCTTCGAGTCCACCGAGGTGGAACTGCCCGAGGGCACCGTCCTCGCGCTGTACACGGACGGTCTGGTGTGGTCGTCGCGGGAACGGGACCCGGAGACGAGCCGGGAGATGCTGTACGAGGCGCTCGGGACGTACTCGAACTCCCTGGACGGGACGTGCGACCGCGTCCTGCGCAGCCTGCTGCCTCCCGGGGGCTCCGCGGACGACGTGGCGCTGCTGCTCGCCCGCACCCAGGGCCTGCCGGCCGCGCAGGTCGCGACCTGGGACATCCCGGCCGACCCGGCACTGGTCGGGCCGATCCGCAAGCAGGTCGTGGAGCAGCTGGACGCCTGGGGGCTGAGCGAGGTGGCGTTCACGGCGGAGCTGGTGGTCAGCGAACTGGTCACCAACGCCATCCGGTACGGCTCCCACCCCATCCGGCTGCGGCTGATCCACGACGAGACCACGCTGATCTGCGAGGTCTCCGACACCAGCCACACCGCCCCGCACCTGCGCCGGGCCAAGATCTTCGACGAGGGCGGCCGCGGCCTGCTGCTGGTCGCCCAGCTCACCCAGCGCTGGGGCAGCCGGCACACCCCGGAGGGCAAGACGATCTGGGCGGAACTGTCCCTCTTCGAGGCGGACCAGTAGGGCTCAGGAGCCCGCGAGCCACGGCCGTACCTGTTTGCGGGCCTCGTGCAGGCGGGATTTCAGGGTGCCGAGCGGGATGCCCACCCGCTCGGCGACCTCCGCGTAGTCCAGCTGGCAGATGTCCCGGTAGACCAGCGGCGCCACCAGGTGCGGATGCGTCCGCTCCAGCCGGTCCAGGGCCTCCAGCAGGTCCACCCGGGAACCGGCGATGACGCTGGTGGTGCGCGGGTCGACGGCGTACGAGGGCTCGATGGCCGCCGGCTGCTCGGCGGCCCGCCGCTTCAGCTCGCGGTACTTCTGCCGGCAGCAGTTGGCGACCACGGTGTAGAGCCAGGTGCTGAAGCGGCTGCGGCCCTCGAAGCGGGAGATGTGCCGGGCCACCTGGAGCAGTACGTCCTGCGCGGCCTCCTCGGCGTCCTCCCGGCACGGCAGGAAGCGCCCGCAGCGGCGCAGGACCTCCGGCCGGATCTCGGTGAGCAGCCGGTCCAGGGCCGCGCTGTCGCCGGCGGCTGCCCGCCGGGCGAGGTCTTCCATCGGCGCCTGGTCCTGCACCGGGGTCCCCCTTCGAGTCGATCTCAGGCCAGGCATGATAGTCGTATGCAATCGCTTGGGCGGATCGGCCGCTACCGCCTCGAACGGCCGCTGGGCACCGGCGCCTTCGCCACGGTCTGGCTCGCCCATGACGACGAGCTCCAGGCGCCGGTCGCGCTGAAGGTCCTCGCCGAGAACTGGGCGCACCGGCTCGACATCAGGGACCGCTTCCTGTCCGAGGCCCGGCTGCTGCGCCGGGCCGGCTCCAACCGTGTGGTGCAGGTCTACGACATCGGTGAACTCCCCGACGGCAGGCCGTACTTCGTGATGGAGTACGCCGACGGCGGCACCCTCGCCGACCTGCTGGCGGGCGGGCCGCTGCCGGTGGGGCACGCGCTCGCGCTGACGGCCGAGGCCGCGCGGGCCGCCGCCGCGCTGCACGAGGCGGGGATCGTGCACCGGGACATCAAGCCGACCAACGTGCTGCTGCATACGGCCCCGGACGGCACCCGGCGGGTGCTGCTGGCCGATCTGGGGCTCGCCAAGAGCCTCGCGCAGGCCTCGGTGCTCACGCTGGCCGCGGGCTCGGCGGGTTATCAGCCGCCCGAGCAGGCCGAGCCCGGCGAGGGCATCGACGAGCGGGCCGACGTCTACAGCCTGGGCGCGGTCGGCTACGAGCTGGTCACCGGCAGTGTGCCGGGTCCGCCCGGACGGGTCGTACCGCCCCGGCGGCTGCGGCCGGACCTGGCCGAGGCCGTGGAGCGGGCGCTGCTGCGCGCGCTGGAGCCGGACCGGGCGCGACGCTGGCCCGGCGCGCAGGTGTTCGCGGACGAGCTGGACCGGCTGGCGGCGGGGCCGCCCGCGCCACGGCCCACCCGGCGGCTGGACGGTGTGCGCGGCAGGCTGAACACGGTGACGCTGACCGTGGCCGCCGTCCTCACCGCGGTGGCGGCCGCCGGCGCGGTGACCCTGGCGCTCCACCCGGGCGACTCCCCGGACCAGGTGCGGGTCTCGGACTCGACCGGGCGGGTGGCCGTCAGGGTACCGGCGGGCTTCGGCCGCCAGCTGCGCGACTCCGGCTGGGATCCGGGCGCGCTGGGGCTCGGCAAGGGACACGAACCGGGACTGGTGGTGGCCGACGACCTGGCCCGGTGGCCCGATCTGGGCGCGGCGGTGGACGGCGTGTTCGTCGGGCTGAGCGAGCACGGCGATGTCACCGCGAAGGTGACGGCCCTCACCCACACGGGCTGCCGCTACTCCGGCAGCCGCACCTTCGCCGACGCCGACTGGCGGGGCCTGGTGCGGGCCTGGAGCGGCTGCCCGGACGGCGGCTCGGTCACGGAGTCCGCTCTGGTCCCGGCGGGCGGCGCGGGGCAGCCACAGGTGTATGTGCAGGTGCGCCAGCGCGGCGCCGGGGACGCGACCGAGGGGATACTCCGTTCGCTGAGCGTGACCTGACGGGCGCCTGCCGGCGGTCACGGTGGGGAAGACAATCCTGTGTGTGCCGAACTTTTCCGGTGCCGCGCGCATCGGAGTGTGGTGAGGGCGCACCCGGCGCCTTCAGGCACGCGGTCCCGCGCGTGCCCTGACCATCCAGGAGTGTTGAGCGACATGGTGAACGCACCCCGGTCCGCGCGGCACGGGGCCCTGCTCGTGGGCACGGCCGCCGTGCTGGGCCTCCTGACCGCCTGTGGCAACGGCAAGGACGTCCACAGCAACCCACCGATCACGGCCTCCGGTACGGCGGCACCGGCGACGGGCACCACGGAGAGCCCGACGTCCACCACCTCCGTCCCGGCCGCCACGTCCACCGGTGCCGCCTCGTCCGCCCCGTCCAAGGCGGCCCCCTCCGCAAGTGGCGGCGGTACGACCGCGGCCGCGGCGAGCTCCCGCTGCCACACCTCCGAGCTGAGCGCCTCGGTGGGCCGCAACGACCCGGGCGCCGGCCAGGAGAACTTCCCGGTCGTCCTCACCAACAGGTCCGGCCGGACCTGCACGGTGCGCGGCTATCCGGGCGCGGCGTTCGAGAGTGCCTCCGGCAGCCAGCTCGGTGCGGACCCGAAGCGTGAGTCGGGCTCCCCCTCGACGATCACCCTCAGGCCCGGGCAGAGCGCCTGGGCCGGGCTGACCTTCTCCAATCCCGGCATCAGCGGCGCCAGGACGGCCACCCCGGCCGCGCTGCTGGTGACGCCGCCGGACGAGCGCGACTCGCTGAAGGTGACGTGGACGGGCGGAGCGGTGCCCGTCTCCGGCAACTCCTCGTCCGTCTTCCTGTCGGTGTTCAGCCCAGGCACGGCTCCCTGACCGTCCCGCAGACCCCCGAGAACCCCGCTGCCCCGCTCCCCGGGCAGCGGGGTTCGTCATGCTCGCGCCACAAGTGTCACAGGACGGCAACAGGCGCCGTGGGCCGCGATCTTCTGCGCGACCCACGTCATCGAACCCGTCGACCCACACCGGCGAGCAGGCCCCGCAGGGGCCGTGACATGGAAATCGGGGAGCAGGATGAGCGGGATCTCACGCAGGCGGTTGCTGACGGCGGGTGCGGCGGCGGGCGCCCTGGGCACACTGGCCGCGTGCTCCTCCGGCACCGGCCTGCTGGACGGCGGCCCGGGGGACGGCAAGGGCACGGCGCAGGCACGGCCGGTGAAGCCGATCGGCGACGGCTCCACGGCCGAGACCGGGGCCCAGCCGCACCAGCCGAAGCCCGAGCGGCTGAAGCCGGGCCAGAAGCCCCCGCAGTTCGTCGTCTTCTCCTGGGACGGCGCGGGCGAGCTGAGCAACCAGCTGTTCTCCCGGTTCCGCAAGGTCGCCGCCGACCACGGCGCCCGGATGACGTTCTTCCTCAGCGGCATCTACACGCTGCCCGAGTCCAAGAAGCACCTCTACCGCCCGCCGCAGCACCCGGTCGGCGCCTCCGCCATCGGCTACCTCGCCGACCGGCACATCCACGCCACCCTCCAGCAGGTCCGCGCGGCCTGGCTGGAGGGCCACGAGATCGGCACCCACTTCAACGGGCACTTCTGCGGCGCGACCGGCGTGCGCAACTGGTCCTCGGCCGAGTGGCGCAGCGAGATAGACCAGGCGGTCGACTTCGTGACCAACTGGAAGACCAACACCGGCTTCACCGATCTGGAGCCGCTCCCCTTCGACTACCGCAAGGAGCTGATCGGCGGCCGCACCCCGTGCCTGGAGGGCCAGTCCAACCTGCTGCCCACGGCGGCGGCCCTCGGCTGGAAGTACGACGCCAGCTCCCCCGGCGGCCTCCAGATCTGGCCGAACAAGGTGCAGGGCGGGAAGATCTGGGACTTCCCGCTGCAGTCCATACCCTTCCCCGGGCACTCCTTCCAGGTGCTGTCGATGGACTACAACATGATGTTCAACCAGTCCGGCGGCAACCCCAACGGCGACCGCGCCCAGTACGACGCCTGGCGCACCCAGGCCCGGGATGCGTATGTCGCCGGCTTCCAGCGCGCCTACACGACCAACCGCGCCCCCTTCTTCATCGGCAACCACTTCGAGCGCTGGAACGGCGGTATCTACATGGACGCCGTCGAGGAGGCGATCGGGAAGATGGCCGCGTACGGCGACGACGTGCGGTTCGTGTCGTTCAAGCAGCTCGTGGCCTGGCTGGAGGCGCAGGACCCGGCGGTGCTGCGCAAGTTGCGCACGCTGGTGCCGGGAGCGTCCCCGGCGGGCGGCTGGGCGGAGTTCCTGGGCGCGGCGGGCAGCACGGCGTCGTAGCGCGTTCGACGTCGTCTGTTTTCATGGGCGGGCACCAGCCGATCCCTTCGGAAGGACCCGTCCTGAACACCCCCCTGGCCGAGGCCCTGTCCGCCGTTCTGCTCGTCGCCGTGCTGGCCTGGGCCGTCGTACGGCCCTTCGGGTGGCCGGAGGCGGTCATGGCCGTGCCCGCCGCCGGTGTCGCGGTCGCCGGCGGGGCGATCTCGCTGGCCCACGCCAGGGCCGAGGCCGAGCGGCTCGGGCCGGTGGTCGGGTTCCTGGCCGGGGTGCTGGTGATCGCCCACTTCTGTGACGGGGAGGGGCTGTTCCAGGCGTGCGGGGCGTGGATGGCCCGGTGGGCGGCGGGCCGTCCGGTACGGCTGCTGACGGCGGTCTTCGCGCTGGCGTCCGCCATCACCGCCGTGCTCAGCCTGGACGCCACGGTCGTGCTGCTCACGCCGGTGGTCTTCGCCACGGCCGCGCGCACCGGCGTACGGCCGAAACCGCATGTGTCCGCCTGCACCCACCTGTCGAACACCGCGTCGCTGCTGCTGCCGGTGTCCAATCTGACGAACCTGCTGGCGTTCGCTGCGAGCGGGCTGAGCTTCACCCGGTTCGCGGCGCTGATGGCGCTGCCGTGGCTGGTGGCGATCGGCGCCGAGTTCGTGGTGTTCCGGTGGTTCTTCGCCGGGGACCTCACGGCGGCGGCACCCACGGGCCGGGATCCCGGAGCGGCGCCGGAACCGCCGCTGTTCGCCCTGGTGACGGTCGCCTGCACGCTGGCGGGGTTCGTGGTGGCCTCGGCGTTCGGTGTGGAGCCGGTCTGGGTGGCCGCGGCGGGTGCGCTGGTGCTGGCCGGGCGGGCGGTGGCCCGCCGGAAGGCGAGCCCGCTGACCGTCGTGCGCGCGGCGGCTCCGGCCTTTCTCGCGTTCGTCCTCGCCCTGGGCATCGTGGTGCGGGCGGTCGTCGACAACGGGCTCGCCGATGTGCTCGGGCATGTCGTGCCGGGCGGTACCGGGCTGCCGGCGCTGCTGGGGATCGCCGCGCCGGCCGCCGTTCTGGCCAACCTGATCAACAACCTGCCCGCGGTACTGGTCCTGCTGCCGTTGGCCGCACCGGCCGGGCCGGGCGCGGTGTTGGCCGTGCTGCTCGGGGTGAACATCGGTCCGAACCTGACCTATGCCGGCTCGCTGGCCACGCTGTTGTGGCGGCGGATCGTGCACCAGCACGAGCACGAGGTGGACCTCGGGGAGTTCACCCGGCTGGGCCTGGTCGCCGTGCCGTCCTCGCTCGCCCTCGCGGTGGTGGCACTGTGGGGGTCGCTGCAGCTTTTCCCAGGGTCTGCGTGAGCTGAGGGAGGCCGACCGGATGCGTGTGATCGCCTGGCTCGTCGAGGGCACCTGGCCCGCCTGCGTGGACGCGGTGCGCAGCCATGCGCCGGAGGCCGCCGAGGTGGTGCTGCTGCACGTCAGCGGGGCCGAGGTGCCGGGTCTGGCGCACGGCGCGTTCGCGGGGCTGCTGGGCCGGGGGTCCCCCGGGCGCGATCCCGGCGACCGGGTGGAGGCGCTCGGCGGGAGTTCGGCGGCCGAACTGCTGGACGCTGCCGCCGAGCGGCTGGCCCGGCCCTGTGTGCGCGAGGAACGGTCGGGCCGGGTCGAGCGGGAGGTGGTGGCCGCCGCCGAGGGCGCCGATCTGCTGGTGCTGGCCCGGGACGGCGACCGGTCCCGGCTCGGGCCGAAGAGTCTCGGCCCGGCGGTCCGGTTCGCCGTCGACCACGCACCCTGTCCGGTGCTGCTGGTGTGGCCGGAACCGGCGCCGGGGCTGGGCACGATCCCGCCGCCCCCGCCGCACCACCCCTGAGGTGATGTCAGCGCCGGTGCCACCCGCCGCCATAGCCTCCGCCGCCCCGCCCGCAGTAGTACGGATGCGTCGAGCAGGGGTCGGACGTGGCGGACGGCGTGGGCGCCGGACCGGACCTCGGGGCCGTGGGGCTCGGGCTCGGCGATGCGGTGCTCCCGGTCGGGGCGGGCCCGGGTCCGCGGCTCGTCGGATGCGGGGTGGTGGTCGGCGACGGGGAGCGTCCACTGTCCCAGTTGACGTTCTGCATCTGCAGTTCGGGCTTGGCGGTGTCGAGGGTCCACCGCTGGGCGGCGCCGGGGGCACGGTTCTTGAGGACCAGGGCACCGGAGCCGTCGGTGGCGGCCGGGGTGAGGGCCAGGTCCTGGTTCCAGCGGGGTATCAGGGCACCCTGGAGGGTGAAGTCGTAGCGGATGTTCCTGGCGGCGTCGCCGGTTGCCGTGCACGGGGCGAGGCGGACCGAGTAGCCGAGGTGGGAGTCCAGGCACAGGCCGGGAGCGGCGGAGTTGCGCAGCAGCCCGTCGGTCTCGTACGTCCACTGCTGGCTCGGGGTCGCGGAGCAGGGGGCGAGTTCGGTCTCGGCGCCCTTGACGGCCTTCGTGCCGACGACGCCGACGCACAGTCCGGAGGCGAGGTTGTGCAGCCGGCCGTACAGGGTGCCCTGTCCCGCCGCGTGCCCACCGGCCCAGGAGGCGCCGGGACTCGGGGCGTTCCTGCCGGGCGCCGGGGAGGAGGCGTCGTGGCCGGCCGGGGCCGGTCCGTCGCCGGATCCGAGCACCGACCACAACACCAGGGGCAGCACGACCAGCCCGCTGACGGTGAGGACGCCCAGGGCCAGATTCCGCCGCCGGACCCGGCGCGCACGGGCGGCACGATGCGCAGACCGCCCGGAGGTGGCGGTGCCTCCGGGGCCGTCGGCGCGTCGGGAGCGGAAGAGGGAGCCGGACGCGAACGCGACGGCGTCGGAGTCGGCCGGGGAGTCGGAGTCGGCCGCGGACGGGGAAGCGGCGGCGGACGCGGGGGGGTCGGCTGAAGCGAAGGCGGAGGGGGATGCGTCGGCATCGGCTGCGGAGGCGCGGCGGTGCACGGCTCTGGCGGTGCCGCCCCGGCGCCGGCCGCCGATGGAACCACCGCGGCCGTCCCCGGGGGAACCATCCCGGTGCGTGGACTCGGCGAAGCCGGTCCACCCCGCGGACTCGGCGGAACCGGCCCGGTGCGCCGGCTCGGTGGGCAGGAAGGGCTCACCGGACGGGGGCGCGACGGTCCGGGGGTGGGGCGCCGGTTCGGACGGCTCCTCGGCGCGGGTCGCCCGGGAGTCCACGTAGGCGCGGGCGCCCCAGCCGAGAACCCCCTCGGCGAGGGCGAGGCCAAGTCCCGTGTTGAACGCGGCGAGTTGGTCGGCCGTCCGGCTGCAGTGGTCGCAGTGGCCCAGGTGCTCGCGCAGATCGGGGTCGATGTCGACGCCCCCGCGCCGGAACGTCACGTCGAGCATGCGCAGATAGCGCCGGCACTCGTTCTCGGGGGCGAGTTCGCGGTGGACCTGGAGGCACTCCTCGCGCAGCCGTTCCCGGGCCCGGCGGAGCTCGACGCGGGCGTCCTCCTCGGCCAGGCCGAGCAGGGCCGCCGGTACGGCGAGCGGTTCGGCCTCGACCTCGGTGTGCCACAGCACGGCACGGGAGGCCTGCGGCACCCGCTGGAACGCCCGGGACAGCAGCCGCCGACCGGGCGGAGGCAGCAGCCGGGCGGAGGCACGCTCACCGGTGGCGGCGGACCGCAGCGCCGGGTGGAGGAGCTCCTGGCGGCCGTCGGCGTCCCACTCGGCCGCGATCCGCCGGACGGCGACCAGCACATGGGGCCGCCAGGCGGCGGTCGGCCCGGACTGCCGCAGCGATTCCCCGAACAGCCGGGTGAAGGCGGCGGTGGTGAGCATGCCCGCGGCACGCGTCCCGTCCGTGCACAGCCGCGCGTAGGCGAAGGCCGCTTCCCAGTGCCGGTCGAGGAGTTCACCGACGGGATGGAGGGCGGGTGTCCCGCCCGTCCACTTCTTCAGCTCGGCACTGAGTTGCTCGTCCGACCGGCCTGCCTCATTCACGACTGCATTCCTCCAGACGTGATACGGAAATTAGTCCATACCAAGCAGTATGGGACGGTAGGGCTGCTCGAACGTCCACCTGAGGCGGCTCTTTTGAAGCGTGGGGGGCGTACGGGGAGCGGCCTGGCGCATACAGAGGAAATGCGATGTGCCTGCGCGCCGACAGCGCACACTTTTGCACAGTCGCACAGGCGCGAACAAGGGATCTTTCGATTACCGACATCCATCGCGCCCCGGTTCCTTATTGACGTGGATTCAAGGAAATCCTTTTCTACCCCTTATTCGCCGTTCCCGCCCGCCCGGTAGGCGCCGGGCGGCACTCCGTAGCGTTCCCGGAAAACCCGGCTGAAGTGGAAGGGGCTGCTGAATCCACAGGCCGCCGCCACCCGTTCCACCGTGAGGTCGGTGGCCTCCAGCAGCCGGGCCGCGTGCCGCAGCCGGGCCTCGCGCAGCGCCCGCATCGGCGACCGCCCGGTGCGCAGGGTGAACAGGTGGGCGAAACGGGACGGGGACAGCGCGACGCTCCCGGCGAGTGAGCGAACCGTGTGCGGGGCGCCGGGGTCTGCGGCGATCAGCTCCTCGGCCCGGCGCACCCGGGCATCGGTGTCCGGTGCGGGCGGCGGCGTCCGGGCACCTCCGGCGGCGAGCAGGACCACCTCCTCCAGCGCGCACAGGGCCAGTTCCCGTGCCAGGCTGCCGTGGGCCACGGCCACCGGGTCCGGCTCGCGCCGGGTGTCCTCGCGCCGGGTGTCCTCGCGCCGGGTGTCCTCGCCGGCGGCACCCTCGGCCGGTCCGCGGGCGTCGGCGAGCATCCGGCCGAACGCCGCGCCGATACGGCCGTGCAGGGCGCCGGGTACGGACGTCACGGCGTACAGGCCGTCGGACACGGCGTACGGGGCGAGCCAGGTCGTCCAGGCCGGGCGGGCCCGGCAGTGCGTCCACCAGAACCGCCAGCCGTCGGCGCCGGGCGCGACGGTGTAGCGGTGGCCGGTGCCGGGAGCGAGCACCACGAGGTCCCCGGCGCCGGCCCGGGCCCGGGCGGCACCCTGGCGGAGCAGTCCACGGCCGCCGAAGGTGAAGGTGAACAGCCAACTGTCCGAACCCCGGGGCCGGTTGACCCGGTAGCCGGGCCGTTGGTCGTAGCGGCCGGTCACCACGAGTCCGGGCGGCGGGGACGGGTCGGCGGCGACAGCAGTCACGGGCAGGTCCTCAGCATGCACAGGCATCCTCCCATCGGCTGCGTCTGCCTAGCGTGACGGGTGAGTGACCAGCCGGCCACCGGACACCCGGGAGGGGACACATGACGGCCACGGACAGCACCGCCATCCTGTCGCAGGCGCTGCGGCGGCGGTTCGAGGAGGACGGATTCACCGTCGTACGAGGACTGTTCGGCCGGGACGAGACCGAGTGGCTGTGCGCCGCGTTCGCCGCGCTGCACGCGGCCGGCCCGGTGCCGGGCCGTTTCGAGCCCCGCCCGGCGGACCCCGACCCGCTGCGCCGGTATCCCCGGGTGATGCATCCGCACGAATTCAGCGCGGTGGCACGGGAGTTCCTGCTGGACGCCCGGTTGCGGGCGGTGCTGGAGGTGCTGTTCGGCGAGGAGGTGCTGGCCGCGCAGAGCATGTTCTACTTCAAACCGCCGGGTGCGCGGGGACAGGCCCTGCACCAGGACAACTTCTATCTGCGGGTCGAGCCGGGGACCTGTGTGGCGGCCTGGGTGGCCTGTGAGCCGATCGACCGGGACAACGGCGGCCTCGAGGTCGTCCCGGACACCCACCGCATGGACCTGTTCTGTCCCGAACCCGCCGACGAGGACGTGTCGTTCGCCCGCGAGTACGTTCCGCCGCCGGCTGGACTGACCCCGGTGCCGGTGGACCTGGCGCCGGGGGACGTGCTGTTCTTCAACGGCAGCCTGGTGCACGGCTCCGGTCCCAACCGTTCGGCCGACCGGTTCCGGCGCTCCTTCATCGGGCACTACGTGGGCCGGTCGGCCGAGCGGATCGGGGGCTACTACCGGACGCTCACCATGTCGGGTGAGCGGGTTCCGCTGCCGGAGAGCGAGGGGGCGGGTCCGTGCGGCACGGAGTTCGTACCGCACGGACCCCACTGAGCCGGCAGAACCTCAGTGGCCGCTGATCGCCCGCGGCGTGTAGGGCTGCTGCAGTTCCTCGGTCTCCTTCTCGGTCAGCTCCAGCTCGACCGCGGCCACCGCGTCCTCGATGTGGTGCGGCTTGGCGGCGCCGACGATCGGTGCCGCCACCGTGTCCTGGTGCAGCAGCCAGGCGAGGGCCACCTGGGCGCGGGGCACGCCACGGTCGTTCGCGATCCGGGTGACGGCCTCGACGATCGAGCGGTCGCTCTCCAGGTACAGGCGGCTGCCGAAGTTGTCGTTCGCGCTGCGCTCGGTCACGGTGCCCCAGTCGCGGGTGAGCCGTCCCCGGGCGAGCGGGCTCCACGGCAGCACGCCGACGCCCTGGTCCGCGCAGAGCGGCAGCATCTCCCGCTCCTCCTCGCGGTAGAGCAGGTTGTAGTGGTTCTGCATGGACACGAACTTCGTCCAGCCGTGCCGCTCCGCCGTGTACTGCAGCTTGGAGAACTCCCAGGCGTACATCGAACTCGCCCCGATGTAGCGGACCTTGCCCGCCTTGACCAGGTCGTGCAGCGCCTCCATCGTCTCCTCGACGGGGGTCGCGTGGTCGAAGCGGTGGATCTGGTAGAGGTCTACGTAGTCGGTGCCGAGGCGGCGCAGGCTGTGGTCGATCTCCGTCATGATGTTCTTGCGGGAGAGTCCGGCGCCGTTGGGGCCCGGCCGCATCCGGCCGTGCACCTTGCTGGCCAGCACGATGTCGTCACGGTTCGCGAAGTCGCGCAGGGCCTTGCCGACGATCTCCTCGCTGGTTCCGTCCGAATAGACGTTGGCGGTGTCGAAGAAGTTGACGCCCGCCTCCAGCGCCTGCCGGATGAGCGGGCGGGACGCCTCCTCGTCGAGGGTCCACTCGTGGACGCCGCGGTCGGGCAGGCCGTAGGTCATGCAGCCCAGACAGATCCGCGAGACGTCCAGGCCCGTCGAACCGAGCTTCACGTACTGCATCGTTGCTGCTCCTGCCTTCGGGACGATGGTCACCCACGAGCCTACGGCGTGGGCAGGACGGAGCGGGCGGAGGAGTGCGGGCGGTACGACGAGCGCGGGGCGTGTGCCAGGGCGTTCGACGACCGGGTGGGGATACGACCCCGCGTGCCTTCGGGGCGCTTCCCTTCAGGGCGTTGTATTGGTGCCCCCAGGTGACCGTCCGGCGTGGGAGTCGGCTGATCGTCGTACTGTCTGCTCATCCTCGGCGCAGGCGACCGGCATCCGGCCGGTCTCGGCCGCCCCGGAGGAAACGCGGTGCCGACTCGTTCCACGCCCCTGAGGATCCTCGCCGGTGCAGCGCTGCTGCCGCTGGCCCTCGTCACCCCCGCTTGCGCACAATCCGCCGCCGCGCCGGCGCCCGAGACCCCGGCGACCCTGTGCACGCTCGCCGGCACGCTGCGCGGTGCGCACGGCGAGCAGGCTGATGTGAGCCTGTGCGCGGACACCGGCTCCCCGAGATTCAACATCACGGCCCCGGCTACCTGCCGGATCGGCCGCACCCGGGTCCGCTACGCCTGTCGCACCGAGGGCACCTGGAAGGTCGCCCGGTCGGGCAAGACGCTGGGCAGCGGAAACCTGCCCGGTTCGGGCCTGTACCCGGGTCCGGGCACCTATGACGTCAGCGCGACCGTCCGCGTGCGGTCGGCGCCCGCCGGTGTCGACCTGAAGGGCACGGTCAGCGCGGCCGTCGCACTGACCGCACCCAAGGCGAAGGCGACACACTCCGTCACCGTCGACAAGTCCGTGCTGCGCCGTAACGCCACGACCACCGTGACGTACACGATCCGCAGGGACAGCACCGACGGCGACGGCAACGCGCGGCTGGGGATGATCGGCCAGGCGGGCACCGGTCTGCAGATCAGCACGGCCGACAAGCGCTGCGTCAACCCACTGGTGGGGCGGTACCCGTCGAAGACCCGGCTGGCGCACTCCCTGGACTGCACGGTGACCGAGTTGCAGCCCGGCCACCCGGAGACGCTGAAGGTGAGCTTCACCGTCGGGGCGAAGTGCTCCACGGTGGTGTCGAAGCTCGGCTACTGGGTGCCGAAGGGCCAGGACATGTTCACCGGCAACATGCTGGCGGGACCGACGCTGACCTGCCGCTAGAGCAGGTCCAGCGCCCCTTCCCAGGCGAGGTCCGGCCGGCCGCCGTCCGGCAGGACCTCGCCGGTGAACGCGTCGCCGAAGCGGACGCCCATGCCGCGCAGCCGTTCCAGACTGTCCCGGTAGGCGGGGTGGGCGGCCAGCGCGTCGGCGACGCAGGGCAGTACCGCGATCGGTATGCCCAGGCCGGCGGCCTCGCACAGGGTGCCGAGCGCGAGGGTGTCGGCGATGCCGGCCGCCCACTTGTTGAGGGTGTTGAAGGTGGCGGGTGCCACCACGACGGCGTCCGGCGGCGGGAAGGGCCGTGGGTCGGCCGGCGTGCGCCAGGCCGATCTGACGGGCCGGCCCGTCTGTGCCTCCACGGCCTCGCTGTCGAAGAAGCCGCCCATGGCGACCGGTGTGGCGATGACGCCCACCTCCCAGTCCCGTGCCTGGGCGGCGCTGATCAGTTTGCTGACGCCCGCGGCGATACCGGCCGCGCAGACGACGACGTAGAGGAAGCGCTTCTCGGCCTGTTCGGTCATCCGGGAACCCTACTGAACGGGGCCGCTGACGGAGCGGGCCCGCTACTGGAGCGGGAAGGTCCGCCCTCGCTCGGCCTCGGGCCGCGGGCCGTGGATGCGGCGCTGCTTCTCCTCGATGGCCAGGTCGTTGATGCTGGCCTCCCGCCGCGTCATCAGGCCGTGCTCGTCGAACTCCCACAGCTCGTTTCCGTAGGAACGCCACCACTGGCCGGACGTGTCCCGGGACTCGTACTGGAAGCGGACGGCGATGCGGTTGCCGTCGAAGGCCCACAGGTCCTTGCGCAGCGCGTAGTCCAGCTCGCGCTGCCACTTGGCGGTCAGGAACGCCACGATACCGGCGCGGCCGGTGACGAAGGTGTCGCGGTTGCGCCAGACCGAGTCCTCGGAGTAGGCGAGCGCCACCTTGTGCGGGTCGCGGGTGTTCCAGGCGTCCTCGGCGGCCTGGACCTTCTGCGCCGCGGTCTCGCGGGTGAACGGCGGCAGGGGCGGACGGTCGGCCATGGGCTCCTCCTGGGCTCGGCAACGCGTGGAGAACGATCGTTCTCCACGCGGCTGCTACGGTAGGAGAACGCACGTTCTCCGTCAAGGAGCGCGCCAGGGAACACGTCAACGAGGAGTCATGGTGTCGCCGATGGACAGCGCCGCCGCCCGGGACAGGGCGCTCGACGCCGCCGAGGAGCTGTTCTACGCCCGGGGCGTGCAGTCCGTGGGCATGGACGAACTGCGCGGCGCGTCCGGTGTCTCGCTCAAGCGCCTCTACCAGCTCTTCCCCGCCAAGGAGCAACTGGTCGCGGCCTACCTGGCACGGCGGGACGAGCGCTGGCGCGCGCGCCTGGCGGAGCACGTGACACGGCAGCGGGACCCGCGGGAGCGGATCCCGGCCGTGTTCGACTGGCTGGAGGGGTGGTTCGGCGAGGACGGCTTCCGCGGCTGCGCCTGGATCAACGCCTACGGCGAGCTGGGCGCCACCTCCGCCCTGGTCGCCGAGCAGGTGCGCGCCCACAAGGAGGCGTTCCGGGACCACCTCGCCTCGCTCGTGGCGGACGCGGGACTCCCCGCCGCGCTCACCGGACCCCTCTTCCTGCTCGCCGAGGGGGCGATGGTGACGGCCGGCATCACGGGGACCACCCGTCCGGCGGCCGAGGCCCGCGATGCGGCGCGGGCCCTGGTGGCGGCCGCCGGTACGGACGGATCCGGGTCGGCCTAGGCCCTGTCGTCACGTTCCCTCCCCCAGCCTTCCGCCGGGAGGTGCCCCCAGCCTCGCGACGCCAGGCACGCTCCCCCACTGCCTCAAGGGCGTGGGAGGTGCCCTGACGACAGGACCTAGGACAGCCTGATCGCGCTCACCGGGCAGGCGCGGGCCGCCTCCCGGACCATCGGGTCGCCCGCGCCGTCCTCCCGTCCGGGCAGCAGGGTGCTGTAGCCGTCGTCGTCCTGGGTGAAGACGCCCGGTGCCGCCAGCGCGCACTGGCCGGCGCCGATGCAGACGTCCTTGTCGATGTCGATGTGCATGAGCAGAGCCTCTTACCAGGTCACGGGGAGTTCCAGCATCCCCTGGATCGTGTCGCCGCGTTTGAAGGGGATCTCCTCGGCCGGGACCGCCAGCCGCAGCCCCGGCAGCCGGGTCAGCAGGCTGCCCAGGGCGATCTCCAGCTCGGCGCGGGCGAGGTTCTGGCCCAGGCACTGGTGAATGCCGAAGCCGAAGGCCACGTGGTGGCGGGCGGGGCGATGGAAGTCCAGGGTGTCGGGGGTGTCGTAGAGGGTCGGATCGCGGTTGATCACCGAGGTCGAGAAGAGCACGCCCTCGCCGGCCCGGATGGTGGTGCCGGCGATCTCGATGTCCTCCAGCGCCACCCGCGCCAGCCCCTCCGCGATGGACAGCATCCGCATCAGCTCCTCCACGGCGGCGGGCAGCAGCGCCGGGTCGGCGCGCAACTCGGCCGGCCGTTCGGGGTGCTGGAGCAGGGTGAAGGTGCCGAGGGAGATCATGTTGGCGGTCGTCTCATGGCCCGCGACCAGCAGGATGACGGCCAGCGAGACGAGTTCGTCGCGGTCCACCGTGCCCTCGCGCAGCTGATGGTGGACGAGGTCGTCGAGAATGCCGTCGCCGGGCTCCGTCCGCTTCGCCTTGGCGTCGATCAGCTCGCCGAGGTACTCCTCCAGACGTGTCCGGGCCGCCACGGAGTCGGCCGCCCGTGGGCCGCGCAGCAGCCTGCGGGACTGCTCCTCGAAGAACTCGTGGTCGGAGTACGGCACTCCGAGCAGCCCGCAGATCACCATCGACGGCACGGGCAGGGCGAAGGCGGGGACCAGATCGGCGGGCGGCCCCTGCGCGATCATCGCGTCCAGCAGCCCGTCCACGGTGTGCTGGATCCACGGCCGCAGCTCGGTCGCGCGCCGGACGGTGAACGACGGAATCATCATCCGCCGCTGGCGCTGGTGTTCGGGATCGTCCACCCCGAGCAGGGCCACCCGGCGGTCGCGGACGCCCGCGAACCGCTCCGCGGGGATGGGGAAGCCGGGACGGCGGCGGTCGCTGGACAGGCGGGGGTCGGCGAGCAGGGCGCGGGCGGTGGCGTGGGCGGTGACCGCCCAGACCTCGCGGCCGTCGAACAGGGTGACGCGGGACAGGGCTCGCCCGTCGCGCAGCGGCTCGTATCCGGTGGGCGGGTGGTAGGGGCAGGTGCGGTCCTGCGGGAAGGCGACGGGTTCGGCCGGGTTCGCCGGGCCGGTGGGGTCCGTCAGTTCCGTCATGGAAGACCTCGCAGACGAAGGAGTGCGTCGTGCCGATCTTCATTAGATGCCTCGGGCATCTATGGGGCGACGCCAAGTTCGGCCAGTTCGGCGATGTGGGTGATCTGGCCGAAGACCAGTGGTCGGAGCGATGGATTCCGGCCGGAGTGCGGCACGAGTCCACCGTCCTTGTACACATGGTGGCGTACGACCGGACCGCCCCGCACGTTCAGGTGCGGGGGCGAGGCGGGCGGCGTGGGCGGGTCTCTTCGACGCGCGCGCCCCAGCGGACCGCGGTACGGATGATTCGCGGGGCCATGGGTGTTGAATGCCGGTGACAGACAGCTGTTGGACCGACGAAGGGGACGGATCCCATGCCTCTCGAGGGCGAGTACGAGCCCAGCCCGGCACAGTGGGTGCGCGAGCAGGTCGAGCTGTACGAGAGCTCCGGCGGGACGAAGGGCACGACGCTCATGGACACCGGGCTGCCGGTCATCGTGCTGACCAGCCGGGGCGCGAAGAGCGGAAAGATCCGCAAGACACCGCTCATGCGGGTGGAGCACGAGGGGACGTACGCGGTGGTCGCCTCGCAGGGCGGCGCGCCCAAGCATCCGGTGTGGTACTTCAACATCACGTCCGATCCGCATGTCGAGTTGCAGGACGGGCCGGTCAAGCGGGACATGAGGGCCCGTGAGGTCACCGGCGAAGAGAAGGCCCGGTGGTGGGAGCGGGCCGTCGCCGCGTACCCGCCGTACGCCGACTACCAGGAGAAGACGTCGCGGGAGATCCCGGTCTTCGTGCTGGAGCCGCTCGACGAGGGCTGAGGAGAGCCGATTCGCGCCGGGTACGGGCGGGATTCGGAAAATTCCGCGCCGGCAAGGTGTGGAGCCGTCTCGCGGTGGGCACTCGTGCGTCAGGCCCCGCCGCGTTCCCCCGTCGCGGCGGGGCTCTCCCGTGCCTCGCCGGCCGGCCGGTCGGTCACGTCCAGGAAGATCTGGTCGGCCTCGGGGAACGTCCGCGCCAGCGACCGCTTGATGCGTACGGCGACCTCCTCCACCCGCTCGCTCTCCAGTCCCGGCACCAGGTCGATGCGCGCGGCCACCAGGGTGGAGGCGAGGCCCATCTTCATCGTGAACAGCGCCTCCACGCTGTCGATCTCCGGTTGGGCCCGCAGCAGGGCGCGGATCCTGCCGCTGAGCTCGGGGTCCGCGGCCTCCCCGATCAGCCGGTCGCGGGCGTCGCGGCCGAGCCGGTAGGCGACGTACACCAGCAGGACGCCGATCGCCAGCGAGGCGGACGCCTCCCAGGCGACCTGCCCGGTCACCATGTGCAGGCCCATCCCGGCGAGGGCGAGCGTCACACCGAGCACCGCCGTGCTGTCCTCGGCGACCACCGTGCGCAGCGCCGGGTCGGCCAGCGAGCCGAGGCCGCCGCCCTGCCGGCGCACCTGGTGCAGGGCCCGCAGCAGCGAGGCGCCCTCGGCGACCAGGGCCACTGCGAGCACGATCAGGCCCGCCACATAGCCGCTGAACTTCTCCTGGGTGCCCTGGCGCAGGGCCTCGAAGCCCTGGAAGAAGGAGAAACAACCGCCCATGACGAAGATGCCGACGGCGGCGAGGAGGGACCAGAAGAAGCGTTCCTGGCCGTAGCCGAAGGGGTGGTGCTCGTCCGCGGGGCGGCGGCTGCGGCGCAGCGCGGCCAGCAGGAACACCTCGTTGAAGCTGTCGGCGACGGAGTGTGCCGCCTCGGACAGCAGTGCGGGCGATCCGGCGAGGACACCACCGACGGCCTTGGCCGCGGCGATCACCAGGTTGGCGGCGAGCGCCACCAGGACGGTGACCTTGGTGTGCCGGTCGGCCGGGGCCCGGTCCCCGTCCTGGGCCGTACGTGCGACCCGCTCCCGCTCGGAGTCGGAGGATGTCCCGCTCACCTAACGCCGACTGCCCCCGAGCGTGCGGATCACACCGTTACGGGCGGCGGAAAACGGGGCACGGCGTGCGCGGGTGTCCTTTCGGCGGCTGGAACTGCTCGCCGTCCGGCCGGCCGGACGGCGGTATCCGGTCGGTGGCACCCTCATGGAAGCGGACATCCGGCTGTTCCGCTCGGCTCCGGTCCCGCCCCCCGGCGAACGGGTGGCCGCCGGGGGACGGCCCGCATGAGGGTCGTCCGACGAGGAAGAAGTGACACATGGCCAAGACAAAGAAGAAGAAGCTCCCCTTCGTCTACCAGCCGGTCGGCTTCGTGCTCAGCTGGGCGGGCGGCGCGCTGGCCGGTGTCGCCTTCCGGAAGGCCTGGACGGCGCTCCGGCACGAGGAGGAGGCACCCGACGCGCTGGACCAGGACCGGGGGTGGGGGGAGATCCTGCTGGCCTCGGCGGTGCAGGGGGCGATCTTCGCGGTGGTGCAGAGCGCGGTGAATCGGGCGGGGGCGAAGGCGATCGCCCGGTCCACGGGGGTTTGGCCTGTGGCCTCCGAAGAGGGGGACCGGGACTGAGCCGCCCACGCGCCGTGCAGGTGCAGAGCATGCGCGACTGCGGGTGCGTTCCGGCCGATCGCGCGGTTCTCCGCGCCCCTACGGGGTGCTGAGCCACTGTCCGTCGCGCAGCAGCTCCCTGCCCTTGAGTTCGTTCGCCTCGCGCCACGCCTGGACCCGCTGCGGGAGCACCCTGAAGTACAGGTAGCGGGTGGCGAGTTGGCGGGGGTCGAAGCCGGTCTTGCCGGCGAAGACCTCGGCGTCCTCCTCGGGAAGGTCCTCCGGGGTCACCGACTGCACGGTGCCCTCGATCACGACGACGTCCCGCGTCGGGCCGAGGCCGAGGCGGGCCCGGCCGGTGGCCACGAGGTTGCGGCCGGTGGGACTCTCGGCCGGGGTGGCGATCAGCAGGGTGGCGCCGTCCCACACGAAGGACAGCGGCACGAGATACGGGGCGGAGCCGTCGGGGCCGGCGGTGGCGACCCACACGTCGACGTCGTTCTCCAGCCGGTGGAGGGTGTCCTTCTTGCGCTCGGCGGTGGTGCGGGCGGGCGGTGGGGTCATGGCGTACGGCCTCCTCGGGATCCGATCCCGTCCAGTGTGGCCGTCAGCCCCCGGTCCCCGCACGAATGTGATCAAGGCGTGTCCGCGCGGCCGTCAGGAGCAGGTCCAGGGCCGCCGGGTAGGAGCTGGAGCGCATCGTGGCGACGAGATGGGGGGCGGTGGCCGCGATGTGCGGGTGGGTCTCGGCGGGCAGCCGGCCGTAGGTGCTCCGCCACACCTCCGCCTCGGCTTCGCGCGCTGCCCGGGGCAGGGCGGTGCCCGCAGAGTCCAGGGCGCCGAAGGCGAGGGCCTGGTCGACGAACGCGTGGTAGATCCGCACCGCCTCCGGGTCCGGGAACCCCGCCCCGCGGAGCACGCCGAGCATGCTCTCCACGGCCTGGATCTCCTGGGCGCGTCCGGTGACCCGGTGGGCGCTGAGCACCGCGGCGCGAGGGTGTGCGAGAGCGCCGGCGTGCATGCGCAGGCCCAGGTCGCGCAGGTCGGCCATCCAGTCGCCGGTCGGCCGCCAGGTCCGCAGGGTACGGCCGATCAGCTCGTCGGCGATGGCCAGCATCAGGTCGTCGGTGTGCCGGAAGTACCGGTAGAGGGAGCTGGGGTCGGCGCCGAGGGCCCGGCCGAGGCGGCGCACGGAGAGCGCGTCGGCGCCGTGCTCCTCGATCAGCCGGAGGGCGGTCTCCACGATCAGCTCCTCGGAGAGCACCACGCCCTGTTTGGTGGGGCGGCGGCGCTGCCGGGCGGTGGACGGGACGACACGGTCGGTCATGGAGGCCTCCCTGGGCTGTGCCCGGCACCTTATGACAACACCGTTGACCTGTTAAGGGCCCCGGCAGTTTCATTTCCGGTCACCGGGGCCGTCCGGGGCCCCGCGGTGCGAGCGGAGAACCGGCCATGAGTGACAGACCCTTCGGAGTGGATCCCTCCGCGCGGCCCGAGCTGCGCAGGTCCCTGAGCGTGGTGGACGGTGTGGCCGTGGCCGCCTCCAGTACGGCCGCCACGACCAGCATCGGCATCGGGCTCGGGGTGACCGCGGGCGTGGTCGGCCCGCATCTGCCGGCCATCATGCTGCTGGCGTTTCTGCCGGTCCTCGGGATCGCCGGCGCCTACTCGCGGCTGAACCGGGTGGAGCCGAACGCGGGCAACGGCTATGTGTGGGTGGGCCGTTCGCTCAGTCCCTGGCTCGGCTTCATGACCGGCTGGGTGAACGTCGTGGCGAGCGTGGCGTTCCTCGCCTACACCACGGCGGTCACGGGTTCGGCGCTGCTGCAGCTCGCCGGGGAGGCCGGCCTGCACCGGATCGGATCCCTCGGCCTCGATCCGGGCTCGACCGCGCAGACGACGGCGGTGGGGATCGTCGTCCTGGTCGCCGTCACCCTGACCGCCGTGACCGGTGTGCGCACGGCGGCCCGGCTGCAGACCGGGCTGCTGGTCTTCGAGTACGCCGTGCTGCTCGGGTTCTGCGGCTACGGTGTCGTCACCGGACCGCACTTCTTCCGGCTCTCCTGGTTCGACCCGTTCGCGATCCCCTCGGCGACCGCGCTGGCGCAGGGCCTGCTGCTGTCGGTGTTCTGCTACTGGGGGTTCGAGGCGGCGTTCACCGTCAACGAGGAGGTGCGGGACCCCCGTGACGCGTCCCGCGCCGGGACCATCACCCTGGTGACGATGCTCGGGCTGTTCCTGCTCGGCTCGGTCGCCTTCCAACGGGTGCTGTCCCAGGACGAGTTGGCCGGTCATGGCGCGCAGGGGCTCGCCTACTACGGGGACCGGCTGGCCGACCAGCCGCTGGCGGCGCTGCCGCTCGTCGCCCTGATGTTCTCGGCGGTGGCCTCGCTGCAGGCGGGGGTCATCCCGACGGCGCGCGGGATGTTCGCGATGAGCCGGGACCGCACCCTCGGTCCGGTGTGGTCCAGGGTCAGCGCCCGATACGGGACTCCGGCGGCCGGGACGCTGCTGATCGGGGCGCTGGCCGTCGCGGTGGCCGCGGGGGCGCTGGTGATCCCGCGCCTCGCCGACATGATCGACGCGATCGTGAACGCCGTCGGGATCGTCGTCGCCCTGTCCTACGCGCTCACCGCGCTGGCGGCCGCCGTACGGTTCCGCGCCCTGCTGCGGGACGACTGGCGGCAGGGTGTCCGGGCGGTGCTGCTGCCCACGCTCAGCGCACTGGCCCTGCTGGCTCTCGGCGGCTATCTCGGCTGGTCCTTCTACACCGCGGCCGACCACCTCGAACTCCGCGCCGACAACGGCTGGTTCCTGCTGTTGATGCCGGTCGCGATGATCACGTCCGGATTCGCGGCGGCAGCGTGGGCCAAGTGGGTGCGCAGGTCGCCGTACTTCCGTACCGGGGCGGGCACCGACGCCGACGCGCCCGAACTTCTCACCACCTCCAACTGAACTGTCAGGAAAGGCATCATGCACGCTGATCTCCTCTTCACCGGCGGCCCCGTCCTCACTCCGGACGGCCGTACGGCGACCGCCGTGGCCGTCACCGGGGACCGGATCACCGCCGTCGGGCACGACGAGCTGCGGGACCTGGCCGGGCCGCACACCGAGGTGGTCGACCTCGCGGGACGACTGCTGCTGCCCGGCTTCCAGGACGCGCACGTCCATCCGGTACCGGCCGGCCTGGAGCTGGCCCGGTGCGATCTGTCGGGTGCGACGACGGCCGAGGAGACCGTGACCGCCGTACGGGCGTACGCCGAGGCCCGTCCGGAACGGGAGTGGATCCTGGGCGGGGGCTGGTCGATGGAGGCGTTCGCGGGCGGTACGCCGACGAAGGAGCTGCTGGACGCGGTGGTGCCGGACCGGCCGGTGTATCTGCCCAACCGCGACCATCACGGGGCCTGGGTCAACAGCCGGGCGCTCGAGCTGGCCGGCATCGGCCGGGACACGCCCGACCCGGCCGACGGGCGGATCGAGCGGGACGCCGCCGGAGAGCCGAGCGGCACCCTCCAGGAGGGTGCGATGCAGCTGGTCGGCCGGCTCACCCCGACCGCCACACCGGCCGAACGGCTGGCCGCGCTGCTGAACGCCCAGCGGCATCTGCACGCGCTCGGCATCACCGCCTGGCAGGACGCCCTGGTCGGTGACTTCCTCGGCATGGACGACCCGGCCGAGGCGTATCGCACGGCGGCGCGGGACGGCTCGCTCACCGCGCGGGTGCGGGGCGCGCTGTGGTGGGACCGGGAACGCGGGGCCGAGCAGATCCCCGAACTGGTGGAGAAGCGTGCGCAGTTGAGCCATGGACGGTTCCGGGCGGGCACGGTGAAGCTGATGCTGGACGGGGTCGCCGAGAACGGTACGGCCGCGCTGCTGGACCCCTATCTGGACCGGTGCGGGTGCGCCACCGGCAACCGCGGCAAGAGCTTCATCGACCCGGGGCAACTGCCCAAGTACGTGACCGAGTTGGACGCCCTCGGCTTCCAGTGCCACTTCCACGCGCTGGGCGACCGGGCCGTACGCGACGCGCTGGACGCGGTCGAGGCGGCCCGCGCCGCGAACGGGCCGAGCGACACCCGGCCGCATCTCGCGCACCTCCAGGTCGTGCATCCGGACGACGTGCCCCGCTTCGCCCTGCTCGGCGCCACCGCGAACATCCAGCCGCTGTGGGCCGCGCACGAACCGCAGATGGACGAGCTGACGATCCCCTTCCTCGGACCCGAACGGGCCGCCCTGCAGTACCCGTTCGGCGCACTGCTGCGCTCGGGGGCGCGGCTCGCGGCGGGCAGTGACTGGCCGGTGAGCAGCCCCGATCCGCTCCAGGGCGTCCATGTCGCGGTCAACCGGGTCGAGCCGGGCGGCACGGGGCCGGTGTTCCTGCCCGAGGAACGGCTCACGCTCGCGGACGCGCTGGGCGCGTACACGGCCGGATCGGCGTACGTGAACCATCTGCACGACTCCGGGCGGGTGGCCGTCGGCGCCCTCGCCGACCTGGTGGTGCTGGACCGCGACCCGTTCGCCGGGCCGCCCGAGGCGATCGCGGAGACGGGCGTGGCGCTCACCTATGTGGGAGGTGAGCGGGTGTACGGCGCCGAGTGACACCGTCAGGCGCAGCCACCGGTGCCGCCTCAGCGGGCCTGCTGGAACGTCCGCCGGTACGCCTGCGGGGACACCCCGATCGCGGCGTGCAGGTGCTGGCGCAGCGAGGCGCCGGTGGCGAAGCCCACCTCGGCGGCGATCCGGTCCACCGGCAGGTCGCTGGACTCCAGCAGGTGCCGGGCGCGGGCGACGCGCTGCTGGATCAGCCAGCGGCCGGGGCTGAGGCCGACCTCGTCGTTGAAGCGGCGGGCGAAGGTGCGCAGGCTCATCCGGGCGTGGCCGGCGAGGTCGGACAGGGTGAGCGGCTCGTCCAGGCGCTCCATGGCCCAACTGCGGGTCGCGGCCGTGCTCGCCGCGCCGCTGACCGGGACCGGCTGCTCGATGTACTGGGCCTGGCCGCCGTCCCGGAACGGCGGGACGACACAGCGGCGGGCGACGGAGTTGGCCAGCTCGCTGCCGTGGTCGGTGCGGACGATGTGCAGGCAGATGTCCACACCGGAGGCGGCTCCGGCGGAGGTGAGGACGCGGCCGTCGTCGACGAAGAGGACGTCGGGGTCGAGGTCCACCCGCGGGAAGCGGCGGCGGAACACCTCGGCGACCTGCCAGTGCGTGGTCGCCCGGCGGCCGTCGAGCAGGCCGGCCTCGGCGAGCACGAACGCGGCCGTGCAGATCGAGACGATCCTGGCGTCCGGGCGGATGCGGGCGAGGGCCGCGGAGACCTCGTCCGGCAGCTCGGCGGGGATGTACTCGGGCGGCATCGAGGTGACCACGACCGTGTCCGCGGTCCCGAGGATCTCCGGGCCGTGCGCGACACCGATGGTGAAGTCGGCGTTGGTGCGCACCGGGCGGCCGTCGACCGTGCAGGTCAGGACCTCGTAGTGGCCGTCGGCGGCGCCGAGGATGCGGCTGGGGATGCCCAGCTCGAAGGGGTAGACGCCGTCGAGGGCCAGGACGACCACCCGCTCCGGCGGCCGGGTGCGCAGCTGCATGTCAGGCATGGCACGATCCTATCGAAGCTTGGCATTCATGCCATTTCCCGGGCGGGCGGCGCCCGGCAGGCTGGGTGACCATGAGCGATGACAACACGATGCGAACCATCAGCCAGGACGTCCTCGGTGGTCCCGAGGTCCTGAGGGAAGTGCCGACGGAGCGGCCGAAGCCGGGCCCCAACCAGGTGCTGGTCCGGGTGCGGGCGGCCGGGGTCAACCCCACCGACTGGAAGCACCGGGCCACCGGCGGCTTCCTGGGCGAGCCGCCATTCGTCCTCGGCTGGGACGTCTCCGGCGAGGTCGCCGAGACCGGGATCGGTGTGGCCGCGTTCCGGCCCGGCGACGAGGTCTTCGGCATGCTGCCCTACCCCTACGGCCACGGCTCACACGCCGAGTACGTGATCGCCCCGGTGCGTGCCCTGACGCACAAGCCGGCCTCGATCGACCACACCCAGGCGGGCGCGCTGCCGCTGGTGTCCCTGACCGCCTGGCAGGCGCTGACCGAGCACGCGGACGTACGGCCCGGACAGCGGGTGCTGATCCACGCGGCGGCCGGCGGGGTCGGGCATGTGGCGGTGCAGATCGCCAAGGCGCGCGGTGCGTACGTGATCGGCACGGCGAGCGCGGGCAAGCACGGCTTCCTGCGGGAGATCGGTGTGGACGAGCCGCTCGACTACCGGACGACCGACGTCACCGCGGCGGTGCGGGACGTCGATGTGGTCCTGGACACGCTCGGCGGGGACACCTCCGTCGAGTCGTTGAAGGTGCTGCGGCCGGGCGGCGTCGTGGTGTCGATCCTGCCGGTGGGGTCCCAGGACTTCCACGACGAGGCCGAGCGGCTCGGCGTGCGGGCCGTGCGCATGCTGGTGGACGCCGACCGGTCCGGAATGCGGGAGATCGCGCAGCTGGCGGAGTCCGGGAAGCTGAGGGCGACGATCGCCGGGACGTTCCCGCTGGCCGAGGCGGCGAAGGCGCACGAAGTGGGCGACACCGGACGGACCACGGGGAAGCTGGTCCTTCTGGTCGACTGAGCCGCAACACCCGGCAGGCCGGGCGGGGTTGCCGGGTGACACGCTTCAAAGTCGAAGACATATGTCAACCGAACATGCTCAAATTCCTTCCATCGAGGGTAACTTGACGATCGGGAGACCGTCGTCCGGGCACGGGTGGGAGGTGATGCGTCGTGGGAGACGAGCCTGCACCACTCACCCCTCACCTCCGTGTGTACGAACACCGGGCGCACACGGTGCTGGAGTTTCGGGGCGAGATCGACCTGGTCTCGGCGACGGAGCTCGGTCCGTGCCTGGACCGGGTCACCGGGCGGCCCGGCGCACAGGTCGTCATCGACCTGCGGTCGGTGGAGTTCTTCGACTGCTCGGGGCTGCGGCTGCTGTACCGGTCCCGCGCCCGGGTGCTGGACGGCGGCGGGCAGCTGCACCTGGTCTGCACGCATCCGCTGACCCTGCGGGTCTTCCGGGTCACCGGGCTGTCCCGGCTGCTGCCCCCGCACCCGTCGCTGGACGCGGCCCTGGCTACGACTGCTCGAACAGGGCGCTGACCGATTCACCGTTGTGGATGCGCCGTACCGCCTCGGCCAGGGCCGGGGCGATGGAGAGCACCCGCAGCTTGTCGGTGTGCCCGGCGTGTTCCTCCTCCATGGGGAGCGGCACGGTGTTGGTGCAGACGATCTCCAGCACGTCCGGCTGTTCGCTCAGCCGCTTCAGCGCGCCCGCCGCGAACAGCCCGTGCGTGCAGGCCACCCGGATCGACCGTGCACCCGACTCGCGCAGCCGCTCGAGGAGTTCCACCACCGTGCTGCCCTTGGCGATCTCGTCGTCCAGCACGATGACGTCCCGGCCGGTGACCTCGCCGATGACGGAGCTGATGCTCACCCGGTCGTCCGCGAACCGCTGTTTGGCGCCGGCCGCCACCGGAGCCCCGATCAGCCGGGCGAAGGCGGCGGCCTCCTTGGCGTTGCCGAGGTCCGGCGAGACGACCGTGGTGCGGGTCAGGTCGTACTGCCGGAAGTGCGCGGCGAGTTCGCGCAACGCGTTCAGGTGGTCGACCGGCACCGAGAAGAAGCCGTGCACCTGCGGGGAGTGCAGGGTCATGGCGAGCACCCGGCCCGCGCCGGCCGCCACGAGCAGATCGGCGACCAGCCGGCCGCCGATGGAGATGCGCGGCGCGTCCTTCTTGTCGGAGCGGGCGTAGGAGTAGTGCGGCATGACGACGGTGATCCGGCCCGCGGAGGCACCCCGGGCGGCGTCGCACATCAGCAGCAGCTCCACCAGGTGTTCCTGCACCGGCCGGACCAGCGGCTGGATCAGGAAGACGTCCCGCTCCCGGCAGTTGGCCTGGAGCTGCACCCCCAGGCAGTCGTTGGCGAACCGGCTGATCCGGGTGGGGCTCAGCGGCACGCCGAGGTGGGCGCAGACCTCGCGCGCCAGGTCGGGGTGGGCGTTGCCGCTGAAGACGGCGATGTCTCGCACGATCCGCTCCTCGCCCGATCACTGCAGGACCGGGATCATGCTACCTACTGGGGGCCGCACCGGTAGAGCGTCTGGGCCGTGGCCGTCCGCATGGCGCCGGGGTCCGTCCCTCCGTAGGCCGAGGCCGGCACCTCGGTGCAGGCGGACCGCACCCAGGTGGTGACCTGCGCGGCGGCCGTCGTCGCTCCTTCGGGCGCGGGACCCATGCCCCGGCCACCGCCCAGCAGCACGTACCGCACCTGGCCGGCGTCGACCAGCTGCCGGAACCCTGGCTCGGTGGGGAACGGCACGCGGCCGCTGAAGCCACCGAGCGACAGCACATGGGCGCCGGTCGCCAGGATGTACGGCGCCGCGGTGCTCCAACTGCTGGTGACGAGCGTGTAGGCGGCGGAACCCTGGTGGGCGCGGGCGTAGTCCAGCAACCGGCGCTGGTCCGTGGTCAGCGAGCCGCCGTCGGCGCCCCCGAAGCCGCCCCGGCCGCCGAAACCGCCCCAGGCACCGGATCCGCCCCGGCCCGTGCCGCGCGCGGTCTGCCCGACCATCCCTGCGCCGGTCCAGGCCGCCTGGCCGAACCGTCCGGCCCCCGAACGCCCCGCCCCCTGGCCACGGTTCGGGCCGGACGGGCCGACCGCGCCCATGGTGGAGCCGCGGTAGCCGGGACTGAAGACCTGTACGGCCCACGCGCTCGGCGCGAGGAGCAGGGCGGCCAGGGAAGCGGCCAGCCCGGCGAGCGCGAGGCGCCCGCCGGCGCGCGGGAGCCCGGGCCGGGACAGCAGCAGCACGACGGCGGCGAGTCCGAGCACGGCCACCGCGGGCGCGAGCCAGGGCACGAACGACGGGAACCGGCTCGCGAGGTACGCGGCCCAGGCGGCGGTCGCCGCGACCGCGCCCGGCAGGGCCCAGGCTCGGCGACCGCCGGCCTGGTGGGCGCGCCACATCTGCACGCTCCCGGCGCCGGTCAGGGCGGCGAGCGGCACCGCGATCACGCCCATGTAGTAGGTGTGTCCGCCGACGCTGCCGGCGCTGAAGACCAGGAAGTACAGGGCGAGCCAGGCGGTCCACAGCAGGTACCCGGTGCGCAGCCGGTCGGTGCGGGGGCGACCCCGGCACCACAGCAGACCCAGGACCGCGGCCACGGCGGCGAACGGGTAGAACCATCCGGTCTGGGAGGCGAGCGACGTGCCGAACATCTTCGACCAGCCGTTCTGGTCGTCGCCGAACCCGCCGGCGGCCTGTCGGCCGTCCCCCGCGCCGGCAGCCGTGCCCCCGGCGGCCGGCGCTCCACGGGAGGCCCGGACAGAACCGCCGTCCCACGCGCCGCGCGCCCCGGCTCCGGGGTGCCCGACACCCGTGGCGCCCGTGCCCCGCGTCTCGCCGAACATGTGTCCGGCGCCGCCGTGACCGCCTCCGCCGCCCTGGGTCGCGCTCACGCTGCCCGTGGAGGCCGCGCTGATGCCGAGCGAGGAGAAGCGGTTCAGGAAGTTGTAGCCGACCACCATGCTGAACGCGGAGTTGTTGGTGGTGCCATCCACATACGGCCGGTCCTTGGCCGGGGTGAGGGTGACGGCGAGCATCCACGACGCCGACACGGCGGTCATCACCGCGGCGGACACGCCGAGGTGCACCAGGCGCCGGCGGAGCGTGAGCGGTGCGGACAGCACGTAGACCAGGGCGAGCGCCGGCAGTACGGCCCACGCCTCCAGCATCTTGGCCTGGAAGCCGAGACCGACCCAGACGCCGGCGGCCAGCAGCGGACGCAGCCGGCCGTCGCGGGCGGCGCGCTGGGTGGCCTCTGCCGCCAGCAACAGGCACAGCGTGAACGCGGGGTCCTCCACCGCGGTGCGGAACAACCCGACCGCCACGGGGGTCACCAGGAAGGCCGTACAGGCGATCAGTGCCGCGTGCACACCGGCCCAGCGACGCACCAGGCGGTGCAGGACGAGCAGACTGGCCACTCCCTCCAGGACCTGCGGCAGGACCAGGGCCCAGGGATGGAATCCGAAAAGCCTCGCGGAGAGCGCCTGCGGCCACAGGAATCCCGGCAGTTTGTCGAGCGTGATGGAATTGCCGGGGTCGAAAGATCCGTAGAAGAACGCCTTCCAGCTCTCCGTCATGCTGCGGGCGGCGCTCGCGTAGAAGGTGTGGTACTGGCTGTGGCCGATGCCCCAGCCGTAGAGAACGGCGGCGAGCACGGTGAGGAGCAGCAGCGCCGGACGCGCGTACGCGGGCTCGCCCGCCGGGGATCGCCAGGGTGCGCGGCGGGTGGCACCGGTGGGTGCGGTTACGTCGAGGACGTTCGTGGCCATGGGCAGCAGTCTTGGTCAACCGCGCGCCCCGGCCGCGCCGATGCGGCCCCCTTCAAGGAAACTCTCACCACCCCCAGGGCATCTCTTTAATCACACAACACGGAATTTGCAGCGGAAAAGTGTGCTCCTTACCTGCGCCTGGATTCCGCCGTACACAGGAATGGGACAGCCGTCCCACAGGTGCCGGTCAGCCGCCGAGCACCCCCGGCAGGGCCAGCACCCCCAGCACCGTGGCGCCCACGAGCAGCCAGGCCACGTAGTCGCCGACATGTCCGGACTGCATCCGGCGCAGCGGCCGGGCCCAGTCGGGGGCGGCGGTCCAGTGCGGGCGGGTCACCGCGAGGCCGGCGAGGCCCACGGCCAGCACGGTGGAGGCCAGGCCGAGAAGGACGCCGGGCAGCGTCCACTGCGCCGAGGCATGGGCGCCGCCCGATCCGGCCTCGTTGACGGAGCGGGCCACCACGTCGCCGAATCCGGGGACCGCTCCGACGGCGAGAGCGGCGGCGAGGAGCACGGCGGGGACCGTCGTCATGGTGTCCGGGATGCGCCTGAGCAGGCCGGTCGTCTCCGGCTCCTCCTCGGACCCGCTGGTCTCCAGGTCGGAGTCGGCCTCCTCGGGGCGTGGCCCGAGGCCGCGGAACACGCGTGCGGTGACCCTCAGCACGGCGCCGGCGGTGATCGCCGATGCGGCCACGTACACCACCGTGAGGGGGCCGCCGACCGCCTCCTCGGTGACCGCCTTGCCGAGCCCCGTACCGAACGGGAACAGACCGGCGAGGCCGAGGCCGCCCACGGCGAACATCACCGCGGTCGCGCGCAGTTCGCGGGCCCGGCCGTGCAGCGCGTGTTCGTCGAGGCAGCCGTACCGGTCGAGCAGGACGCCCGCGCACGCGAACAGCGCGGCCTTCACCCCGGCGTGCCCGAGGATGTAGAGGGCGACCCCGTCGTCGCCCTGCGGGGTGAGGATGCCGATGCCCACGAGGAACAGGCCCGTGTGGGCGATGGTGGAGTAGGCCAGGAGGCGCTTGATGTGCCGCTGGTACCAGCACATGACGGCGCCGGTCGCGGCCGTGAGCGTGCCGAGCGTCACCAGGGCCCGGGTCAGATCGGCGGCGGGGATGCCGCCGGGTCCGGCGAAGACGGTGCCGTACACCCGCCAGACGCCGTAGGCGCCGAGTTCGACCATCACGCCGGACAGCAGCATGCAGACCGGGGTGGGGGCGACGGCATGCGCGTCCGGGAGCCAGAAGTGGAAGGGTACGGCGGCCGCCTTCACCAGCAGCCCGGTCAGCACGAGGACGAAGGAGGCGAGGACGAGGGAGTCCGCGCCGCCGTGTCCCGCCGCCGCGTCGAGACCGCGCCCGATCTTCGTCATGGCCAGCTCGCCGGTGCGGGCGTACAGCAGGGCGATGCCCATCAACATGGCGTATGCGCCGAGGGAGTTGATGACACCGAAGGTCAGTGCACCCTGTACGGCCTTCGGGTCGTCGATGCGGTAGCCGGTGAGCGCGTACGCGGTGACGCTCATCAGCTCGAAGAAGACGAACGCGTTGAACAGGTCGCCGGCGATGGCGAACCCGCACATCGCGCCCTGGAACACCAGCATCAGTGCGGTGAAGGCGCCGGGGTGACCGCGCGGTGGTTCGTCGAAGTAGCGCCAGGAGTAGGCGAGTGCGGCCAGTGTCAGCACGGAGACCAGGGCGGCCATGCCGAGCGAGGGTCCGTCGCCGACCACGACGATGCCGACGCTCTCGCCGCCGACGGGCAGCCAGCCACCGACCCACTCCACCATCGGCGGCGAGGAGTTCGGCAGCAGCACCAGGGCGAGGGCGGCCGTACCGCCGGAGACCACGAAGCCGGTGACCTCGGCGGCCATCCGGGGCAGATGGCGGCCGGTGGCCACCAGCAGGGCGGCGCCGAGCAGGGGGATCGCGACGAGCAGTGGGAGCAGATGGTGCATCAGCCGCGCAGCTCCCGCAGTTCGTCGGGGTCGACCGTGCCGTGCCGCTTGGCGATCTGCAGGACGAGCGCGAGCAGCAGCGCGGTGGCAGTGGCGCCGACGACGATGTCGGTGAGGGTGAGCGCCTGGACGACCGGGTCGACCACTGGGCGGGAGCCGGGTTCGAGGTCGGAGAAGACGGGTGCGGTGGCGCCGTCCCGGTAGCCGACCGCCAGCAGCAGCACATAGGTGGAGGACTGGCAGACCGCGAGACAGCCGACGGCGTGGATGAGGTTGCGGCTGGTGGCGAGGCCGTAGCAGCCGGTCAGGAAGACGTAGGCGGCGATCAGGTAGGGAAGGACGTGCATCACGGTGGTCAACTCCCGTGCTCCTCCTCGATCTCGACGGCCTGGTCCAGGAAGTTCGCGAGCAGCACGACGACCGCGCTCGCCACCTCCATGCCGATGGCCGCGTTCAGCAGGGGGACGGTGCCGCCGGAGGACAGGGTGTTGAAGGTGCCGTACGGCAGCAGCGTGTTGGCGAGGAACGCGGTGCCGGCCAGGACTCCGGCGACGCCCAGCACGAGGTAGCAGGAGACGGCGAGCGCGTCGGAGGTCTCGAAGGCGGTGATCGGGCGGACGCGTTCCAGGGCGTGGTAGTCGGCGCCGAGGTACAGCAGGTGCAGGGCGGTCGCGGCGACGACTCCGCCCTGGAAGCCGCCGCCGGGGCTGAGCTGGCCGTGGGCGATGACATAGAGGCCGGTGACCAGGGCGACGGGCAGCACGACCAGCGCGTAGCGGCGGACCGGGCGGGCCACCTCGGCGGGTTGCGGCTGCGCCCGGTGCTCGTCGCGGGCCTGGCGCAGCAGCACCACGCAGCCGAGCACGGCGGAGAACAGGATGGTCATCTCGCCGAGGGTGTCGTAGGCACGCTGGTCGAAGTTGACGGAGGCGATGGTGTTGGCGGTGTGCCGGGTCAGGGAGGCGTGCACGGCCCGGGTGCCGTACGGATGGCTCCGGCCGCCGAAGCCGGGCAGGTCGAGGCAGGCCGCGACGAGCAGAGCGGCCAGGCCGGTGCCGCCGACGGCCAGCAGGGTCAGGCGCAGCCGGTTCACCGCGCGCCCTCCTTCGCACGGCCACGGCGTCTGACCTTGCGCACGCTCAGCATGATGAGCAGCGGGGTGAGCACGGAGCCGACGGCCAGCTGGGACAGGCCGACGTCCGGCGCCTGGAACACGGTGAACAGCACGGCGAGGACGGTGCCGAGCACGGACAGCACCAGTGCCTGTCGGGCGGGGTCACGCTGGAGCACGGCCGCGGTGGCGGAGGCGGCCGTGAGGAGCAGTGCCACGACGATCACGGCGTCGCCCATGCCGCACCTCCGCCCGATGCGCCTGACGACACGTCAGCAACCACGCTGCCCTCCGCCCACCGCACGGGCCCGTCGGCCACGGCACACTCCCACGCCCGGCACACGGGCGCACCGGCCCCGGCACATTCCCGCGACCGCCCGGCAACCGCATCCGCCGCCCCGCACCGCTGCGAGGACCCCGTACGCGCGACCCCACGACCCCGCAGCCGCCCCACGCGCGCATCCGCCGCGCCGGACCCCCTCGACCGCACCGCACGCGCATCCGCCACCCCACACCCCCTCGACCGCACCGGGTCCGTCATCGCCGCCGTGTCCCCCTTGGCCCCGCCCCAGCTCGTGTCAGCCACCCCGCACCCCCCGGAAGCCGCCGGACAGGGCGCGTGAGGCGATCACGTTGCCGGTGATCAGGAGGGCGCCGATCACCAGGAGCTTGACCATGGCGCGGCCGGGGCCGGTGGCGGCGCTGACGGCGATCACGACCGCCGCGCTCAGTGCGGCGGCGGTCCAGGTCAGCCCCCAGGCGCTCGGCCGCTCGCCCTCCAGTTCGTCCGAGAGGAGCCGGGCGAAGACGAGCGTGCCGACCGGGCCGAGCAGGGCCAGCAGCAGGGCGAGGTCGACGTAGGCCGGGCGGCCGTAGCCCTGGGAGAGCAGCAGCAGGGCCGGGCACAGGGCCGGGGTGGTCATGTTCTGGGCGACGACCCGGCGGGCCGGCGGCCCGGTGGTGACACCCCACAGGGCGGCCGCCCCTCCCCCGCCCAGTTCGACGGTCGCCGCGAGGATCCAGCCGTTCACCGCCAGGTCACCGCCCGCCGGCCGGCCCGTGCCAGCAGCGCCCCGACCGCGGCGGCGCTCCCGCCGACGACCCGCTCCAGGGTGTCGACCGAGGTGATGAACACCAGCCACAGCACTGCCAGCGCGCCCCACCAGACCAGGAGTTCACCGAGGACGAGGAGGATCGTGCGGGGAGCCGTGCGCCGGGTCATCCGCCACCTCCTCGGTCCGCTCTGCACACATACGCGGCGATCTGTCCGATGCGCCGCTCGGGGCATCCAAGCACCGCCCGACCCCTGGAGGGGCGGCGGCACGCGGGTCCGCAACCGGAGTGCCCCGGGAGCGTGAACGGAAACGCCGCCCGGCACCCGGAGCCGCCCGAGTGGCGGCATCCCGGGCGGGTTGCCGGGTAACCGCCTTGGGACACGGGCGAGTTCACCACGGGAGGACCTCATGTCCCGAGCCGTCCTGCGCCTGCCCTCGGCGCTGAGAGCCCCCGGAAAGCGGGCGCCGGCCGAGAAGACCCGCCGGTCCGCCGGACGACACGCTCTTCCCCTGCTGCTGCGGGTGCCGGCGATGCTGGTCGCCTTCGTGTGCATGGTGGCCTTTGCTGCCGCCCTGGCCCGGATCACCCTGGAACCGTCGCCCTCCTCGGCGCACCTGACGCACGGCAATCTGCACCCGGGCCACTCGCTGCGGGCCTACCTGGAGCGGGCGCGGACGGTGGACGCGGTCCGGCAGATCGGCGGGAACGTGCTCCTGGGTGCCCCGTTCGGGGTGCTGGTGCCGGTCCTCGCCCCGCGTGCCCGCGGGGTGCTGCGGGTGCTGGCGCTCACGGCGCTGGTGATGCTGTCGGTGGAGCTGGTGCAGGGGGCGTTGGTCACCGGGCGGGCCTTCGACATCGACGACGTGCTGCTCAACACCGCCGGGGCGCTGCTCGGCTGGCTGCTGCTGGGCCGGCGGCTCGGGCGGGCGGTGCACCGGCTCGTGCGCGGGCCGGCGAAGAAGGAGCCTGCCGACAGCAGCTGACTGGCCATGCGTCAGCAACAGGTCCGTACCAGGGTATTGACGCCGCCTTTTCTCACTTCTTAAATCAAGAGGCATCTCACCCCCCACGCAGATACCGGAGAGCCATGACCTCCCCACGCCTGCTCCGCAGATGCCTCCTCGCCGCCCTGTCCGCCGTCCTGGCCGGTTCCGCCGCCGTCGGCCCGGCACGGGCCCGGGCCGCCGTGCCGGCGGCGGCGACCGTCACCACCTTCTCCGACACCTTCGACGGGCCCGCGGGCTCCCCGGTCGACTCCTCGAAGTGGAACCTGGAGACCGGCGACAACGTCAACAACCATGAGCGGGAGTACTACACGTCCGGCACGAACAACGCGGCGCTCGACGGCCAGGGCCACCTGGTGATCACGGCCCGCAGGGAGAACCCGGCCGGCTACCAGTGCTGGTACGGCAGCTGCCAGTACACCTCGGCCCGGCTGAACACGGCCGGGAAGTTCAACGCCCAGTACGGGCACGTCGAGGCGCGGATGAAGATCCCGCGCGGGCAGGGCATGTGGCCGGCGTTCTGGATGCTGGGCACGCCCGTGAACTGGCCCGACTCGGGCGAGATCGACGTGATGGAGAACGTCGGGTTCGAGCCCTCGACCGTGCACGGCACCATCCACGGCCCCGGCTACTCCGGCTCCGGCGGCATCGGCGCGGCCTACACGTTGCCGAACGGACAGGCCTTCGCGGACGGTTTCCACACCTTCGCCGTGGACTGGGCGCCCGGCTCGATCACGTGGTCCGTTGACGGGACCGTCTACGAGCGGCGCACGCCCGCCGACCTGGGCGGAAAGACCTGGGTGTTCGACAACAAGCCCTTCTTCCTGATCCTGAACCTGGCCGTCGGCGGCTACTGGCCCGGCGATCCGGACGCCGGCACACAGTTCCCGCAGCAACTGGTGGTGGACTCGGTGTCGGTGACGACGAGCGACAGCGCGGCCGGGGTCCCGATACGGGGCCTGGCCGGCAAGTGCGTGGACGTGGCCGGCGCGAACCCGGCGAACGGCACCCCCGTCCAGCTCTACGACTGCAACGGCACGGCGGCCCAGCAATGGACGGTCGGCTCGGACGGCACGATCCGGGCGCTCGGCAAGTGCCTGGACGTCACGGGCAACGGCACCGCGGACGGCTCGACGGTCCAGCTGTGGGACTGCACCGGCGGCCCGAACCAGAAGTGGACCGTCACCGGGGCGCACGACATCGTCAACCCGCAGGCGAACAAGTGCCTCGACGTGACCGGGAACAACTCGGCCAACGGCACACGCCTGCAGATCTGGACGTGCACGGGCGGCGCCAACCAGAAGTGGACGGTCGGCTGAGCCGTTGCCTCAGTGCAGCGTCCAGGTGTACTTGCCGCCGCCGACCCAGCGGACCGTGTCCGGGTCGTCCATGTCGTGGATGGGGATGCCGTAGGCGGCGGCGGTCTCCAGCACATCGGTGACCGTCCTGGCCGCACCGACCACCTGACCGTCGATCTCCATGATCCTGAAGGGCGGTTCGCCCGGCTTGCCCGGGCACACCCCGTGCACCAGAACCCGCGGATGGGCGATGTGGGGAACACCTTGTTCGGTCATGCAATTCAGCGTAGAACGCAATGCGGGCCGACGGCTCATCCGCGGGACCCGTCCAGGAAACACCGGGCGCGGCCCCCGCCCCGCGAGCTCGACGCAGCGGACACGTGTGGGGCCGGGGCCGTCACACGAACCGGTCCGGGGGCGCACCGTCTCAGGGACTCCGCCAGTCGTCGCTGGTCAGGTGCGAGCCGGCCTGCGGGCCCATGCGGAGCATGCCGCCGTCGACGCTCCAGGAGGCGCCGGTGACGTACGAGGCGTCCGGGCTCGCCAGGAACGCGATGACGGCGGCGACCTCCCGCGCGTCGCCGGGCCGCCCGAGCGGCACGCCGGGCCGTCGCTCGGTGTGCACGTCCGTGTCCTCCTGGCCGGTCATCGGGGTGGCGATCTCGCCGGGCGCGACCGCGTTCACGGTGATGCCGTACTCGGCGAGCTCCAGCGCCATGACCTGCGTGAGCAGGCCGAGCCCGCCCTTCGCCGCGCAGTAGGGGGCGGCGCCGACCCGGGGCTGGTGTTCGTGGACGGAGGTGACGTTGACGATCCGGCCGCCGTCGCCCTGCCGGATCATGTGCCGGGCCGCGTGCTGCCCGCACAGGAACGGGCCGACGAGGTCCACGTCCAGGACGCGGCGCACGTCCGCGAGGGTCAGGTCGAGGAAGGGGGTCATGATGCCCGTACCGGCGTTGTTGACCAGGACGTCGAGGCGGCCCAGTTCCGCGCACAGCTCGTCGATGGTGTCCGCGGCCCGGGGCAGCCGGGTGAGGTCCAGCCGGGCGACGGCGGCGCGGCGGCCCTTGCCGCGGACCTCTTCCGCCGTCTGCGCGGCGCCCTTGTCGTCGGTGTGCCAGGTGATGCCGATGTCCAGGCCCGCCTCGGCCAGGCGTACGGCCGTGGCTCGGCCGATGCCGCTGTCGGCACCGGTGACGATCGCTGCACGGGTCGCTGCGCTTGGCATGAGCGGCCTCCTCGGCTGCGGGTGCGCATCGCAGTACCCGGGGGTGGGGCGGGCAAACCGTTTCGCCGTTGGGGTGTGGTGGAGATGAGGCTGCGGGTGACTCGTGGTTGCTCGCGCCCGCGCGGCGGAGCCGCATGTCGCCCCGCGCGCCCCTTCGGGGCACACCGGGCACCCTGGGTTGCATGGAACCCGTGACCGCCCTGGACCGGATCGCGTTTCTGCTGGAGCGGGCCTTGGCTCCCACCTACCGGGTGAAGGCCTTTCGTACCGCCTCCCGGACGCTGGCCGCCCTGCCCGCGGACGAGGTTGCCGAGCGGGCGGCGGCCGGGACGCTCGAGGCGCTGAAAGGGGTCGGGCCGAAGACCGCGCAGGTGGTGCGGGAGGCGCTGGCCGGGGAGGTGCCCGGTTATCTGCGCAGGCTGGAGGAGGAGGCCGGGACGGCGGCCGGGGCGGCGGCTGCCGGGGCCGGGCTGCGGGCGTTGGTCCGCGGGGACTGTCACACCCACTCGGACTGGTCCGACGGGGGCAGCCCGATCGAGGAGATGGGGCGGGCCGCGGCCGAGCTGGGCCATGAGTGGACGGCGCTGACCGACCACTCCCCCCGGCTGACCGTGGCCCGCGGCCTGTCGCCGCAGCGGTTGCGGGAGCAACTGGCGGTGGTGGCGGAGCTGAACGCGCGCTGGGCGCCGTTCCGGCTGCTCACCGGCATCGAGTGCGACATCCTCGAGGACGGCTCGCTGGACCAGGAACCGGAGCTGCTGGAGCAGCTGGACGTGGTCGTGGTGTCGGTGCACTCCAAGCTGCGGATGGACGCCCGGTCGATGACCCGCCGGATGGTGGCCGCCGTGCGCAACCCGCACGCCGATGTGCTCGGGCACTGCACCGGGCGGCTGGTGACGGGCCGGGGGCGGCCGGAGTCGGAGTTCGACGCGGACGCGGTTTTCGCCGCCTGCGCCGAGTCCGGTACGGCCGTGGAGATCAACAGCCGCCCCGAGCGGCTGGACCCGCCCCGCCGGCTGCTGCGCCGGGCCGTGGAGGCGGGCGTCCTGTTCTCCATCGACACCGATGCGCACGCGCCCGGCCAGCTCGACTGGCAGATCCTCGGCTGCGCACGGGCCGAGGAGTGCGGGGTTCCCGCCGATCGGGTGGTGACCACCTGGTCCGCCGACGCACTGCTGGACTGGACGCGGGAGGGGCGGGCACCGGCCCGCGCGGCGGGTTCCTGACCCGCTGATGGAGGGCCGTTGCTGCAGGCCGGACCTGCGGCGGGATTCCCCCGGGCCGACCTGCAGGGGGCCTGGGCGGAGGCCGTCTGCGCGGCCCCCGCCGACCTGCTCGAACGGCTGGACGGGAGCCCACCGGCGTGAGCATCATGGGAGTGGTACAGGTCACATGGCCGGCCGGAACGCCATGGGGTGGTTGCCTGTTGAACCAATCGTGGATACGGATGGGGCGGTGTCCCCGGGCCTCACTATCTGCCCACTGGGACGATCGTTCGGCTGAAGCCCTGTGGAGCCCTTCGCCGAGAGGCGACCGCCGTCCGTACCCGCCGCCTGACCGCCCCGGTCGTGAATCCCCCGTCACGGCCGGGGCCCTTTCGTGTTCACCGGCCGGCCGCTCGGGCAGCGGCCGGCTCGCCGGTGCGGACGACCCCGGCCTCGATGAACTCCCGCAGGTCGGCGGTGAGCCGTGCGGCGTGTGTGGCGAACAGGCCGTGGCCGCCGTTCTCGTACACCTTCAGGGTGGCGTCCGGCAGCAGCCGGGCCGCCCGCTCACCGGTGAGGGACAGCGGCGCGGAGGCGTCGTGCGTGCCGTGCACCACCAGCACCGGCAGGTCCAGCGCGGGCAGTTCGCCGGCCAGGTCCAGCGCGGCCACCACGGCCCGGACGCCGTTCGCGGCCCGCGGGGTGGCACCCAGGCAGCAGTCGATCAGGTGGCGGACGTAGTGCGGGGACACCTGGTTGCCGGGCCGGTGGACGGCGAAGAAGTCGTCGGCCAGAGCGGTGAAGTACGCCGCACGGTCCCGCCGGAACACCTCGTCGTCGGCCCGCACGTCCGCCGGATCCCAGCCGTCCGGGGTGCCCGGCGAGCGGACGACCCCGGGGCTGACCCCGGCGACGAGGACGGCGCGGGCGACCCGGTCCCCGCCGTGCCGGGACAGGCAGCGGATCACCTCACCGCTGCCGACCGAGTGGCCGACCAGCGTGACCTCGCGCAGGTCGAGGTGGTCGAGCAGGCCGTGCAGGTCGTCCGCGAGGGTGTCGAGGTCGTATCCGTTCCAGGTGTCCTCGGAGCGTCCGTGTCCCCGCCGGTCCAGCGCCACGCAGCGGAAGCCGGCCTCCGCGAGCGGCAGCGTCTGGTACTCCCACATCTCGTGGCCGAGGTAGGCGCTGGCGGCGAAGACGGCGACCGGGCCGGTGGCCGGACCGTGGTCGATGTAGTGCAGACGGGTGCCGTCGACGGGGCTCTCGAAGTACGGCATGGGGTGCCTCCTCGGCGGTGGGGTCCTGGTGCGACGCCTCTGGGTCGCGCTGACGTCCTCGATGCTCCCCGGACTGCGCGCACCGGTCGATTACCCGCCACGTCATGGCCGGGTGTGCGCGCGCCCGGGCCCGGGTACCCGGCCGGTCCGCCGGAGCGTGGGCCGAGAGGAGCCGAAGGTGAGCAGCGCAGCGGGCAGCAGGGTCGTCGTCACGGGCGCCACCGGCAATGTCGGCACGAGCGTGGTGCGCTTGCTCTCGGAGGACCCGGACATCAAGTCCGTGCGCGGACTGGCCCGGCGTACGCCGGCCTGGTCGCCGCCGAAGACCGAGTGGTCCGCGGTCGACCTCGCCTCCGAACAGGCGAACCTCGCCGAGCGCTTCGAGGGCGCCGACGCGGTGGTCCATCTGGCCTGGGCGTTCCAGCCGACGCACGATCCGGCGGTCACCTGGCGGACCAATGTGCTCGGTGGGATCCGGGTGTTCGAGGCGGTCGCCGCGGCGCGGGTGCCGGTGCTGGTGCACGCCTCGTCCGTGGGCGCGTACTCGCCCGGCCCGAAGGACCGTGCGGTGGACGAGTCCTGGCCGACGCACGGGTGGCCGGACGCCGCCTACTGCCGGGAGAAGGCCTACCTGGAGCGCACGCTGGACGTGTTCGAGCGGGACCACCCCGAGGTGCGGGTGGTGCGGATGCGCCCGGCGTTCCTGTTCAAGTGGGAGTCCGCGAGCGAACAGCGGCGGATCTTCGGCGGGCGTTTCCTGCCGGGTCCGCTGGTCCGGCCGGAGCTGCTGCCGGTCCTGCCGGACATCCCGGGGCTCAGGGTGCAGGCGCTGCACACGGACGACGCCGCCGAGGCCTGTCGGCTGGCACTGCACTCGGACGGTGCGCAGGGTGCCTTCAACCTCGCCGCGGACCCGCCGCTGGACGCCGGCGTGCTCGGCGAGCTGCTGGGCAGCCGCCCGGTACGGCTGCCGCGTGCGGCGGCCCGGTCGGCGATCGCCGCCGCCTGGGGACTACACCTGCTCCCGGCGTCCCCGCATCTGTTCGACGCCGTGCTCCGGCTGCCGCTCATGGACTGCGGCCGGGCCCGCACCGAGCTGGGCTGGCAGCCGCGGCGCACGGCGACCGAGGTGCTGCAGGAGTTCCTCGACGGCCTGCAGAAGGGCGCCGGGACGGACACCGAGCCGATGCGCGGGCGCAAGGTCGGCTGACCCGCCGCGCGCCCGGGCCGAGGGGAGAACGCCATGGCCGCACAACGAGAGCCGGAGCCGGACCGCGACACGGGCCCCGTCCCGAGGGACATGCCCGACCAGCAGGCGGGCGTCGGCAAGGACCCGTGGGAGGTCACACCGGAGAAGCCGCGCAAGCACGAGGCGACGCCGGCGGAGGACGCGCCGGACGCGGACGAGCCGTCCGGCTGAGCGGCGGCCCGCACGGCGGGCAGCGTCGTGCGACACAGCCCCGCGCCCCTTGCGGGGCGCTGCAGGCCCGGCGCGGTCGAGCGCGGTCGGCCACTGCGGGCAGTCGTGCCGCTGCGGGCGGCACGGATGGGCGCAGCGGCACCCCGTCCAACCGGAGCGGTCATCGGGTCTTCAGCACCGGGCCCTGCACGGCCGACGTGTCGCCTACCGCGGTGCCCTCTCCCGCAGCGCCGCGCGCCACGCGGGCAGGCGGTCCTCGGTGAGCGGTTCCGGGCGGCGGCCGCCGCTGGTGAAGAAGTCGGCCAGCGGCAGGATCGCCGCGCCGACGGTGACCGCGTCCGGGCCGAGCCGGCCGAGGTCGATGGTGACCTTGCCGGCCGGATGACGCAGGGCGTACGTCGTCGCGTGCCGGCGTACGGCCGGCAGGATGCGGGCGCCCAGCTGGAGCCCGGCCCAGCCGCCGATGAGGATCCGCTCGGGCTGGAAGAGGTTGACCAGGTCGGACAGGCCGGCGCCGAGGTACTCGGCGGTCTCCTCCAGGACGGCCCGCGCGACCGGATCGGGCTCGGCGCCCTCGGCCGGGTACGCGGCGGCGAGCATCGCGGTGAGGGCGGTCTCCTCCTCGGTGCCCTCGGGCGGCCGGCCACCCTCCTCCCGCCAGCGGGCGAGCAGCGACTCGGCGCCCGCATAGGCCTCCAGGCATCCGAGCGCCCCACAGCGGCAGCGGCGTCCGCGCACCCGCACGGTCAGGTGCCCCCACTCCACCGCCCGCCCGTACTCCACCTCGGGTGAGACCACGCAGGCGCCCACGCCGGAGCCGAAGAGCACGACCACGGCGTTGCGGGCCCCGCGTCCCGCGCCGAACCACATCTCCGCCTGGCCCAGCGTCTTGGCGCCGTTGTCGATGAAGTACGGGATCTCGTCGGGGAGCCGTGAGGCCGAGCGGAGCAGCTGCTCCAGCGGTACGGCGTCCCAGCCGATGGTCTGCCCGTGGACGACGGCGCCCTGCTCCGGGGTGTGCTCGACGATGCCGGGCACGCCGACTCCGACACCGAGCAGCCGCTCGGGCACGGCCTGTTCGGCGCCCAGGACCTCGGCGATGCCGTCGCGGATGTGACCGGCGATCACCTCGACGTCATAGCCCTGCGGGGCCAACCGGCGCTCGGTGCGGGCCAGTTCGGTCAGGGCCAGGTCGAACAGCTCGACGCGGACGCGGGTTTCGCCGACGTCGACGCCGATCACCTGTCCGCTGCCCGGGGCGACGCGCAACAGGGTGCGGGGCCGGCCGCCGTCGGAGTCGACACTGCCGGCCTCCTCGACCAGACCGTCCGCGATCAGGTCGGCGACCACGTTGCTGACCGAGCCGGAGCTCAGGCCCGTGGCCGGGCCCAGCTCGAAACGGCTGAGGGGGCCGTCGAAGTACAGCTTCTGCAGCACCGCCGTGCGGTTGCCCCGCCTGAGGTCGCGTACCGTGCGTCCGTTGCGCCCCGCCATGCGGCTCCCTTCACGAACCGTGTCCGACCTGCAACATACCCCTTCGGACGGGCGGAAGGCGAGATTCTCCCAACCCTTAGTTCATGATCTGAGCTAAGCGGCTCACCCCGCCGCGTACACGTCCTCCACGTAACGCCCCTCGGCCACCAGCGAGTCGAGCCAACGCCGGGCCGCCGCCTCGTCGTCACCCGGCGTCCGTTCCCGGTACAGCGTACGGAAGGCCTCGCGGACGCCCGGTGCCATCCGGGCGCCGTCGCCGCAGACGTACACCCGCGCGCCGCGCTCCAGCAGCTCCCAGACCTCGTCGGCCTCGGCGGCGATGCGGTGCTGCACGAAGGCGGCCCCGTTCTCGGGTGCGGCACTGAAGGCCGGGCGCAGCGACACCGCGCCCGCCTCCTCGGCGGCCCGCAGCTCCCCGGCGTGCAGGAAGTCGGCGTCGGGGGCGTCGCAGCCGAAGTACAGCAGGGCGGGCGGGAGTTCGGCCCCTGCGGCGCGGGCCGCGACGCGGTCGGCGACGGCGCCGCGGAAGGGGGCCAGTCCGGTGCCGGCGGCGACCATCACCACCGGTGCCGAGCCGTCGGTCCGGAAGGCCTCGCGGCAGGGCTGGACGCGGGCGTACACGGTGTCGCCGGGCCGGAGGGCCGCGAGGTGGCCGGAGCCCGTTCCCCGGTAGCGGCCCCTTCCCGAGCGGGCGGGGGCGTCGAGGACCGAGACCATGAGGTCCACGTGGCCCGCGTCGACGGCCGGCGAGGAGGACACCGAGTAGTGGCGGGGCCGCAGCGGGGTCAGCAGGTCGAGCAGGAGCGGCCAGCCGAGCGCGCCGTGCAGGGCGGGGTGGTCCTCGGCGAGTTCCAGCAGGGTGCGCGGATCGTCCTCGCTCAGCGCGGCCAGTGCGGCGCGTTCGGGCGGGCAGGGGTTGGCCTCGGCGAGCAGGGCCTGCTGCCGGCCCGTCGGCCGCTCCTGCAACTCGACGTGGTGCGTGAGGAGTTGCCGTACGGTCAGCGGGCGGTCCACCGCTGGGCCGGCGCGGTGCGGGCGGGTGGCCCGGATGTCCAGGACGGCGTCGGGGTCGAGGCCGAACGCCGCGAGGGCACGGTCCACCAGGTCCGGTGCGTTGGCGGGCAGCACGGTCAGGTGGTCGGCGGTGCGGTAGGTGACGCCCTCGGGCAGTGCGATGCGCAGGAACCGTTTGGTGCGCGGATATGCGGGCGCGGTGAGGTCGTACGCCTCCGTGACGGTCATCGGGACGAGGCCGTGCCGCTCGGCCAGGGCGTCCAGCGGGCCGCCGGTCAGCGTGCGGACCTCGTAGGCGGTCGTGGGCTCCTCCGTCGCGGCACCGGCGTCGGGATCGCCGTACTCCGTCAGCAGCGCGGTGCGCAGCCGGGCCGTGAACTCCCTTACCGTGCCGCTCAGATCGCCGGAGGCGTCGGCGGCGGCCCGGTCGGTCAGGCGGGTGGCGCCCAGCTCGGTGAGGCGGGCGTCGATGCGGGTGGGAACCTGCTGGTAGGTGGCGGCCCAGTTGCGGTCGCCGACGCCGAGGACGGCGTAGGTCACGCCGGTCAGGTCGGGGGTGCCGTCGAGCCAGGCGCTGAAGGCCGTGGCGTCGTCGGTGGGGCGGCCGTTGTAGGAGGCGGCGGTGACGACCACGGCCCGGTCGGTGGGCAGTCCGTCCGCGTACGCGTCCAGGGCGGCGACCTCGGTGGCGCAGCCGACGGCGGCGGCCTCGTCGGCGAGCTGGGCGGCGAAGGCGCGGCAGGTGCCGTAGTTGCTGCCGTGCAGGAAGAGGACACCGGTGCCGGGGCGGACCCGGGCGGGGAGGGTGCCCGGGGCCGCGGTGTGCTCGTCCCGCACGGGCAGGGCGCCCGGCAGCGGGGCGTGCGCGCGGTCGGCGGGGGTGCGCGGGGTGAGGGTGAGGGTGAAGCCCTCGGGCTTGAGGGTGAGGGTCTCCTTCACGGTGAGCCGGTAGTCGGCGTGGTCGTGCAGCCGGTAGCGGTGGACCAGCATGGCGAGCAGCATGGTCGCCTCGTGCAGGGCGAACTGCCGTCCGATGCAGGCACGTTCACCGGTGCCGAAGGGCTTGAAGGCGTGCACCGGGCGGGCCGCCTCCGCCTCGGCGCCGAACCGCTCGGGGTCGAACAGCTCCGGGTTGTCGCCCCACACGGGCTGCCGGTGCAGCATCGGGGTGAGCACGGTGACGGCCTGGCCGGCCGCGAGCGGGATCCGGCCGCCGAGCAGGGTGTCCTCGCGGGCGTGCCGGCTGAAGGCGGCGGCCGTCGGCCACAGCCGGAGCGCCTCGTTCAGCACCTGGCGGGTGTAGGTGAGGCGGCCGATGTCGTCGTACGACGGCTCCGGGTCGGCCGTGTCGCCCCACAGCGCGTCGGCCTCTCGCTGCACCAGCCGCAGCACGGCGGGGTTCTTGACGAGGTAGTACAGGGCGAAGGACATCGCGCCGGAGGTCGTCTCATGTCCGGCGATGAGGAAGGTGATGACCTGGTTGCGGATGTTGGCGGCGTCCAGCGTGGTGCCGTCGACGGGGTGCGGCGCGCTGAGCATCAGCCCGAGCAGGTCCTCGGCGCCACTCTGGTCGGTACCGGCGCGGGCGGCGATGACGTCGTCGACGACCCCGGCGAGGTAGTCGGCGTCGGCCCGGAAGGCAGCGTCGGCAGCGGAGTGGTCCTGGCCCGGGGTGCGGGCGAGCCGGAGCATGCTCCACTCCAGGCAGCGGACCATCGCCTCCACGAAGGGGTGCGGCTCGCCGCGCCCGAAGGAGCCGAAGTCGTAGCCGAAGCCCGCCAGACCGATGGTGTCGAGGGTCATGCGGGTCATGTCGTCCGGCACGTCGACGGGCCGTCCGGTCTGCGCCGCGCGGTCCCAGGAGTCGATGAGCCGGCGGGCCACCCTGAGCATCACCGGGTGGTAGGTGCGCATCGAGCCGAGCGCGAAGGCGGGCATCAGGATGTCGTGCGCCCTGGCCCAGTTGGGCTCGTCGTTGTACGCCGTGAACAGGCCGTCGGCGGTGAATTCGCGCACGTTCTCCAGCGCGGGCCCGATGTGCTTGGCGAACCGCTCCTCGTCGGCGAGGTCCGCGACCAGGTCGGCGTCGGCCACGAACAGCGCGTCCCGGCCGTGCAGCCGGCGCACGAGCACCGGGCCGTGGTCGCGCATCAGGCCCATGACCTGCTGCAGGGGGGTGCGGCCGGGACCGGTGGCGGTGATGTCGACGACGGGGACGCCGGGCAGGGTGCCGGCCGGGTCGGGATGCGTGGCGGTGGGGGGCATGGCGCGACAACTGCCTTTCGCGGTAACGGGGTACTGGCGGTAACGGCGTACTGCGTCCCAGCCTCATCGACCGACGGGACGCCCCCGGGCCACGGCACTACACGATCGCGCAGTCAAATCTCGGTCGCGGGCCTTGCGCCGAACGCGGCCCACGGGCCAGGCACCGCGCACCGGGCCCGCGGTTTGCCGCTGACCTGGATCTTCGTCTTGGATGAGGGGGTGGCTCGGCACTTCGGGAGGTGGACATGGACCTGGGGCGGGCCGACGGGGTCGTGTGGCGCAACCGCGCGCTGATGCTCTTCGACCGGGTGTCGGTGCCGGTCGCCGTGTGCGATGTGTACGGCGTGGTGGTGCTGGCCAATCCCGCGATGGCGGCGGAGTGCGGTACGACACCGGGGCGACTGCGCGGACAAGACGTACTGGACCTGTTCCGCCCGCAAGAGGCCACCCAGGTGGAGCGGATCGCGCAGGCGCTGCGGCTGCGGCACCGCTCGCGCTACCAGGTGTCGGTGCGCTGGCGGGCCCCGGACGGCGCCGAACGGTTCGGGGAACTGTCGGCGGACCCGGTCAGCGACAGCGTGGACGAGACGCCCGCCCTGCTGGTGATGCTGCGGGTGCGGGGCGAGTCCGCGCCGCCCGAGCCGGAGCCGGCGCGGGTCACCCCCGTGGAGGGGCGGGTGCTGGCCCTGCTGGCCCGCGGCGCCACGACCGCGGGCGCCGCCCGCGAGTTGGGCCTCAGCAAGGACGGCGTCACCTACCATCTGCGCCGCCTGTCGGCCCGCTGGAACGCCGCCAACCGCACCGAACTGGTCGCCCGCGCCTACGCGTTGGGCGTACTGGCGCCGGGTGTGTGGCCACCGGAGGCGAGGACGGCGGAGCCGGGGTAGCGCGGAACGACTGTCCCGGAGGAGGCCGGGCCGGGAGAGGCGCCAACGGAGTGCCCGGGCCCGAACGGGCCGGGCATCCGGAATCCGTACGGGGGCCGGCGCGGCCGGAAGAGACCGGGCCGGAGACGTCCACGGCCGGGGCCGGCCACCCGGAGTCGGCCGGGCCGAGGGACGCCCGGGCCGAGCGGGCTGCACCGGAAGACCGGCGGAGGCGTACCGCGGCCGCCAGTGCCGCCGAGGCAGCAGTGCCGTCCAAGGCCGGGGCCCGGCCCCACACGCCAGGCCTCGGGGCCGCTCAGGCCGTGGCCACCGGCCGTTCAGGCTGATGCCGCCGACCGCCCACGCCGTACCGCCGGGCCGCCTACGCCGGGCCGGAAGAAGCCGCAGCCTGCGACGCCGGGCCGGAAGGGGCCGCGGCCGACGACACGGTGTCTGAAGAAACCCCAGCCGACGAAACCGGGCCGGCACAGACCCCAGCCGACGACGCGACGCCGGAGGAGGCCTCGGCCGACGACTCCGCGCCGGAAGAGGTCTCAGCCGACAAGTCCGGGCCGGAAGAGGCCGCGGCCGACGACGCGACGCCTGAAGAAGCCACAGCCTGGCCTGCACAGACCGCAGGCGATGGTGCCGGGCCGGGCGTGGCCGTGCCGCTGCCGGGGGCGCGGGACGTGGTCATGGCCCGGTACGCCGTGCCCGCGCCCTCGGGGGCGCCGAAGCGGGCCAGGGTGTGCCAGACCATCTTCAGGTCCTGGAGCGCGTACCGGCCGGTGCGGGCCGCGTCGCCGATGATGCGCGGGGTCAGCAGGCCGCGCTCGGCGATCAGCGCGCCGAGGTCGGCGTACTCGGGCCCCCGGTAGTCGGCGTGGCGGCGCAGTGCGGTGACGGTGAGCCGGTAGCCGGGGTGCCACTGCAGTGGGAAGGGCAGGTGCCGGGCCGCCGTCTCCACCGGGGTGCCGCGGTAGCTCGCGTCGAGCACGAGTGCCTCCACGTCCCGGGCGAGCAGCACACCGGCGTGCACATGGCTCTCGATGTAGTCGTTGAGCGGGTCCTGCTCGTCCGCGTCCGCGAGAGTGATCAGCGGCATCGCCGGGGCCACGCCGAAGTCGGTGGGCTCGGCCGCGCTGTCCGGGTAGCAGAAGGTGGCCCGGTCCAGGACCGCTCCGGCGAGCCTGAGGTGCGAGGAGCCGAAGCGCGGGGCCGCGCCGACGACCTGATGACGGAAGTTCAGTGCGCCGTACAGCGGGCGCTCGGCCGGGGCCGCGTCGTCGTACACGCCGCCGAAGATGCGGCTCTCCCAGCGATGCCGGTCGCCGCCCGGGTGCGCGGTGAGACCGCCGTTGCTGGTGCCGGTGACGTACTGCGAGTGGTACGCGCCGTCCCGGGCCAGCGCCGCGAGGATCGGCAGTCCGCCGGAGACCCGGTCGGGGTGGAAGTTGAGGGTGATGCGCAGACCCGGGTCGAGTGGTGGGCCGTTCACCGCGGCGGCGACATGGTCCAGAGCGCGTCGGGCGCGCGGCGGCAACCCCTGCCGGAAATCCATTGGCCCACCCTCCCCTTGGCTACCTAGGCTAGCCATGAACCTAGACCCATTAGGTTCATGGACCCACCGGGTCCACGGCGACGAATCCGAGAGGACTCCCCCCATGAGATCGCTCACCGAGCAGGACATCCGCAACTCTTTTATCAACTGCTCCAAGGGGGAGGCCAAGCGACTGACCGTGCCACGGGACCTCGGTGAACGCCCGTGGGACGACCTGGACTTCCTCGGCTGGCGGGATCCGGGGGCACCCGACCGCAGCTATCTGGTCACCGAGCGGGACGACCGGCTCGTCGGCGTCGCCCTGCGTTTCCAGGCCTCGCAGCGCGGGTTTCTGCACCGCAGCATGTGCTCGGTGTGTCTGACCACGCATCCCGGCGGCGGGGTGACGCTGATGGCGGCACGCAAGGCGGGGGCGGCGGGCCGCGAGGGCAACTCGGTCGGCCTGTACATGTGCACCGACCTGGCGTGTTCACTGTATGTGCGGGGCAAGAAGGCGCCGGAGTCCGGCACCCGGTTCGAGGAGACCCTGACGATGGAGGAGCAGATCGCCCGTGCGGCGGGCAATCTGTCGGCCTTCATCGACAAGCTGTACGTCTGACGGCGCCGACAGGCCGTATGCCTGACGGCTCGGTTCGCTACGCACGGCACTGTCTCCGCTCGGCCGGTAACCCGGTGACATCCCCCGTCCGAAGCGGGGCCCGGTGGATCACGCGCACGCTCAGCCCCCCCCGTTATGTTTTCCGCGGTCCTGCAAGAGGGCCGCTGGCCTTAGGGCCCGGCATGGCTGTCCCCTCCTGTCGAACGGATGACCTGGGGGGT
>NZ_JBIATN010000023.1:0-147700 GCF_042891825.1 Streptomyces sp. NPDC001852
CGCTGGAACAGTTCCCACAACTCGTCCGGCACCAAGCGTTCCACGATCAGCACACACCCAGACTACCGATGACACCAAATGAGACAACCTCTAAGGCTCACCAGGACCATCCCTACATGTCCCTTATTTGCCTCGCACCCCATTTGTCCGATTATCCTGGGCGGCCTTGCCTGCCGACGGGATTCGACGTGGACGACCTGGACGACGAGGACGACCGGAAGGACGGGAAAGGGGACGGACGAGGCATGCACACCCCACGGTTGGCGGCGCTCCTCGCGCGGATCGGGCGGGCCGGCGGCGCCGAGGCCGCACGCGCGACCGTCGCCGCCGGTCTGACCTGGCAGATCTGCGCGAGGCTGCTGCACATCTCCGCCCCCTACGCGGGCGCCGTCGCCGCTGTCCTCATCGTCGAGACGACGGTGGCGGCCACGGTCTCCGCCGCCGCCCGCTACGCCGCCGGATGTCTGCTCGGCGTCCTCCTCGCCGTACCCGGCGCCCTGTACGCCGAGCCCGGCGCGGCCGGCCTGGCGGGCGTCGTCTTCGCCTCCGCACTGCTGGCCCGGCGCGGCTTCCTCGGCCACCACGGTCTGCACGTGCCGATGACCGCCCTGATCACCTTCGCCCTGGTCCGCGGCGGCCACTCCGATGAGCTGGCCGCCCATCTCGCGGAGATCGTGCTGGGCCTCGCCTTCGGGCTGGCGTGCAGCCTGCTGCTGTTCCCCGCCGTCCGCGTGCGCTCCGCCGAGCGGGCGCTGGAGGAACTGCGCCTGCTGGTCGCCCGGCACCTCGACGGCCTCGCCGACGCGGTCGTACGGCACAAGCGGCCGCGGACCGTGCTCGGCCCGGCCTGGGAGTACGACCTGGGCACGGCGCTGGCCCGGGCCCGCACCGCCGTGGCCGAAGCGCACGAGAGCCTGCGCTGGAACGTCCGGCCGACCGCCCGGCGCCGCCGCTGGCACCTGGACGACCGGGTGCTGGGCACGCTGACCGGCGTGGCCGGGCAGGTGACCACGACGGGCCGGCTCCTGGACGCCCACCCCGGCGCGGCCGGGGGATCCCGCAGCGGCACCGCTTTCGCACAGCCGTACGCCCGCCTGCTGCGGACGACCGCCCTGTGCGCGTACTCCTGCCGGGGCGGCCGGCCGCACCCCGCCCTGCCCGCCGCACGGCAGGCCCTCGCCCGGCTCGGCGCGCCCGGCAGCGATCCCCCGGACCGGGCCGCCGCGGACCGGCGTCTGCTGCGCCCCCTGGAGTCGGCCCTGACCTGCCTGTCGGCGCCTCCGCCCGCTCCGCCCGCCCGATCCCACCGGCTCCTCGACCCGCTCCGGCCCCCACCACGCTGATGATGATCTCTCACACCACCGGACTTCGGGACACCACCGACCGGCACACCGCCGAACCCCCGCACCGGCAGCCGAGCAGACGCCCGCCGACGCCCTGGCGCCGGGGCACCAGCCCCCGCGCGCTCCTGGCCGCGGCCCCCGTGCTGCTCATGGTGGTCGTCGCCCTCACCGATCTGCTCACCCCGGACTGGCTGCACGTCTCGCCGGTGATGGCCGCCGTACCGGTGCTGGCCGCCGTGCTGCTCCCGTGCCGGGCGACGGCGGCGCTCGGCGGCGCCGCGCTCGCGATCACGGCGCTGCTCCAGTGGGACGCCGGCAGCTGCGGGCACCCGGACGCGGATGTCACCCTCGGCAGCCTGTTCGTGGTCGGACTGACCTCGCTGGCCGCGTGCTCCCTGCGGCAGCGCCGGGAACGGCAGCTCCATCGGGTCCGTTCCGTCGCCGAGACCGCACAGCACGCCCTGATGCACCCCCTCCCCCGCCGCATCGGCTCGCTCGCCCTGCGCGGGGTGTATCTGCCGGCCGAGTCGGAGGCGTGCATCGGCGGCGACTTCTACGAGGCGGTGCCCACGCCGTACGGCACCCGGATCGTGATCGGCGACGTACGCGGCAAGGGCCTGGAGGCCGTCGGCGCCTCGGCGACCCTGCTCGGCGCGTTCCGTGAACTGGCCTACCGGGAACCGTCGTTGACGAAGGTGGCGGAGCAACTGGACGAGCGGGCGCGCCGGCACATCGCCGCGCTGGACGGCACACCGGAGGGCGAGCCGCCCAGCGGCGCGGGCGCCCTGTTCACCGAGCGGTTCGCGACGGCGCTCCTGGTGGAGTTCCCGCCCGGCGAGTCCGTGGCCCGCATCGTGCACTGCGGCCACCCCGAGCCGTACGTCGTCCACTGCGGCGAGGTACGCCCGTACGAGCCGGACCGGCCCGGCGCCCCGCTCGGCCTCGGCGACCTGCTGGCGGTGCGGCCCGTGGCCCAGAGCGTGCCGTTCGTGCCGGGCGACCGTCTCGTGCTGTACACCGACGGGTTCATCGAGGCCCGCGACCGCCGTGGCCGCTTCCACGACCTGGCCGCCCCCGTGCGGGCGCACGCCGGCCGGCCGCTGGAGGCGATGGTGGCCACCCTCCGCCGCGGCCTCCTGCACCACGTCCGGGGCGACCTCGGCGACGACGCGGCCCTGGTCGCACTGGAGCGGCTGCCGTGAGGCCGCCGCCCGCCGGTCACCGGACGGCCGCCAGTGCCAGCACCCCCACCGCCAGCCCGCTCGCGGATCGCGACGAGCCGTTCGTCGCCGCGCCGGAGGGGACCGGCGCCTGGCGCGACCACTGGCCGGCCGCCGACGAGCGCGAGGGACGGCCGGTCCGCGTCGGCGCGGTCACCGAACGGCCCGACGACTGGCTGAGCGCCATCGCCAACGGGTACGGCATCACCCTCGCCCCCGAGTCCGCCGCGCGGTTCCACTCCCGCCCCGGCGTGGTGTACCGGCCGGTCGCGGGAGTGAGCCCGACGCGGGTGGGCGTGGCCTGGGCAGCGGCCGACGACCGCAATCCGGTCGTCCAGGACTTCGTCCGCCGCTGCCTGGACCTCGCGCGTCCCTCGTGAAGCGGCGCGGTGGCGCTGCGTCCCGTGCTCGGGCCTTCGGCGATCTTGTCGCCCGGGGCCTCGGCCGGCGTGCCCGGAGGCCCGCTCGGACGCGCCTCGTCCCCCGTGCGGCGCAATCGAGGTGCGCCGGAGGAGCGAGGGTCCGTGACCGGTGTGACCTTGGTGGAAGGAGTGCGCGCAGGAGACCTGTGATGAGGAGGCGGCATGTCCGAGGGAACCGGCGGGGCCGGAGCGGCGCGCGCCGCGGTGCTGGACGACCGGGCCGTCGACGCCTTCGCTCAGGTCGGTGCGGTCGCGGACGCCGTGCTCTACGAGGGGTACCTGCTGTACCCGTACCGCCGGTCCTCGCCGAAGAACCGGGTCCGCTGGCAGTTCGGCGTCCTGCTGCCCCGCGACTGGGTCGAGCGGGACGGGCCGGTCACGCCGGGGATCTCCGGCTCCGCGGACTCCTGGTACCAGCAGACCGAGTGCCTGGTGCGCACACTGCGCGCCGACGCGGTCGTACGGGTGCGGGTGCGCTGTCTGCAGATGCAGGACAAGCAGGTCGAGGCCGCCGGCCCGGACGGACGGTACCGCCCGGTCCAGGCGTTGCGGACGGCTGACGGCACCACGCATCTGTCGTTCGAGGAGGCGGTGCCGCGCGAGACCGAGCTGGAGCTGCCGCTGCGGGAACTGCTGCACGGTGGTCGTACCGCCTCGGTGGGTGCGCCCGCCGGCACGGAGGTCACGGAACTGCCGGACGGGGCAGGGCGGACCGTGCGGCGGCGCGGGGAGGTGCGGGCCGTGACGACGGTCGTGGCCGAACCGCTCGCGCCGGAGCTGTACCGGTTGCGGGTGCGCACCGAGAACACCGGCGAGGCCACGGACCCACGGGCCCCTCGCACCGAGGCCCTGCGACAGGCGCTTCTCGCCACGCACAGCCTCGTCGGCGGGGACGGCCTGGAGTTCGCCTCACTGATCGATCCACCCGCCGGTCTGGCGCAGCAGGCGCGGGGCTGCCGGAACGCGTTCACGTTCCCCGTGCTCGCCGGCCCGCCCCAGCAGGGCACGACGGGCGCCGTCCTGCTCTCCGCCCCGATCATCCTCCCGGACTGGCCCCAGGTGGCGCCGGAGAGCCCGGGCGATCTGCACGACGCGGCGGAGATCGACGAGATCCTCACCCTGCGCACGATGCTGCTGACCGACGAGGAGAAGGCCGAGGCCCGGGCCACCGATCCGCGGGCAGCGGAGATCCTCGACCGGGTCGAGACCATGCCCCCCGAGGTCTTCGCCCGGCTGCACGGCACCATCCGGTCCCTGGCCCCGGCACGGACCCGCTCCGGCGCGGAGCGGCCCGCCCGGTGGCGGGAGGGCGACGACGACGGCCTGTCCCCTGCGACCGACACAGTGCTCGTGGCCGGCGTGCCCGTCGGCGGCGGCAGCCGGGTCCGGCTGCGTCCGCGCGTGCGGGGCACCGACGCCCAGGACATGTTCCTGGCGGGACGGACCGCGCAGGTCGCCGCCGTCTTCCGCGACGTGGACGGCAGCGTCCATCTCGCGGTCACGGTCGACGACGATCCGGCCGCCGAACTGCACGACTGGTACGGCCGTTTCCACTACTTCCGGCCCGACGAGGTCGAACCGCTCGGTGACTCCGACGCACCGGGTCCGGTCACCTCCCCCCGGCCGCAGCCCCCGCGGCCCCCCGAGCGTCCGGCCGGCGGGCCGGAGGAGGGACGGTTCGATGGTCGCCCCTGAGGCCGCCCTCGACCACCCCCAGGCCCGGACCCGCGTGGCCCCGGCCGCCCCCCACGACCGACTCCGCAACCGGCAGCGACGGAGGCCACAGCGATGACCACACAGAGCGGTACCACCGATGTCCGCGGCGAGCCCGGCGATGCCGCGGCGCGGAAGGGGTTCGACGAGATCACCATCCTCTGGATCTCGGAAGGCATGAGCTGCGACGGCGACACCGTGTCGCTGACCGCGGCCGGCCAGCCGTCCATCGAGGACGTCGTGCTGGGCCTCATCCCGGGCCTGCCGAAGGTCAACCTCGTCAACAAGGTGCTGTCACCGAGCCTGGGCGGCGAGGACTTCCTCGCTCCGTACCGTGCCGCGGCGCGGGGCGAACTGGAGCCGTTCATCCTCGTCATCGAGGGCTCGATCCCGAACCAGAACATCATCCAGGGCGACGGCTACTGGACGTCCTTCGGCAACGACCCGGACACCGGCGAGCCGCAGACCCTGAACTGGTGGATCGACCAGCTCGCGCCGAAGGCCTGGGCGGTGGTGGCCGCCGGGACCTGCGCCACGTTCGGCGGCATCCACGCCATGGCCGGCAACCCGACCGGCTGCATGGGCCTCGCGGACTACCTGGGCTGGGAGTTCAAGGCGCGGTCGGGGCTCCCGGTGGTCAATGTGCCCGGCTGTCCCATCCAGCCGGAGAACTTCATGGAGACCCTCGTCTGGGTCCTCCAGCACGCGGCCGGTGCCGCACCCCCGCCGCCGCTGGACCACATGCTGCGCCCGCAGTGGCTGTTCGGGAAGACCGTGCACGAGGGCTGCGACCGCGCCGCCTACTACGAGCAGGCCGATTTCGCGAAGGACTACAACTCCCCCAAGTGCCAGGTGAAGGTCGGCTGCTGGGGCCCGGTCGTCAACTGCAACGTGCCCAAGCGCGGCTGGATGGCCGGCATCGGCGGCTGCCCGAACGTCGGCGGCATCTGCATCGGCTGCACGATGCCCAGTTTCCCCGACGCGTTCATGCCGTTCATGGACGAACCCCCGGGCGGCACGCTGTCGACCATGCTCGTCAAGCCGTACGGCGCCGTCGTCCGCCGGCTGCGCGGTCTGACCAACGACGTGGTCAACCACGAGCCCAAGTGGCGCCACAACAAGCGCAAGCTGACCAGCGGTTACGACCCGCACTGGCGTGCCTGACGCCGCCCGTCCCCACCCCGCCACCGACCCGCCCGACCCGAACAGCGAGGGGCAGCACCGCAGATGACCACCACAGAGTCCCGGCCCACGGAACGCAAACCCGCCCAGATCGTCGACATGTCCTGGGATCCGATCACCCGGATCATCGGCAACCTGGGCATCTACACGAAGATCGACTTCGCCAACCAGGAAGTCGTCGAGTGCCACAGCACCTCGTCGCTCTTCCGCGGCTACTCGGTGTTCATGAAGGGCAAGGACCCGCGCGACGCCGGGTTCATCACCTCGCGGATCTGCGGCATCTGCGGCGACAACCACACCACCTGCTCCAACTACGCCCAGCAGATGGCCTACGGCGTCAAGCCACCCAAGCTGGCCGAGCACATCACCAACCTCGGTGAGGCGGCGGAGTACATCTTCGACCACACGATCTTCCAGGACAACCTGGTCTTCGTGGACTTCTGCGAGGCGATGGTCAAGGCCACCAACCCCGGGGTCCTGGCCCGCGCCGAACGCACCGACGCACCCCGCGGGGACGTCCACGGCTACCGGACCGTCGCCGACATCATGAAGGCCTTCAACCCCTTCGAGGGCGAGGTCTACAAGGAGGCGCTGAAGGTCAGCCGGATCACCCGGGAGATGTTCTGCCTGATGGAGGGGCGGCATGTGCACCCCTCCACGATGTACCCGGGCGGCGTCGGCACGATGCCGCAGCCGAACACCTTCACCGACTACCTCAGCCGCCTGATGCGCGTCATCGACTTCATCAAGAAGGCGGTGGCGATGAACGACGACGTCTTCGACTTCTTCTACGAGGCCCTGCCCGGCTACGAGGAGGTCGGCAGACGCCGCATCCTGCTGGGCTGCTGGGGCGCCTTCCAGAACCCTGACGTCGTCGACTACCGCTACGCGACGATGAACGAGTGGGGCCGGGCGATGTACGTCACCCCAGGTGTCGTCGTGGACGGCAAGCTGGTCACCAACAACCTCGTCGACATCAACCTCGGGCTGCGCATCATGCTGGGCAGCTCCTACTACGAGGACTGGGTGAACGAGGACCCGTTCGTCACCCACGACCCGCTCGGCAACCCCGTCGACATGCGTCACCCGTGGAACCAGACCACGGTCCCGGTGCCGCAGAAACGTGACTTCGACGGCAACTACAGCTGGGTGATGAGCCCGCGCTGGTACCACCCCGACACCGGTGAGCATCTCGCGCTCGACACCGGGGGCGGCCCGCTGGCCCGGCTGTGGTCCACCGCGCTCAGCGGCCTGGTCGACACGCCGTACGTCAAGGCGACCGGCGGCGGCATCCGCATCACCCTGCCCAAGGGCGAGAAACTGCCGGAGACGACCCTGGAGTGGCGCATCCCGAAGTGGAGCAACACCCTCGAACGGGACCGCGCCCGGCCGTACTTCATCGCCTACGCCGCCGCCATGGCCCTGCAGTTCCTGGAGGAGGCCATGGGGATGCTGAGGAGCGGCGACACGAAGGTGTTCGAGAACTTCGAGGTGCCGGACGAGTCGATCGGCTGCGGTTTCCACGAGGCGGTGCGCGGGGTCCTCTCCCACCATCTGGTGATCCGGGACAAGAAGATCGCCAACTACCACCCGTACCCGCCGACCCCGTGGAACGCCAGCCCCCGGGACAGCTACGGCACCCCGGGCCCGTACGAGGACGCCGTACAGGGCCAGCCGATCTTCGAGGAGAACGGGCCCGACGACTTCAAGGGCGTCGACATCATGCGTACCGTGCGCAGCTTCGACCCCTGTCTGCCCTGTGGTGTGCACATGTACATGGGCAAGGGCAAGACCCTGACGACCGTGCACTCGCCCACCTACGGGGCCAACCATGGCTGACGCCGTCGTACGGCTCTCCGACCCCGCGGTGGAGGCGCGGCTCGCCCGTCTCGACGAGGTGCTGGCCGGCCTGGAGTCCGCGCCCGGCCCGGCGCTCGAGGCGGTGCGGCTGCTGACCGAGGTGTACGGCGAGGCCCTCGCCCGGGTGCTGGACGACGCGGACGAGCGGCTGCGGGAGCGGCTCGCCGAGGACGAGCTGCTCGGGCATCTCCTGGTCCTGCACGACATCCACCCCGAGCCCCCGGAGCGCCGGGCTGCCCGCGCGGTGGAGAGGCTGCGGCCGGCGGTGCGCGAGCGCGGCGGTGACCTGGAGTGGGCCGGAGTCGACGGTGGGGTGGCACGAGTGCGGCTGACCTCGGGCGGCGGGTGCGCTTCCGGGTGCGGCGGTGGCTCCTCGGAGATCACCGAGGTGGTCCGGGCCGCGGTGCTGGCCGTCGCTCCCGAGCTGACCTCCGTGGAGATGGTGCCGGACGCCGCCGGGCGGAAGCCTGCGCCCGCGTTCGTACCGCTGAGCACGATCAAGCGACGGGCCGTGCCCGAGGAGGCGCGGTGAGGATGGACGGAGCACTCGCGCGGGTCATCCGTTCCGCGGCCGACCGCGCGGTGACGGCCGAGGCCGAGGCCTGCGAGCTGTGCGCCGCCCGCCTGGCCGTGGAACACCCCCACCTGTACGACACGGGTGCCGCCGAGGTGCGGTGCGTGTGCGGCCCCTGCTCGGTGCTGTTCGCCGACGACGGGGCGGGTGAGGGCCGCTACCGCCTCGTGCCACGGCGCCGGCTGCGGCTGCCGCCGGTGGACACGGGGGTGCTGGGCGTCCCGGTGGGTCTGGTGTTCTTCGTGCCGCGCTCCGACGGCACGGTCACCGCACAGGGGCCGAGCCCGGCCGGGGCCATGCGGTGGGAGGTGGATGCGGCGGCCTGGCAGCGGCTGGCCGCCGCGGTTCCGCAGCTCGCCGCCATGGCACCCGATGTGGAGGCGCTGCTGGTGAACACCGTGCGGGGCCTTCAGGAGCACTGGATCGTGCCGGTCGACGACTGCTACCGGATGATCGCCCTGGTCCGCCGCGAGTGGCGGGGCCTCTCCGGTGGCGGGCGGGTCTGGCCGGCCGTAGAACAGTTCTTCAGGGAGCTGACCGAGCGGTCCTGAGGACCCGGAAGGAGAACCGACATGGGCAGCATCCGAGTGGGCCGCCCCCAGGCGAAGCCCGACACGCCCAGCCATGTGCCCGGACTGCACCAGGGCAACGTGGGCCCGTACAAGCACCAGACCGGACACCACAAGGACGGCAGCTCCGACGCGCGCCGCTCCACCGGTATCCACTGGAAGCGGCATGACGCCCTGGTGAAGGACATGCCGAACATCTCGCCGGGATGAGGGAGCAGAAAGTGACCGCACTCAACGTTGGCATGCGAAGAAGGACCGGGCGGGCCGGGATCTCGGGACGTCAGCTGCTCGCGGCTCAGGCGGCGGTGGTCGGCAGCCTGGTCGCGGCCCTGTTCATCAGGGAGCTCCCGGGCATCATGCGCGAGCTGCGTATCTACCGGATGACCGGTGGCCTGCGCGCGAACCGCCGCTACCCCTGATCCGCGGCCGTGCACGAGTTGTCGATCGCGACCGCGATCGTGGAACAGGCCGAGGAGATGGCCCGCGCGGACGGTGCCGGTGGTGTCTCGTCGGTGACGGTACGCGTGGGCGAACTGGCGGGTGTGGTGCCGGACGCCCTGGATTTCGCCTTCGAGGTGGCCCGGCAGGGCACGACTCTCGCCGCGGCCCGGCTGGTCGTCGAGCAGGTCACGGCGCACGCCTACTGTGCGCCGTGTGCCGCGGAGTTCGCGGTGGGCATGCCGCCGTTCTTCTGGTGCCCGCGCTGCGACCGGCCCTCGCAGGAGCTGCGCAGCGGGCGGGAGCTGGAGATCACGGAAGTGGAACCGGCCCCGGCCCCGCTCTGACGGCGGGAGCGGGGGCCGGGGCGGGGGCTCTCAGCAGATGCGGGGCAACTGCTCCCCCAGCGGCAGGTCCACCACCCGGGTGCCGCCCAGTCCGGTGGCGACGACGACCATGCCCGGGTGCTCGGCGACGCACTCGCCGATGAGGGCGGCGCCGGTGCCCTGCGGGTGTGCCCGCATCGCCGCCAGGACGGCCTCCGCGTGCTGCGGGGGCACGAAGGCGACCAGTCGGCCCTCGTTGGCGACGTACAGCGGGTCCAGACCGAGGAAGCCGCAGGCGTTCGCGACCTCGTCCGGGACCGGGATGGCCCGCTCGTGCAGCCGTACGCCGGTGCCGGAGGCGCGGGCGATCTCGTTCAGGGACGCGCCGAGGCCGCCCCGGGTGGGGTCGCGCAGGACGTGGATGTCCGGGGTGATCGTCAGCATGGCCGCCACGAGGTCCGCCAGTGGCGCGGTGTCGGAGGCGATCTCGACGCCGAACTCCAGGCCCTCGCGCACGCTCATGACGGCCACGCCGTGCAGGCCGATCGGTCCGCTGACGATCACGGCGTCACCCGGCCGGGCGCGCTGCGGGCGGATGTCGACGCCGTCGGGGACGAGGCCGACGCCGGCGGTCGTGACGTAGACGCCGTCGCCGTGTCCGGACTCCACGACCTTGGTGTCGCCGGTGGCGACGGTGACGCCCGCGGCCTCGGCCGCCGCGCCGACGGCCCGCGCGACCCGGCTGACGACGTCGAGTGCCACGCCCTCCTCCAGCACGAAGGCCGTGGACAGGTAGGCGGGCCGGGCGCCGCTCATCGCCAGGTCGTTCACCGTGCCGTTGACGGCGAGGTCGCCGAGGCTGCCGCCGGGGAAGAAAAGCGGCCGTACGACGTAGGAGTCGGTGGAGAAGGCCAGCCGGGCGCCGCCCAGGTCGAGGACGGCCGAGTCGGTGAGCGCGGCCAGGGTGGGGTTGCCGTAGGCGGGGGCGAAGACCTGCTCGATCAGCTCGGCGGACAGGGCACCGCCGCCGCCGTGCCCCATGACCACGACCGGCTGGTCGCGCAGGGGGGCGGGGCAGGTCCAGTTCGCGGGGTCGACGGCCGCTTCGGTAGCCAGGTCAGCCAACGGGGTTCATCTCCTCCTGCGAGACCTGCGGGACCTGCGGGATGGGCGATTCCTGGGCCGCCGGGGTGTTCATCCGGCGGTACAGGTAGTAGGCCGCGCAGGCGCCCTCGTTGGAGACCATGGTGGCGCCGAGCGGGGTGCGGGGGGTGCAGGCCGTGCCGAAGGCCTCGCACTCGGTCGGCTTGATCAGCCCCTGCAGCACCTCCCCGGCGCGGCACACGGCGGGCTCCTCGGTGCGGATGCCGGTGACGTCGAAGCGGTGTTCGGCGTCGTAGGCGCGGTAGGCGTCCGACAGCCGCCAGCCGCTGGCGGGGATGCGCCCGATGCCGCGCCAGTTGCGGTCGGTCACCTCGAAGACCTCCTCCAGCATGCGCAGGGCCGCCGGGTTGCCCTGTTCACGCACGGCGCGCCGGTAGGCGTTCTCCACCCGGTGCTCGCCGCGCTCCAGCTGGTGGACGGCGCGGCGGATGCCCTCGAGGATGTCCAGCGGCTCGAAGCCGGTGACGACGATGGGCACCCGGTGCCGGTCGGCCAGTTCGGGGTACTCGGCCGTGCCCATGACGCTGCACACATGACCGGCCGCGAGGAAGCCCTGCACGCGGCATTCCGGTGCGGTCATGATGGCGTCGATCGCGGGTGGGACCCGCACGTGGGAGACCAGCAGGCTGAAGTTGGCGATGCCCAGTCGGTGGGCCTGGTGGACGGCCATGGCGTTGGCCGGGGCGGTCGTCTCGAAGCCGATGGCGAAGAACACGACCTGGCGGCCCGGGTTCCTGCGGGCGAGGTCGAGCGCGTCCAGCGGTGAGTACACCACGCGTACGTCGCCGCCCTCGCCCTTGACCCGGAACAGGTCCCGGTCGGTGCCGGGTACGCGCAGCATGTCGCCGAAGGAACAGAAGATCACCTCGGGCCGGGCGGCGATCTCCAGGGCCTTGTCGATGACGTCGAGCGGCGTGACACACACCGGACAGCCGGGGCCGTGGATCAACTCGACGTCGTCCGGCAGGAGTTGGTCGATGCCGTGGCGGATGATCGAGTGCGTCTGACCGCCGCAGACCTCCATCAGCGCCCAGGGCCGGGTGACCGTGGCGCGGATCTCGTCCAGCAGCCGGCCTGCCAGCTCGGGGTCGTTGAACTCGTCGATGTACTTCACCGGACCTCACTCCCGCTCTCCTGCCGGGCCGCCTGCTCCCAGGCGTCCCCGAACTCCTCCTCCAGCAGCCCCAGTTGCTCGAACAGCTCCAGGGACGCCCGGGCCGACTCCTCGTCCAGGCGCTGCAGGGCGAAGCCGACGTGGACGATGACGTACTCCCCCACCCCGATGTCGGGCAGGTACTCCAGGCACGCCTGTTTGCGCACTCCGCCGAAGTCGATCAGCCCGGTCAGGGGGTCGGCGCTCCGGTCGATGGACACGACCTTGCCGGGCACTGCCAGACACATGGGTCACTCCGTCCCGTGGTGGGTTGCTGTTCCCGCGACCATGAGCTGGCCGAGCGCCAGCCCTCCGTCGTTCGGGGGTACTTCGCCGTGCCGGAGCACCGTGAAGCCGTCCCCGGCCAGCAGCGCGGTGCACTCCTCCTCCAGCAGGCCGTTGGCGAAGACTCCTCCGGTGAGGGCGGCCACGGCCGGACCGGATGCGGCGCGGGCGCGTCGGCAGAGCTCGGCGACGGCCCGTGCGACACCCCGGTGGAAGCGGGCGGCGAGGACCGGTGCGGGGGTGCCGCGCCGCTGGTCCTCGAGCAGGGCTCCGAGCATCGGCGCGGGGTCGCAGGTGAGGACGCCCGCGCCGATGACCGCGAAGGGGTACGCCCCGGCGTCCGCGTGCCATGCCTGCGCCGCCGCGGCTTCCAGCTCCATCGCGGCCTGCGCCTCGTATCCCGCCCGGTGACACGAACCGACCAGGGACGACACCGCGTCGAAGAGCCGGCCCATGCTGGAGGTCGGCACGCAGGCCACCTGCCGGTCCAACTGGCGCTTCAGCATGGTGAGTTCCGTGTCCGAGCAGGCGGCGACGCTCGGCAGGTCCGGTGCCCAGTCCAGCCCGGCCGCCCACAACCGGGCCAGCGCGAGCCGGCAGGGGTTGGCCACGCCCGCGTCTCCGCCGGGCAGCGGGGCGGGCGAGAGGTGCGCGAAGCGCCGGTATCCGGTGTAGTCGGCGAGCAGGACCTCTCCGCCCCACACGGTGCCGTCGTCGCCGTATCCGGTGCCGTCGAACGCGACTCCGATCACCGGTGTGGTGCCGTCCAGCCCGTGTTCGGCCATCGCGGAGGCGATGTGGGCGTGGTGGTGCTGGACCAGCCGCAGGGAGCCGAACGCCGGCGGGGCGGCACGCCGGCGGGCGCGGCGGGTCGAGTGGTAGCCGGGGTGCCGGTCGGCCACGACCAGCGCCGGAGTGACGCCGGTCAGCCGGGTCAGGTGCCGCTCGGCGCGCTCGGCCGCCTCCAGCGTGGCCAGCTCGCCCATGTCGCCGATGTGCGGCCCGAACCACGCGTGCTCGCCCTCGCCCAGGCACAGGACGTTCTTCAGGTCGCCGCCGACCGCGAGCGTGGGGCGGACCGGGACCGGGAGGCGCACCGGCCTCGGGACGTAACCGCGGGAACGCCTGAGGACCTGCTCGGTGCCGTCGGCGCGCACCCGCAGCAGGGAGTCGTCGCACGGCGAGGCGATGGGCCGGTCGTGGGCGAGCCAGGCGTCGGCCAGTCCGGCGAGCCGGGTCAGGGCCTCGGCGTCGTCGGTGACGATGGGTTCGCCGGAGCGGTTGCCGCTGGTCATCACCAGCACACGGGGACCGGGCGGATCGCCGGGAAGGCCGAACAGCAGCGTGTGCACCGGGGTGTAGGGCAGCATCACGCCCACGTGCGGGCTGCCCGGGCAGACCTGGGCGGCGAGGCGGAGGGCGTCCGGCGCGGTGCGCCTGCGGAGCAGGACGATGGGGCGGCGGGCGCCGGTCAGCGCGGCCCGTTCGGCGGCGGAGAGGACCGCGATCCGCTCGGCGGTGGCGAGGTCGGCGCACATCACCGCGAAGGCCTTTCCGCCGCGTTCCTTGCGGTCGCGCAGGGCGGCCACGGCCCGCTCGTCCGTGGCGTCGCAGGCGAGGTGGTAGCCGCCGACGCCCTTGACGGCGAGGATCCGCCCCGCGGCCAGCAGGGCCCGTGCCGTGGCGAGCGCGTGCGCGTCCCGCGCCGGGCGGAGGCCGCCGAGGGCCGGGACCAGGGTGAGCCGTGGCCCGCAGTCGGGGCAGGCGACGGGTTGCGCGTGGAAGCGCCGGTCGGCGGGGTCGCCGTACTCGTGGGCGCAGGAGGGGCACATCGGGAAGCCGGCCATGGTCGTGGCCGCCCGGTCGTAGGGCATCGCGGTGGCGATGGTGAAGCGGGGCCCGCAGTGGGTGCAGGTGACGAACGGGTGCCGGTGCCGCCGGTCGGCCGGATCGGCCAGTTCCCTCAGGCAGTCGTCGCAGGTCGCGGTGTCGGGCGGCAGCTGGGTGCGGCCGCCGGCCCGGTCGGTGGAGCGGATCGTGAAGGGTTCGGTGTCGCCGGTGGCGGGCAGGTCCTCACCGGCGATGCCGTTCACGGTGGCCAGGGGCGGCGGCTGTTCGGCCAGCGCGGCGCAGAAGCGCCCGACCTCGTCCGCCGGGCCCTCGACCTCGACGATCACGCCGTCCCCGGTGTTGCCGACGAATCCGGCGAGTCCCAGGCCGGCGGCCAGGCGGTGCACGTACGGCCGGAAGCCGACCCCCTGCACGGTGCCGCGCACCGTGAGCCGGCGGCGGACCAGGCCGGTCGCGGGGGCCGTCATACGGCGGGGGCGGGCGCGGAGTGGTGATGGCCGTGCGGATGCGGCGCGAGCGGTGGGCGGTGGAGCGCGCCGTCCCGGGCGGCGAGGGCGCGGTCCAGCAGGGTGCCGACGCCGACGCCGGTGCGGGCGCAGGACCGTACGATCTCCACGCCCGGATTGACCCGGTGCACATGGGCCCGGAAGGCGGTCTCGTCGAAGCCTGCCGGCTCGGCGAGATCCGTCTTGGTGATCACGACCAGATGGGCGGAGCCGAACGCGGTCGGGTACTTCAGCGGCTTGTCCTCGCCCTCGGTGACCGCCATCAGCACGACCCGCATGGTCTCGCCGAGGTCGTAGGCGGCCGGGCAGACGAGGTTGCCGACGTTCTCCACGAAGAGCACGGAGGTGTCCTCGGGCAGCCAGCCCGTCAGCCGGGCCCGCACCTGACGGGCCTCCAGGTGGCACAGGCCGTCGGTGAGCACCTGCTGGACGGGGGCGCCGGACCGGGCCAGCCGTACGGCGTCGTTCTCGGTGGCCAGGTCCGCGGTCAGCGCCGCCACCGGCACCTCCCGCTGCACCGCGCGGGCCAGGACCCGGCCGAGGAGTTCGGTCTTGCCGCTGCCGGGGCTGGACAACAGGTTGACGACGGTCACGCCCTGCCGGGCGAGATCGCCGCGCAGCTGAGCGGCCAGGTCGTCGTTCTTCGCCAGGACGGCCTGCTTGACGTCGGACCGGCACATGGGCGCTGCTCCTCGGATGCGGCGTGGAGCCCGGGGCAGGTTCTTGCGGCCCGGGCTCCACCGATCTTCCGCTCAGCCGAGCGCGGTGCCGGGCAGCGCAGCCGGGCAGGGGGGCGCGGATTCCACCGGGCGGCCCAACGGGGGCGCGGGTGCGGCGGGGTCGGCCAGCAGGGCCGGGATCAGCGTGTGCAGCGCGTCCACCGCCCGGTCGACGGCTTCCCGGACCGGTGTGCTGAGCTCCGGCAGGACGTCCTCGTCGCCGCTGGGGAGCACTTCGGGCTCGCAGGCCAGGACGAGCACCCGGGGCAGGGGCTCGTCGCCGAGGTGCGCGGCCAGGGCGAGGACCTTCGCAGGGTCCATGCCGTGGGCCTCGGGCACGACGCTGCCGTCGGGCGGTTCCGCCTCGATCAGGGAGAGGGTGCCCGGGTGGTGCCCGCGCCGCGCGGTGTCCACCAGGACCGCGGTGTCGTACCCGTCGAGCAGGTCGTAGGCGAGGTCCATGCCGCGGATGCCGTAGTCGTGGACCCGCACCTCGGGCGGCAGCGGGCGCGGGCCGAGGGCGCGGATCACCTCGGGGCCGAAGGCGTCGTCGGCGAGGAAGATGTTGCCGACTCCGGCCACCAGCAGCCGCGGCGTCAACGGAGGTCCCCGGTGGGCGCGGTCAGGGGCCGGGGCGAACCGGACGGTGTCTTGCGGACGAAGGCGGAGCGCAGGCTGTGGTAGGGCGCCGCGGGGTCGAAGAAGATGGCGTGCATACGGGCCAGTTCGGCCTCGCGGTACGCGGCGAGGGGGCGTCGGCCCTCGTCCGCGGCGCGGGCCGGCTTGGCGGCGATCCGGGCGTCCAGGAAGGGCGAGGAGGCGAGTTCGGCCGCCAGCTGCTCGACCTCGGCCGGGAAGTCGCCGGGCGCGGCCGGGACGAGCCGGTCCACGAGCCGCAGCCGCTCGGCGGACGCGGCACTGACGGGCAGGGCCTCGGTGGTCAGCCGGCGTGCGTGTTCCGCTCCGACGCGGCGGGGCAGGGTGTACGTCCAGAACTCCGACCCGTACAGGCCCATGCGCCGGTAGTGCGGGTTGAGGACGACTCCGGTGCGGCACCACACCTCGTCGGCGGCGAGGGCGAGCATGGCGCCGCCGGCCGCCGCGTTGCCGGCGAGGGCGGCCACGACCAGCCGGTCGGTCGTACGCAGTACGGCCTCGACCAGGTCGTCCATGGCGCCCAGGTTGATCCACGACTCCTGGGCCGGGTCGGGGGCCGCCTCGATGACGTTCAGGTGGATGCCGTTGGAGAAGAAGTCGCGGGCACCGCCGAGCACGAGGACGCGGGTGGGCCGCAAGAGCGCGTGCTCGTAGGCGGCGAGCAGCCGCCGGCACTGGTCGGTGCTCATCGCGCCGCCCGGGAAGGAGAAGCCCAGGAAGCCGACGTCGCCGCGCTGCCGGTAGCGGATGTCGGTCCAGGTCCGCCGGTCGGGGGGCAGCTCCAACGGGACGGCGGCCTCCGGGAGTTCGAGGGAGGGTTCCCAGGCGGCGAGCACGGAGACGGCGGGGCGGCGGAAGGGCGCGGGGTCGCCGGAGTTCCTGCGGGGGCGCAGTTCCGGGATCCAGACCGCGCCGTCGCGGGTGGCCCGGCAGACGGCGCCCGCCCGCCGCGCGAGGAGTTCGCCGGGGCGGCCGCGCAGCCGGTCCTCGGGGTGCCCGCCGTGCAGGAAGACCTCCCGGCCGAGGAGTTCGTCCAGGACGCCCGGCTGCGAGTCGGCGCCGCGGAGCTTGCACAGAACCGTCTCGGTGTCGTCCTGCTCCCAGTCGATGCGCCGCCGCTGCTGCCGGAAGGCGTCACGCCAGACCACGCTGACCGAGTCGTCGGTCTGCGGCCGGGGCTTGTAGGAGCCTTCGGCGTAGCGCCGTACGGCGGAGAGGACGGCGGTGACGGCGGCGTCGGAGGCCTCGTTGCGGTACAGGTCGCTCTTGCCGACGGGCGGTACGGGGAACGGCTCGGCCGCCCAGATCGCCCCCGCGTCCATCGCCGCCTCGGCCTGCAGGACCGTCACGCCCCACTGCGGCGACCCCTCGGCGATGGCCCAGTCCAGCGAGGACGGGCCGCGGTCACCGGGCGGACCCGGATGCACGATCAGGCAGGTGTGTTCGCGCCACACGTCCTCGGGCAGCGCCGTCCTGAGCATCGGCGCGATGACCAGTTCCGGCCGCAGTTCCCGTACGGCGGCCCGGACCGGGTCGGTGCCCTGCGAGGCGAGGACGACGTCCACGCGGTGCCCGTGGTCCGTCAGTTCCGCGTACATGCGCTGGGTGAGGCTGTTGAACGCACTGGCGACGAGCAAAATGTCCATGACATGGCATGGTCGACCCTGACCGGGGCGCCGTGAAGAACCGCCGCGCCGTTTTGCGCGTCCAGGTCGGGTCTCTTCCTCCATCCGGATCGCATGGCGCGGATCCTCGTACGCCCGCGCGTGGTCGTCGGGCTGGGCCTCGAGCAGCGCGCGGCGACGGACAAGGCGACGGGCCGGATGCTCAGGCCGCGAGGGTACGGCCCGGTCCGAGCCGGTCCAGGAGCTGGTCGAGGTGGAGCTCGGCCACGGGGGCGAGGAGGTCGGGGTGACGCAGCAGGGCTGCGGCGTGCCGGTCGGCGTCGCCCGGATCGAGCAGGCGCCGGAACCCGGCCATGGAGCCCGGGCCGTGCTCGCCCTCGGCGAGTGCCTCGACGGCCAGCCCGGCCAGTTCGGGATCGGTGAGCAGGCCGGCCGCCCAGCTGGCCACGACCTCGTCCACCCAGGTCCGCCAGGCCCAGTCGTCGTCCGGGCCCTCCTCGCCGGTGCGCTCGGCGCCCGTGATCCAGTCCAGCCGGGCGGTGCCGCCGGGACCGGCCATCGTGACCAGCGCCGCGTCGATCTCGGTCGGGTAACGCAGCCACGCGGCGACGGTCACCGCCTGCCGGGCCTGCGCCTCGCACAGCGCGCCGGCCAGCGCGCCGCCGCTCGGCGGATAGGCGACCGTCAGCCAGCGCGCCGTCGCTGCGATGAGGGGGGACAGATCAGTGAGCACAGACGGGCCGTCCGGGAGGCGAGGGGGAACAGGGGCTCGACGCAACGGTAGCCCGGCGCCGGGCACGACCGGGAGAGGGCGCGAACCAGGTCATATGTGGCATCGCCCACGTCGGGCCGCCTCCCCGGCAGGGCCCCGCCGCCCTTCGGCCGCGTGTCGCCCCCTCGGCCCGGGGGCCTCGTTGCGGGCCACGGCAGCACATGCACCGGGAGGCAGGGCATGGCGACCGACGTACCGCGGGGCGACGGGATCCGGCGGGCCGTCGGTGACCTGCTGTCCTGCCCCTTCTGCACCTCCGCCTGGACCGCCGGCGCCCTGGTGGGTTCCTACGCGGCACGCCGGCCCACCCGCCCGGTCTGCGGGGGCCTCGGCGCGCTGACGGTCGCGGACTGGCTGCAGTACGCCTGGACGTGGACCCGGCGGACGGCCGGGGGCCGAGGCGAGCTGCGCCGGTAGCGCGGCCGTACCCGCTCTTCGTCCTGGTCGACGTTCGTCCTATCGTCCTATTCGTCGTCCGCGGCGGCGCTCACCTCGACGTCGAGCACGCCCTCGTCGTGGAACAGCTCCGAGGCCAGCGCCGTCGGATCCGCGGCGCCCTCCAGCTGCAGCAGGACGCGAGCCGCGTCGTCCGTGCGGCCCGGCAGACGCTCGACCTTGACCTGCACGATCCGGAAGCCGCGCCGGGTGCAGGCCTCCATCAGCCGCGGCAGCAGCGCCGACCCCGTGCGGTAGGTCAGGCGGGCCTCGAAGGCGGCGGCGTCCGTGCCGGGGACCAGCCGGGAGGTGAAGAGCGGATAGCCGCGCACCACCAGGAAGTGCAGGGCCGTCACGGCCAGCGCGAGGATGGGCAGCCCGCCGCCGCAGGCCATGCCGACCGCGCAGGTCAGCCAGATGGTGGCGGCCGTCGTCAGGCCCCGTACCGCATCCCGCCGCACGAAGATCAGGCCGCCTCCGATGAAGCCGATGCCGGAGACGATCTGGGCCGCGACACGTGAGGGGTCGAAGGAGACGTTCTGCAGCCCGAGCACCGCGGTGAACCCGTGCTGGGACACCTCCATCATCAGCGCACTGGCGACACCGACCAGCGTGTGTGTGCGCAGTCCGGCGCTCTTCTGCTGCGCCGCCCGCTCCCAGCCGATCAGGCTCGACAGCAGCAGCGCCAGCCCCAGCTCGGCCAGCTGCCGCACTCCCTGGCCGTTGTGGACGTCCCACAACGGCGCCGCCAGCTCCGCTCCCGCCATGCACACCTCGCAGTCAGCTCCGCCGGCGTCCGGCGTCGTTCGATGGTCCGCCGCCCACGCCTACCCCGCGACGCGGCCGCGACTCCACCGGGCCGGGTACCGGCGGCGGCGACCGGGGTACTCGGCCGGGGCCACGGATGTTGCCCGGCCCGCGGCGGGGGGAGGCATCCCACCGTCAGGACTTCGTGAGGAAGGAACCGGCCTCATGCGGCACGACGAGATGATCGGAAAGGTGCAGGCGCTGGCCCAACTGCCGGACCGGGGTTCGGCCGAACGGGCCGCGCACGCCGTCGTGAGCACGCTCTCGGAGCGGCTGCCGTCCGGGCTGGCCCGGCATGTGGCCGCACAGCTGCCACCGGACATGGCGGCGGCGATGCGGGAGGCGGCCGACGCGTCGGCCGGGGCCGACTCCGGTGTGTCGGGCGAGCGGTTCGGACTGACCGTCTTCGCCGGACGCATCGCCGACCGGGCGGGCACCGACGAGGACACGGCCCTGCGGGACGCCGCCGCCGTGATGGAAGTGCTCGATGCGGCACTGGCCCCGGAGCTGACCGAGCGGATGGCCGGCGCCCTGCCCGCGGACATCCGCGACCTGCTGCCGGTGGGACGGGCGGCCGAGAGCGCCGGCCGCACCGGCCCGGAAGGCTGACAGCGCGCCGCCAGGAGCCGGAATCCGGCACACCGGGCGGCGCGGCAGGGCCGGGCCGGGGCACGGACGGGCATGCCCGCGGCAGGGCCCGTGCGACGTGACGGCACCGAGCGCCGCTGGTTCAATGGGTGTGCAAGCGCCCATCGGGGGCAGGCGTCGTAGTGACGCTTTCCCAGCCCGCAAAGGTGCTCCATTGGCATTCTTCGCCCTCTCCCGGAAACGACCGATGGCCCTGCTCTCCTCGACCGAACTCGCCGCGGAGTACGACCGGCTCATGACCGAGAACGAGCAGATGCGGCACGCCGTGTCCTCGCACGCGCTCATCGACCAGGCCATCGGAGCCGTGGTCGTCCTCGGGCAGATCGCCCCGGAAGAGGCCTGGCGGGCGCTGCGGGACGTCTCCCAGCGCACCAACACCAAGCTGAGGACGGTCGCCGAGCACATCCTGGACTACGCCCGGAGCGGCACCCTCCCCGAACCGGAGCGCATCGAGCTCGCCAAGGCGATCGGCCGCTACCGGCGGTGCGCCCAGCTGGGCGAGGACCCCGACGACGGACCGGTGAGCGCCTGACGGCGACGGACCGTGAGAACCTGCCGGTCACGGGTCAGCGGCGGCCCGGCTTCATACGACGGTGCCGGTGCGGCCTGGTCTGACGGGTCGTCGGCGGATGCAGGATCCATCGGTCCTCGACCTGGTCGAGACCGAAGAGCAGGACGGTGAGGACGGGGAGCAGCAGTACGGCGATCGTGATCACTGGAGGATCCCCTCTGCCGGCGACACTCCCCGGGTGCCCCGCCCCGGCCGGGCCACCCGCGGCGGTTGTGAAAGTCCTGTGAGCGCCTTCTGCGGGCGCCGGTCGCCACGGACGATCTGTTGCGCAGGAGCGCAGGTGGGGCCGCCGTGCCGAGCGGGCCTCCGGAGGGGGACATGTGGAGGCCGGGCTCGGCGGGTGAACCGATGTCGATCGAGTGAGCACGGCCCGGGGCCGTACCTGTGGCGGGTGCGGCGGGGCACTGTCACATCCGCCGGCCGGCCTCCGTCAGTACGGCGGAAGTACGGAGCGGGCCCGGAGGGCATGCGGGTGGATGTGTACGAGGCGGTGGTGAGCCGGCGGGCGGTGCGGGCCTTCACGGAGGAGCCGGTCCCGCGTCCGGTGCTGGAGCGGGTCCTGGCCGCCGCCGCGCGCTCACCCTCGGGCGGCAACCTCCAGCCGTGGCACATCTACGTGCTCACCGGTGCCCCGCTGGCCGAGTTGAAGAAGCGCGCCGGCGAGCGCGCCGCGGCCGGTGATCCCGGGGACGAGCGGCAGTACCGGATGTATCCACCCGAGCCGAGGTCTCCGTACCGGGAGCGGCGGTCCGCGGCGGCCGGCCGGCGTTTCGGGGCCCTCGGGATCCGGCGCGGGGACGCGGAGGCCCGCCGCGCGGCCGTCGCCGCGAACTGGCGTTGCTTCGGGGCCCCGTGTCTCCTGCTGTGCTACATCGACCGCGAGATGGGCGCGGCGCAGTGGGCGGACCTCGGAATGTACCTGCAGACGGTGATGCTGCTGCTGCGCGCCGAAGGCCTGCACAGCTGTGCGCAGATGGCCTGGTCGGTGTATCACCGGACGGTCGCGGAGGTGGTGTCACCCCCGCAGGAGCTGATCCTGTTCGCCGGCCTGTCGATCGGTTTCGAGGATCCGTCGGCGCCGTTCGCCCGCACCGACCGGGCGCCGCTCGGGGAGACCGTCACGTTCGTCGGCGACGCGTAGAGGGACGACGATCCGGCCGCGCAACGTCCCCCTCCGAGCGAAAGCGCGCTCGGGCGCGTTCCGCGCGCCCCTCTCGCGACGCGCGCTTACGGTTCTTTAGAAGTGACCGACCGTCATCAGGGTGACGGAGAGGAGCCGGAAGCGGTGGTGGGCGATGCGCGTCGGCGGGCGGCCGGGCCGGACGGCCGGCGCCGCAGGGGGCGGGTCCTGGGCAGCCGGCCGGCGTACACCGTGCGGCTCCCGGCCGTCCCGCGCACCGAGCCGGTGCCGGTGGCCGAGCGGACGGTGCCGTGGCTGCGGGTCGGGGCGGCCTACGCCTGGCGGCTCATCCTCGTCGGGATCGTCGTGTACGGCGTCTTCAGCATCCTCGGCAGCTTCCAGCTCATCGCCGTGGCCGTGTTCCTCGCGCTGGTCGTCACCACCGTCCTGCGTCCGCTGACGGACCTGCTCAACCGGTTCCTGCCACGGCCGCTGTGCGTCGCCGTGACGCTGGTGGGCAGCATCCTGTTCCTGCTGGCCCTGCTCGCCCTGGTGGGCAACGCGGTGGCGGGCGAGTCGGCCAGGCTGGCGGGTGAGTTCCGCGGTGGTGTGCACCGCATCGAGCAGTGGCTCCAGCGGCCGCCGTTCCGGCTGAGTCCTGGCCGGCTGTCCCAGCTGGAGAGCCAGGTGACGCACTACCTGTCCGCGCACCGCTCCAGCCTGCTCAGCCGTGCCCTCAGCGGCTTGGGCCAAGTGGTCGAGTTCGTCACCGGGGGCGCGCTCGCGCTGTTCGCCTCCGTGTTCTTCATCCACTCCGGCGAACGCCTGTGGCGCTGGATACGCGACCAGCTGCTGCCGGTCGGCGCCCGTCCGGCGTGGGACCGGGCGGGGTGGGCCGCCTGGCGGGCCTTCGCCGGGTACACCCGCGGCATCATCATCGTGGCCGCGACCAACGCCGTGCTCGTCGGCATCGCGCTGCTCGTGCTGCGGGTGCCGCTCGCGCTGCCGCTGACGCTGCTGGAGTTCTTCGCCGCGTTCGTGCCACTCGTGGGCTCGCCGGTCGCGCTCGGTGTCGCCACGATCGTCGCGCTGGCCGGGCGGGGGCCCCTGACGGCTCTGGCCGTGCTGGCGCTGATCGTGGTGATCGGCCAGCTGGAGGGGCATGTGCTGCATCCGCTGGTGATGAGCTGGGCGGTACGGCTGCATCCGCTCGTCGTCGCGCTGTCGGTGATCGCCGGCAGCATCATCGCCGGGGTGATCGGTGCCGTGGTGGCGGTGCCGCTGGTGTCGGTGGTCTGGGCGGTGCTGCGCGCGCTGCGTGCGGTGCCGCCGTGAACACCGCCCGCCATGTGCGGCCGAGCGCGGCGCCGTCTCCTCGTCCGAAAGAGACGGCGCCGCCGCCGTACCGCTCAGCGCAGGGCCGCCGTCACCAGGCCGTGGATCTCCTCCTCCGCCACGCTGCCGCCGTTCACCAGCCGGTCGAAGACCAGGCCGTCCACACAGGTCAGCAGCGTCACCGTGCGCTCCGCCGGATCGGCCACGCCCTGTGCGGCGAGAAAGTCGCACAACGCCTGCCGCGCCAGGTTCTCGCGGGGCACCAGGATCTCGCGCAGTTCGGGGTGGCGCGCGCTCTCGGCGGCGCACGCGTAGCGCGCCAGGGAGCGTGTGCGCCCGTCCCCGGTGAGCCTCGCCGCCGTGAACGCGACGAGTCCGAGGACCACTTCGCCCGCGGTCCGAAGCGGCGGTGTCCTCGCCCCGATGTCCTGCAGCTCGGCCTGGTCGAGCGCCACCAGGCGCCGGACCAGCGCGGTGAGCAGGGCCTGGCGGGTGCGGTAGTAGGCCGAGGTGGTGCCGGGGGGCAGCTGTGCCGCCCGGTCCACCGCGCGATGGGTCAGCCCCCGCATGCCGGCATCGGCGAGGACGGCGATCGCCGCGTCGGCGAGGAGAGTACGACGGTCTGTGGACACCCTCACTTTCTACACCCCCGCTTCTACATCTGTAGAGCACCGCTGTAAGGTCCCCGACAGGTTTCTACGTCTGTAGAAGCCCACGCGAACCGAGGTCGAAGGGGTCCGGCATGGGCGGTACGGCGGTGGTGGTCGGGGGTGGCATCGGCGGGCTGGCAGCGGCGCTCGGCCTGCGCCGGATCGGCTGGGACGTACGGGTCGTGGAGCGGTCCGGCACCCTCGCCGACGCGGGGGCGGGCATCTCGCTGCACGCCAACGGCCTGCGCGCGCTGGACGCCCTCGGCGTCGGTGCGGCCGTGCGCGCGGCGGCACGCCCGCAGTACACCGGCGGCACCCGCACCCCCGAGGGACGCTGGCTGGCGCGGATGGACGGCGCCGCCCTGGAACGCGCGCTGGGCACGCCGATCGTCGGCATCCGGCGCGCGGTGCTGCACCGCCTGCTGCGCGAGGCGCTGCCGGCCGAGAGCCTGCTCATCGGCGTCAGCGTGCCCACCCTGGACCGCTCGGCCCCCGACCGGGTGGGAGTGCCGACCGGGGACGGGGTGCTGGACGCCGACCTGGTCGTCGCGGCCGACGGAGTCGGGAGCCGGCTGCGCGGACTGCTGTTCCCCGATCATCCCGGCCCGGTGTACGCCGGCTCGACGGTCCTGCGGGCCGTGACGGACCGGCCGCTGGACCTGCGCACCGACTTCGAACTGACCTGGGGCCGGGGCGCGGAGTTCGGGCACATCGGCTTCCGCGACGGCCGGGCCGAGTGGCACGCGGTGCTCACCGCTCCGCCCGGTGTCCGCCACGCCGACCCGCTCGGCATGCTGCGCCGGCGCTTCGGCGGCTGGCACGACCCGATCCCCGCCCTCCTGGACGCGACCCGGCCGCAGGCAGTGCTCCACCACGACATCCACGAACTGGTCACGCCTCTGCGGTCGTTCGTCGCGGGCCGGGTGGTGCTCCTCGGCGACGCGGCGCACGCCATGACGCCGAATCTCGGCCAGGGCGCCTGCCAGGCCCTGGAGGACGCGGCCACGCTGGCCGGCGCGCTGGCCACGCAGCCCTCGGTCGCCTCGGCGCTGGCCCGCTACGACGCCGAGCGCCGCCCGCGCGCACAGGCGGTCGCCCGGGCGGCCCGGCAGGCGGGCCGGATGGGCCAGCAGCTGTCCCGTCCGACGGCCGTGGCCCTGCGCAACACCGCGCTGCGGCTCATCCCGTCACGGGTGGCGCTGCGGGCGATCCTCCGGCACGCCGACTGGACCCCACCCAGCCTCGACTGACCTGCCTCGCCGCTTGTCCGGTCCTGGAAGCCGCCGTGGAGGACCGCGCGGCACGCGGCCGTGGGACGACCCCGACGGGGCGCCACGTACGGCGGGGTCGTCACCTGCGGCGCCCTGTTCGCCCAGACTCACCGACCGGCCGGCTGGTCGGCTGGTCGGCTCCGGCATCTGACGGGGCCCGGTCACCGCACGGCGGCGTCGGCCAGGACCGCGGCGATGTCCGTCGTGACCTTCGGATCCGCCCTGCCGGTGGTGAGACCGAGAAGGAAGGAGGTGCGCTCGCCGTCGACCGTGACCAGCGTCAGCTGCAGATGCGCGGTGCCGTCCTCCGCGGCGACCCGCAGCACGGTGGTGTGCGCCGGCTGCCCGTCCACGGCCACGTCCTCGGACTTCTCCACCGTGGCGGGCCGGTCGGGGAAGAAGAACTCTGCGTTGGAGCGGGCGGCCGTCTCCGTCGCCCGGGCCAGATCGGCACGCGCCACGGTCTGCCCCGCACGACCCGCGAGGACGCTGCCGCCGGCCGAGGCGGGCGCGCCGGACCCGGCCGTGCTGATCTGCGAGGTGAACGCGTCGATCAGCTCCCTGTCCTTGGCCGGGTCGTGCTTCCAGCCCTCCGGTACGGCGTAGGAGAGGCCGGCCCGGGTGTCCGTGACCCGGGGTCGGCCCGTGAGCGGGCCGGAGTCGCTGCCCCGCGTCCAGCGGACGGCCGCCACGGCGCACGCGAGGACCAGGAGTCCCGCCACCAGGCCGGTCACCAGGCGGCGCCGCGAGCGGGGTGGTGTCGGCTGCGCTGCGGGGTACGAGTAGGGGCTGTGGGTCGTCGGTGAGGGCGTCGTCATGCCCTCAGGCTTCAGCATCTCCTGGGAGCGGCGCCTGAGTCGTCGTACTCATCCCTCCTGTGCGGGCTGCCTCCTCGCCGGCCGGTTCCCGCACCCCGAACAGCGCCGGGCCCACGGTGAGGGTGCCGTCGGTCAGCGGCCGGCAGCGTACTCCCCCGCCGCCGCGCAGCGCGCGCTGCGCACCGGGGCCCAGGGTGGTGTCCATCCAGGCGCACGGCCGGGCCGCACTGCGCACCGCCAGTTCCACGGGGCCGGTGCCGCAGTCGAGGAAGACGGTCGCTCCGATGTAGGCGTCGATGTCGACCCCGCGCAGCAGGACGTTGCGCCGGGTGCGCGACAGGTCGGCCGGGTGCGGTCCCGGCTGCGGAAGCCGTTCGACGGCCATGAGGGTGATCGAGGCGTTGCGGTGGGCGGGCCGGTTGAAGTACCGGTCGCCGACGAGCCCCAGTCCGGCGCGCACCTCGGCCGTCGGCACCAGCTCCGCGGAGGGCAGTTCGGGCATCGCCTCGCCCGGCCGGCCGGCGAGCCGGTGCACCGGCGAGACCAGCAGCTGGAGGATTTCGACGTGGAGCACACGACGACCCTACGACGGCGACGGCGCGGGCCCCTGCTCAGCCGGCGCTCCGCATCGCCCCGCCCGGCCCGGCGTTCCCGCCGAGCACCGGGCGCCGTGCGTCCGCCCTGAGCAGGAGCCGTCCGCTCGCCCCGGCCGCCAGCAGCCCGGCCACCATGGCCACCAGGCTCACGCCGGGCCCGGAGGACCAGTCGACGTGGGGGGCGCGGGCGGCCAGGACGACCGTCAGCGCGAGGGCCGTGCCGGGCAGGGACAGCAGGGCGGGGCGCGTGCGGTCCAGGTCGTCCTCGGCGAGGGAACCGAGGACGCCCACACCTAGGGCGAGGGCCCAGACGCCGAGCGCCTGTGCGTCCACGCGGTTGGTGTGCCAGGGCACGAACCCGGCCCAGAAACCCGGCCGTACGAGCAGTCCGGTGCCGATGCCCAGCCAGGAGGAGCCGAGCACGGCGAGCGGCGGCTTGGCCCAGCCCGGCAGCGGTGCGGTGCGCGGGGCGGCCGGTCCGGACCGGGTGAAGGCCTGCCCGGCGAGGCAGATCGCCGCCGCCACGCACAGCAGGCCGAGGGTGAACAGCCAGCCGAGGCTGAACAGCACGGAGACGATCGGGCCGCCGTGGGCGATGTACAGCCGGTCGGCGTTGAGCAGGCTGACGGCGAAGAGGCCGGTCAGGACGACCACGACCGGCAGCACGAGCGTGCGCGCCTGCTGCCAGCTCGAGGCACGGCCGAGGGCGAACAGGGCCGGCGCGGTGCCCAGCATCGCGGCGCCGAGCAGTCCGGGGCTGAGCGGATCCGGCGACGGCCAGGCCCCGAGCACATACCCGGTCAGCGCTACGACCGTGAGGACCGTGCCGACAAGCAGGTTGATCACCGCTACTGCGACGGCCAGCAACGCCACGCCGGGTGAGAGGGGACGGCCGGGCGGGGCCTCGGGAAGGGGCTCTCGTGCCACAGGGGTCTTCGCCGATGTGTCGGCGCCGGTCGGGTCGGTCATGGCGGGGGTTCCTTTTCCGGGGCGGGGAAGCGGTGGGCGGTTCGGACGGAGTGGAGGCGGTGGGCGGCCCATTCGGTGGAGCCGGTCAGCGGAGCGAACGGGGCGGAGCCGTTCCGGGTCGACGGCGGGCGCGGGGGTGTTCCGGGTCGACGGCTGCGGGGTTTTCCGGGTTGACGGGTGCGAGGTTTTTCCGGGTCGCCCCTTCCGAGGGCGGCGGCCCGGCCGGGCGCACGGGGCCGCCTCGCTTGCCGGCACGGCGTGCCCGTCGGGGCCAATGGGGCTCCTTCCGCCAAGGCCCAGGCTGCCGTCCCCCGGGCCGGCGTGGACAGCCACCCTGGTACCGCGGTTCACGGCCTCGGCCGCCCAGCCCGGCGGCGCAGGTCTCTCCTCCGCGGCCCGGGCTGCCGAGGCCGACGGTCCGCCCGCCGGCGGGGGCGGGTTCCCGGGCGGTTGCCGGGCCCGCGCCCGGACTGATCGGACGAGGCGAGGGCGCGGTCACGGCACCGCGGCGGTCGTCCGGGGCACGGGCAGCGGGGCCGGAAGAGAGCGCCTGCGGACCTCGCGGGCGTACATCAGCCGCAGGCTGACCACGAGTGTGGCGCCGAAGGCGGCGATGCCGCAGCCGATGGCGACGCCGGCAGTGAGCGCGGTGAACGGGCCGAGCCCCAGGCTGCGTCGGAAGACGGCGACCGCGCCGGCCGACAGCGCGGGTGCCAGGCAGAGGGCCGTGAGATGGATCCGCCACTCCTCGCGCGCCCAGGACCGGCCCGCGCGGGCGGCACGCCGTGCGCCGGTCGCCATCACCGCGTAAGCGACGGCGTAGGGCAGGAGGTAGGCGGCCAGCAGCCGGTGCCCGGTCGTGCCGTACGGGGCGAGGGCGTGCACGATCCAGGCCAGGGTGGCCGCCCCGGCCACATGGGCCACGGCGGTCACGGGCAGCGGGGCCCAGGACCGGCCGAGGCCCTCGACGCTTCCCCGGGGGTCCTTGGCGCGGGAGGCGAGCAGCGCGCCGAACACGACGAGGGAGCCCAGGTGCATGATCGCCACCCGGTTGACCTCGGTCATCGGCAGACCGGGGAGCACCGCGGGCAGGGCTCCCCACTCCAGCCGCAGCAGCGGCGCCGTCAGGAGATAGCCGTAGCAGAGCAGCATCCAGCGCTGGTGGAGGTCGGGGAAGCCGCCGACCGCCGCGAGGATGCCGAAGGTGACGCTGAGGACGGTGCCGACGAGGATCGTGGCGAGGACGATCCAGAAGGCCGCCCCGCTGAAGGCGTCCTCTGGCGCGGTGCGGGCGAGATAGAGGCCGGCGCCCGCCATCGAGGCGTACACGGTGACGGCGAACAGGACGCCCAGGGCGCGGTGCAGGCGGGTGCGCCGGCGCGCGGCCGTCAGCAGCTGCGCGGGGCCGAGCAGCATGAGCAGTCCGCCGAGGACGGAGTGCACGATCATCGGGATCAGGCTGTGCCGGTAGGGGGCGACCCGGCTCGCGAGCGCGTCGGCGACGTACCGGGGCGAGACGGTGTGGGCCAGCAGCCACTCCCCCGGTGCCGGGGCACCGGGGCGGGCGTAGGACCACAGTTCGGTCATCGCGACGGGCGCGTACCCGAGGCACACGACCGTCAGGCTCACCGCGGCGGCACGGCGCCAGGTGCTGCTCGTCCACGGACGCATGGCGTCCCCCTGTCCCTCACCGGCTCGGTCACGGCCGCGATAGTCTCTTCTGGACTATTGCGGGTTACCGACGGTAGGGCCGACCGGCGGTGAGGTCAACGGCCGGGTACGCGTTCGTCGCGGCGCCGTACCCAGTCCCAGAACTCGGTCATCATCCGCTCGTACCGGATGCCGAACTCCAGTGCCTCCCGCTGCCCGGGGGTCAGCAACTCGCCCACGTTGTCGGCCAGTTCCTCGTACTCGCTCAAGGTGCGCCGGTGTTCGGCGAGTTGGACGGGGGCGATCTCGTCCGGGCGGGCCCCGAACCAGAGTTTGAGGATGCCGCGCTCGCGCGCCTCGACCGGCACGAACCCGGGGTCGGCGAGCCAGTCGCGCAGAGCGCGCCGGCCCCGGTCGGTCAGGGTGAGCACCCGGCGGCCCCGCCCGCTCTCCTGCCGCACCTGGGCCAACAGGCCGGCCCCGAGCAGCCGGTCGCACTGCGCGTACACCTGGGCGTGCGGCACCGACCAGAACGGGGCGACGGTGCGGCCCGCCTCCACCTTCACGTCGTACGCGCTGGCTTCGCCGAGTTTGTCGATGATGCCGAGGACCAGGAAGGAGGAGGTGGTCAGCCGAGCGTCAGCCATGGGGCCGACCGTACCGTGCCCGGGTACGCAAGGGGCCACCGTCACCGCCATCGCGCCCGGCCCGATCCCGCCGGCCCGCCTCCAGAACCGCCGACCACCTCTGTGCGGGCCCTGCCCTGGCGCCGGCGCGTGGCGGTGTTCCTGTCCACGCTGGGCAGCGCCGTTGTGACGGCCCTGGTCGCGGGACGCGCCCGGCCATCAGGTGCGGCTGCGGCTGCCACCGCGGAAAAGGGGTTGTCCGGGCCGACCCACTGCCGTCACGATCTGCGCATGACCTCGCTGACCGCCTTCCTGCCGCTGAACGCCGCCGACCGATCGGTGAGCGGCCGACAGCAGCGGGGCCGACGGCGGAGGCCCACGCCCGCGCACGCATGACCGCGGCACTGGTCGCGGGGCTCCTCGCGGGCTACGGCATCGCGGTACCCGTGGGGGCCGTCGGGACGTATCTGGTGGCGCTGACCGCTCGGACCTCGTTGCGGATCGGCGCGTGCGCGGCGCTGGGCGTGGCGACGGCGGACGGTCTCTACGCACTGATCGCCGTGATCGGAGGCTCCGCGCTGACGCACGCCGTCGAGCCGATCGTGCACCCTCTGCGCTGGGTCGCCGGCGCGGTGCTCGTCGTACTGGCGGTGCGCGGCGCGGCGACGGCGATCACCCACTACCGGACGCCTCGGACGTCCTCCCGGGCCGAGGGGACTCCCCTGCGTCCCGCTCGGGCCTTCCTGGGTCTGTGGGGCGTCACCATGATGAACCCCCTCACCGTGATCTACTTCGCGGCTCTGGTGCTGGGCAGCCAGGCCTCGGCGGTACCGGACCGGCTCGAACGGGCCGTGTTCGTCCTGGCCGCCTTCTCGGCTTCGGCCAGTTGGCAACTGCTCCTGGCCGGCGGCGGAGCCCTGCTCGGCCGCCTGCTGACCGGCAGCCGGGGACGGCTCGGCACGGCCCTGGCGTCCAGCGCCGTGATGACGGCACTCGCCCTTCGCATGCTCTTCGCACACGGCCACTGGGGGAAGTGACCGCGGGCTCGAGCTCTGCGGCGACCGGCCGCCGGGGGAACGGTGGAACGGCCGGCACGGCTCCGTCAGGCGGCCGTCGGACGACAGGCGGTGCGGGCGAGCGGCGCCGGTGTCCGCGCTCCCGGCCCCGGCCGGCGCGTGTGCGTCCGCCTCCGCCGTGCACCCACCGTTCGAGGACGCAGAAGTGGGACTGTGCCACGGCCGTCGGCGCACGGCAGGTCAGCGGGATGAGCACGTCTCACGGTCGGGCCGTACGGCCCGCGCAGGTTCGAATCCCGCCCTCTCCAGACGGCCTTCCCCCGCGCCGGGCGCGCCAGGCGCGGGGGAAGCCGGTCGCGAAGGCCCTCAGCCCGTCGCGAAGGTCTTGAGCCGGTCCGTGGCGCCGTTGAAGCGGTCGTGGTCGCCGACGGTCTTCCCGGTGGAGGTGTACTGCCACATCGTGTGGTACGCCCAGCCGGCCGGCAGCGTCCCCGGGTCCGAGGCGTAGCGGGCGATCCACAACGGGTTGGTCGCCGCGAAGCCGCTGTAGTTCCCGGTGCAGTCGCTCCACCAGCTGGTCGCCGTGTAGATGACGGCGTCCCTGCCGGTGCGCGCCTTGTAGCGGTTCAGGAAGTCGCGGATCCAGGCGACCATGCCGCTCTTGGACTTGCCGTAACAGGAGGCGCCGTACGGGTTCCACTCGATGTCGAGCACGCCGGGCAGGGTCTTGCCGTCCTTGGACCAGCCGCCGCCGTGCGCCAGGAAGTAGTCGGCCTGGGTGGCGCCACCGGCCGTGTCCGGGGTGGCGAAGTGGTAGGCGCCGCGGATCATGCCCACCTTGTACGCGCCGTTGTACTGCTGGGTGAAGTAGGGGTTGGTGTAGTACGTCCCCTCGGTGGCCTTGGTGTACGCCCACTGCGTGCCGTCCTTCCACAGGGTCGGCCAGTCGACGTCGAGCTGGTGGCTGGCGACGTCGACACCCTCGGGCTGCGAGGCGCGGCCCGCCGGGGGCCGGGAGCCGGTGTCTCCGTCATGGGCGAGGACGCCGATGCCCATGTAGGCGCCGCCGCGCACGCGTGCGCCCCCGGAAGGTTCGGGCATGGCCGGGGTACTGGGCAGGAACAGGGCAAGGACGGTCAGGGCGCCCGTGAGGCACAGGCGGGACCGGCCGCGGATAGGGGCTGTCAGGCTTCGCACGAAATCCATCTGACCCGTGGTCGGGTCGCAACGCACTCCGGATTCCGCCTCAGGAACCCATCCGCAGCCGGATATTCAGCCAAGTGGGCGTTTCCGGTTCAGCCCTCGATGCGGTGCTGGGTCCAGAAGGAGGTGAGGTCGGTGCTCGTGGCGGCCTGGGCGGCTGCCTTGAACTCGGCCGTCGTCGACACGCCGTACCAGTGGGCGGTCGCGTAGTCCTTCAGCAGCTTGGCCATCGCGGTGTCACCGAGGACGCGGCGCAGGTCGTGCAGGGCGCACTTGCCGTAGCCATAGACGACGGTGGAGTAGCGGGAGGAGTGCGTGTCCCAGTAGGCCATCGAGTCGGTGATCTTCTCGGCGCTGGAGGCCCAGGAGACGCTGTTCCAGCAGTTGGTGCCGGTCGTGCCGAGGGCGAGGTCGGTGGCGTAGTCGGTGAACGCCTCGTCGAGCCAGGGGCTGTTGTACTCGTCGTCGCCGACGATGCCGTACCACCACTGGTGGCCGATCTCGTGGGTGAGGGCGGTGGAGCTGACCACGTCCAGGACGAACCCGGGGTACTCCATGCCGCCGAACCAGTAGTTGTTGTCGAGCACGGCGTCCAGTTCGCCGTAGGGATAGGCGCCGAAGCGGGCCGCGTGGGCGTCCACGGCGCTCTTGGCGGTGCTGAGCATGGACTGGGCGCTGGAGGAGCTGATGCCCGACACGGAGTAGACGTTCACCGCCACGCCGGCCGCCGAGGTGCCGGAGATCTTGGTGAAGGGCCCGGCGGCCCAGGCGAAGTCACGGACCTTGGACGCCGTCGCCGTCGTCACCGTACGTCCGCCGGAACCGGGCGTGTCGGTGGAGGTGCCGGTGGCCGGGACCAGCAGGCTGCTGGGGTGATCCAGGGTCACCTTGAAGTCTGCGGCCAGGGAGTAGAACGACTCGCCGTTGTCCGTGTACGGGTCGAGGTGCCAGCCGGCGCCGTCGCGGACCGCGAGGACGGGCAGCGCGTTGCCGATGAAGCTGTAGGCGCCGTCGTGGCCGAACCGGTCGGCGCCGCTGGGCACGGTGATACCGAGGTCGAAGCCGATGGCGGCGCTCTGGCCCTGGGCGAGCGGGGCCGGCAGATCGATTTTGAGGGCGGTGCAGTCCACGGAGGGCGCGCCCGCGGTGCCGCCGGTCACGTTCGTGACGCGGATCGGCATGGCGTCGCAGGTGCCGTGGTAGTTGTCCCACAGCCGCAGATAGACCTCGTTCAGCGCGGCGGCGGAGGCGTTGCTGAAGGCCACGCTCTCGTGCCCGGTCCATTCGGTGCCGCTCGTGTCGCTGCTGAGGTTCACGGTGTACGCGGGCGAGGCCGGGGTGCGTGTGGAGTCGCCCGGCGGTGGTGCGCTGCCACCGGAGGTGGCGAGCGCGATGTCGTCGAGGACGAAGCTCGTCTGCAGGCTGGAGTCCTCGGTTCCGGTGAAGGAGAGAGTGACGGTCTGCCCGGCGTACGCCGACACGTCGACCGACTTCTGGACGTACCCGGCGTTCTCGTCGAGGTTCGACCAGGTGGCCAGTGTCGTGCTGCCGATCTTGGCCGTGAGTTTGTCGTACGCGACGGAGGAGGTCGTCTCGTCCGTGTCGATGTGCAGCCAGAACGTGAGGGTGGCCACGTCGCAGCCGGCCGGGATGCTGACGCTCTGGCTGAGGGTGTCCGTATGGGTGCTGCCGACTCCGTCCAGCCAGGCGTAGGAGCTGCCGCCGTGGGCGGTCTGGCCGGGGCGGCTGGTGATGACGGTGGAGGAGGACGTCGACCAGGGTGATGTCCCGCTCTCGAAGCCGCCGTTGCCGACGACCTGCGCCGGAGTACAGGCGGCGGGTGCCGCGGCCGGACGGGCCGCGGCGGGCGTGCCGGGGAGCACGAGGGCGGCCACCGCGGCGATGGTGAGCGCACCGGCGCCGAGGGCCTTGTGGGGGGTCGATCTCACACGCTACTCCTTTGCGGCGGCCGGGGTCGCCCGGCCTGCTCGATGGCCGCCGGCCGGCTGGGGTACGCCGGGACGGCCGCTGACGGGGCTTGCGCGATCGCTGCACCGAGAGGTGCGCCGCGCCCCCATGGGGTCAGGGTGCGGACTGCCGAAAGCGTGACAGATTTGTCCTGACCATGCCAGACGGTGCGGCGGGCTGAGCGTGTGAAATGCCGATCGGCCGGAATACGGTCAGTCGGTGCGCAGCGTCACGAAGACGGCCGCCAGCGGGGTGCCCTGCGGGTCCTGCCAGCCGCGCGCCACATGGCCGATCGCGCCTTCGGGGCGCAGCGGCGGGTTCTGCGGGTCCTCGGGCACGCGGGTCAGGACCCGGTGGACATGCAGAACCGTGCCGTGCGGCGCGGGGAGGCGGGTGCCCTCCTTGTCGTCGGCCGGCTCGGGGCCGTAACCGCCCGGAGCGAAGGGCGCACCGGAGTAGGAGCGGATCACCTCGGGGTCGGGCGCGCCGTCGATGCTCTGGGCCTGCGCCCGGACCCTGCCCTCCATCAGCGACAGCAACTCGGCGACCAGTACCGGGTCGTGGCAGCCGTCGTACACCCAGCGCTTGCCGAGCACACCGTGCTCCAATGTGCCCACCAGCCCGCGCTCGGCCCCCTCCAGCGGCGCGCCCCGATAGGTCAACGGCACCAGGTATGCGGTCGGTTCGGGGGTCGAGGTGTCGGTGGCCACCATGAACTCGATGCCGACCTCGCCCTCCGGGTCGTCCAGCCGGAAACCGCCGGACTTGGTCAGCACCGGAGCGTCCGGGCCCCCGCGGTACCAGGGGCGCGAGGGCAGCCAGTCGGTGAGCAGTTCCAGCTTCGTGGGCTTGAGCGTGGTGTGGTGGATGACGGCCATGTCGTCGCTGGTCCTCCGTCGTGCGGATGTGCTGACCACCGCAGCTTCTCACACCGTTCACGCAGGTCATCGGCCCCCTTCTCGTGGGCACCGGGGTCAACTCGGCTCGGTTACCGGGCAGTTCCCAGCGGCCATCGCCCCGCGCACTGTCGCACCGCGATCGCGCACGGGCCGTACGGCGGCGAGCGGGACACCTCCGGCAGAAGTCAGGGCGGGCGGGGGGTGACGGCAGGGACCGGACGCTGCAGGAGCCGATCGCGGCCCGAGGGGGCAGGGACCGCCGACCTCCGGCATGTCGGGGGTGGTGTGCCGGCTGCGGCTCCGTTGCCCGCGAACCTGCGACCGCGGCGCCGGCACACGCCGACACACACACCGCTGGGCCGCCCGGTGTGAGCGGCCCAGCGATTCCTGCGCGTGTCCCGGTTTTCCTCAGCTGACTTCTGTCACCTGCTCAGTCGTCCCGCGATTCGTGCTCGTGGTCCGACCCCTTGTGCTCCTTGTGCGACTTCGACGGCTTCGACGGGTGCTCCGGGTAGGTCGGCTTCGACGGGTGCTCCGGGTAGGTCGGCTTCACCGGCATCGACGGATACTCGGGCTTGACCGGGTGCTGCGGATACTCCGGCTTCACCGGGTACGCCGGCTTCTCCGGATACGCAGGCTTGACCGGCTGCACGGGCTTCTCCGGGTACGCCGGCTTCACCGGCATCGCAGGCTTCTCCGGATACGCAGGCTTCACCGGGTACGCAGGCTTCACCGGGTACGCAGGCTTCTCCGGATACGCCGGCTTGACCGGCATCGCAGGCTTCTCCGGATACGCCGGCTTCACCGGGTACGCCGGCTTCTCCGGATACGCAGGCTTGACCGGCTTCTCCGGATACGCGGGCTTCACCGGATACGCGGGCTTCTCCGGGTACGCCGGCTTCTCCGGCATCGCAGGCTTGACCGGGTACGCCGGCTTCACCGGGTACGCAGGCTTCTCCGGATACGCAGGCTTGACCGGCTTCTCCGGATACGCCGGCTTCACCGGATAGGCAGGCTTCACCGGCATCGCAGGCTTGACCGGGTACGCCGGCTTCACCGGCATCGCAGGCTTCTCCGGATAGGCAGGCTTCACCGGGTACGCAGGCTTCTCCGGGTACGCAGGCTTCACCGGCTTCTCCGGATAGGCCGGCTTCACCGGATACGCAGGCTTCACCGGGTATACCGGCTTGACCGGGTAGACCGGCTTCTCCGGATACGCAGGCTTCACCGGCTTCTCCGGGTATACCGGCTTGACCGGGTAGGCGGGCTTCTCCGGATAGACCGGCTTCTCCGGATAGATCGGCTTGACCGGGTGGACGGGCTTCTCCGGGTAGATCGGCTTGACCGGATGAACAGGTTTCTCCGGATACGCCGGGCCCTCGGGATGCAGCGGATAGGTGGGCTTCTTCGGATAGGGCGGTGGGGTGGTGTGGTCCTGCGCATACGCGGCACCCTGGTTCGCCAGCGCGGCTGCGGTGAGCGCGGCGATGGTGGCAGCTGACGCCAGAACGGATCGCCGTCGCGGCGATGTCGTCATTCTCTCCACTCTCCTCGACTTGGGTCAGAGCTTGAAGACGTCTGGTCAGTCCTGATGGGTCGTAAGTGGAATGATCAGGAAATCGGGGCCGTTCATAACGCTTATGCGGCCAGAAGCCACCGGATGGTGTAGCGCGGAGCACCCGGCAGTCGGCGCCTCCGGCGGTCACGCCGCACCGCGTGGTGGTGCCGCGATCACGGCGGACGCGCAGGTCACGCACACAACCAGTCCATCCGGCATCTCGGTCGCCTGACTCACCATCAGCCCGAGGCGATGGTTCGCCACCGCGCCAGAAGCGGCGAGCTGACATACCATCAGCCTCGTCCCGCCCGGCGAACGCTGGGTGTCACCCCTGGGCCGCCTGATGGCTTGTCATCCCGCCGGACGACGCACGTGACCCCCTGAACTCGTTGCTTCCCGCTTCTGGTCCGCGAGACCTACTGGACGGTATACAGACTCAGTCGAACGCACGACGGCCGCTCTCCGGTGCCGGCAGCGTGCGATGAACCGGCCTCAGGGGGAGGATCCATGGTGAACGGCACACGTGCGATGGGCGGGGCGAGAGGCCGGCGGGGAACGGCCGTACTGGGGGCGGCGCTGGGCGGTTGCGTCCTCGTCGCGGCCGCCACGGCGCCGGCAGCAGCAGCACCGGCCGCCGCGCACTCCGCGGGACACCGTGACCGCATCGACTACGTCGCTCTCGGCGACTCCTACACCTCGGGCCCGGGCATCCCGCAGCAGGTGGACGCCAACTGTGCCCGTTCGAACCGGAACTACCCCTCGCTGGTGGCGGACGGGCGTCAGGTGAGCTCCTTCAAGGACGTCAGCTGCGCCGGGGCGACGACCGCCGAGATGTGGCAGGCGCAGGGCACCAACGCGCCGCAGCTCGATGCAGTGCGACGGAACACGGACCTGGTGACGGTGCAGATCGGCGGCAACGACGTCGGCTTCGGAACCATCATCAGCACCTGCGCCCACCTGGCCGCTCAGGACCCGACCGGCAACCCCTGCGAGCGCTCGTACCAGGCATCCGGCTACGACCAGCTGACCCTCGCGATCGCACAGGCCGCGCCGAAGGTCGACCGGGTACTGCGGGCCGTGCACGCGAGGGCGCCGCACGCGCGCGTGGTCGTCGTCGGCTATCCGGACCTGTTGCCCGACGACGGCAGCGGCTGCTTCCCCCAGGTGCCGTTCGCGCAGAAGGACTTCCCCTACCTCCGGGACACCGAGAAGCGGTTGAACCTGATGCTGCGTCTGGTGGCCGGGGTGAACCGGGCGGAGTACGTGGACACCTACGGCCCCACGGTCGGCCACGACATGTGCAAGGTGCCCGCGGACCGCTGGATCGAGCCGCTCCAGCCGGCCGCGCCCGCCGCCCCGGCACACCCGAACGCCAAGGGGGAGCAAGCCATGGCGCAGGCGGTGCTGGACCGGCTGGACCAGGGCCACGATCGGGACTGATCCGCCCGGCCCGGCCCGCGGCGCTCCAAGGGGTCGTCATTCCTCGCCCGGCCGGACTCCATGGCAGGAACGCGACTCCGTGGCCAAGCCCGTCTCCCAGCAGGAGCAGGACTCACGGCAAGCCCGGTCTCCGAGGCGCAGCCGGTCTCTCTGTCAGGCACGACCCAGTAGCCGGGCTCGTCACCTGGCAGAAGTGGGGCTCAGGGCGGGCCGCTCTCCGAGGCGCGGGCCGCTCTCCCCGACCGGGCCCGGCCCCGCCGCGGACGCCGCAGGACCGGCGGGCGGCCGCCGCGGCAGCCCGGCCCGGTCGCGCTCAGCTCCCCAGCGCGCCCAGTACCACCGCCTGGGCCTCCTCCTGTACCCGGGCGAGGTGGGCGGGACCGAGGAAGGACTCGGCGTAGACCTTGTAGACGTCCTCGGTGCCCGAGGGGCGGGCCGCGAACCAGGCGTTGTCCGTGGTCACCTTGATGCCGCCGATCGCGACGCCGTTGCCAGGCGCCTCGGTGAGGACGGCCGTGACGGCCTCTCCGGCGAGGGTGTCCGCGGTGACCTGGGCCGGTGACAACTTGCCGAGCAGCGCCTTCTGTTCGCGGGTCGCCGGCGCGTCGACGCGGGCGTAGGCGGGCCGCCCGAAGCGGGCGGTCAGGCCGGCGTAGTGCTCCGAGGGGGTCCGGTCCGTGACGGCCGTGATCTCGGAGGCGAGCAGGGCCAGGATGATGCCGTCCTTGTCGGTGGTCCACACCGAGCCGTCGCGGCGCAGGAAGGAGGCACCGGCGGACTCCTCGCCGCCGAACCCGATGGCACCGCCGACCAGTCCGTCCACGAACCACTTGAACCCGACCGGGACCTCGACCAGTTGGCGGCCGAGGTCGGCGGCGACCCGGTCGATCATCGTGGACGAGACCAGCGTCTTGCCGATGCCCGCGTCGGCGGGCCAACGGTCGCGGTGCCGGTAGAGGTAGGAGATGGCGACCGCGAGGTAGTGGTTGGGGTTCATCAGGCCCGCGTCCGGGGTGACGATGCCGTGCCGGTCGGCGTCGGCGTCGTTGCCGGTGGCGATGCGGAACCGGTCGCTCTGTTCGATGAGGGAGGCCATCGCGTACGGCGAGGAGCAGTCCATGCGGATCTGGCCGTCCCAGTCCAGCGTCATGAACCGCCAGGTGGGATCGGTGTACGGGTTGACCACGGTGAGGTCGATGCCGTGCTGCTCGGCGATGCGTCCCCAGTAGGCGACGGACGCCCCGCCGAGCGGGTCGGCGCCGATGCGTACGCCGGCCGCGCGGATCGCGTCGAGGTCCAGCACGCTCGGCAGGTCGCTGACGTAGGCGCCGAGGAAGTCGTACCGCCCGGTCGTCTCCGCGGCGAGAGCCCGCGCGTACGGCACCCGGCGTACGTCCTTCAGGCCGCCGGTGATGATCTCGTTGGCCCGGTCCTGGATCCAGGCGGTGGCGTCGGAGGCCGCCGGGCCGCCGCTGGGCGGGTTGTACTTGAAGCCGCCGTCGGGGGGCGGGTTGTGGGACGGGGTGACGACCACGCCGTCCGCGAGGCCGGAGGTGCGGCCGCGGTTGTGGGTGAGGATGGCGTGCGAGACGGCGGGGGTGGGCGTGTAGCCGTCGGCGCTGTCGACGAGCACGGTGACGCCGTTGGCCGCGAACACCTCCAGCGCGGTGGCCTTGGCGGGCTCGGACAGGGCGTGGGTGTCGGCGCCGAGGAACAGGGGGCCGTCGGTGCCCTGGGCCGTGCGGTACTCGCAGATGGCCTGGCTGGTGGCGGCGATGTGGTCCTCGTTGAAGGCGCTCGCCAGGGACGAGCCCCGGTGCCCGGAGGTGCCGAACGCCACCCGCTGTGCCGGGTCGGCCGGGTCCGGGTGCAGTGTGTAGTACGCCGTGACCAGCCGGGCCACGTCGACAAGGTCCTCGGGACCGGCAGGCCGGCCGGCGCGCTCGTGCGGCATGAGTCGGTTCCTCCGCATCGTCGGATCGATCGCTCACGCCCATCTTTCCTCGTCAGGGCCCTGACACGCGAGTGGGCCCCGCCTTATGATCCAGTGCTCCGATCTTCGTGCCGTGCTGCCGCCCGGGCAGGACGCCTTCCCCAGACAGGTCTGCCGCCGTGACCGTTTCCGCCGCCAAGGCTCCTTGGTTCCTCGCGCGTTGCGCCCAGTTCGCCGTGTCGGTGGCGGCCGGTGCCGAGCTGGTCCGGGCACTGAAGGTCCGCGCTCATCTGCTGCATCCGTCGCCGACCACGGCCGCCGAGTCCGGCCGGGTGTCGATGATCTTCGTGGACGCGATGACGGCGGCGGCCGTGCTGTTCCTCCTCTGGTTCGACCGCTGCCGGCACAACGCCGAACTGCTGTCTCCCGGCGGGGTTCCGGGTTCCCGCGCCTGGGCCGTGCTCGCCTGGCTGATCCCGGTGTTCAACCTCTGGGTGCCGCGCGGGCTCGTGCAGGACGTCCACCGCGCGAGCGCGCCCGCCGGTGCGGACGCGGGCCGTGGTGACCTCCTCGTGAACGTGTGGTGGGCGGCGTGGGCCGGGCACGCGGTGCTGGCCCTGGCCGCCGTGAACCTGGGCTTCGGCACGTCGCTGCCGTCGCTGGTGGCGTCGGAGGTCCTCAGCCTCCTGGCCGCCGCGCTGGCGACCGTCGTGATCCAGCGCATCACGGTGCGGCAGGCCGCCGGGCTCGGCGCGGGGCCTCAGGTGCCCACGCCCGTCGACCTGCCGCACGCCTCGTGACACCGGCGCGTCAGCCGATGTGGTAACTGTCCCCGTACACCTTCCAGTCGAGCGGGGTGTTCAGGTCGAGGTTGCCCTTGCGCAGGAAGACCCGCTGCTCGGTGTCGACACGGGTGGTGTCGCTGTGCGCCTCCTCCTGCTTCATGGCCCACACCCGGGCGTCGAGGAAGGCATTGAGGTACGTCGTCTCGTCGCCGCCCTGCGCCGGCGGCTTGGCGCTGCGCAGGGCGCGCTTGCGGATGTTGCGGAAGCTGGTCGGGTCGTCACCGTCGCCGTGCATGACGATGGCGTCGTAGTAGCAGAACTGGCCGAGGGCGCGCAGGCCGTCGGCCTTGCCCTGGGCGACCGCGGGGTTGAAGTAGACGCGGTCGCGTTCGTCGTTCTGGCACTGCTGGAACACGGTGTCCTGGGCGGCCTTGCGCCAGTCCCTGGGGTAGTTCGGGTCCAGGCCGTCGTGGGAGTCGGTGCCGTTGACGTTGCGCAGGGCGGGCAGGTACTTGGCGAGGACGTTGCCCGGCTTGCGGTCGGCGTAGAGCTGGACCAGGTCGAGCATGTCACCGGTGCCGGAACAGAAGCCGATGATGCCGGCGGTGTAGCCGCGGCCGTCGCCGATGTCCTCGATGTACTTGTACTGGGCCTTCCAGTCGAGCGAGGAGTTCTCCGCGCTCGACACCAGTTCCATGGCGATCTCCTTCTTCGCCGGGTCGTCGAGTCCCGATGCCGCCGCCGGGGCGGCGGTCGCGCGCTGGGACACGAGCAGGGCACCGGAGGCGACGGTGGCGCCGAGCAGGGCGACGACGGTCCGGCGGGGCATGGGGGCGGGAGCTGCTGACTCGCGGTCTGCGTTCACCACAGGGCTCCAAGTGGGAGTGGGGGGTGGCTGGTTGGTCCGTGCCGGTCCGTGCTGGCCCTGCCGGACACTGGTAGGAAAGTTTCCTATCAAACCCACTCGAGCTCAGTAAGCAGGTTGGCGAGAAGTTCGTAGGATCGAACGAGGATGGGGAGGGATGCGCCTCAGGTGCGCCGCGCACCGTCCCGCTGCTGCACGAAGCCGTACAACTCCCTTGAAACGGTGATCAGTTCGCGGCGCTCCTCGCGGGAGCCGACCATCGGCCGCGAACCCTTGAGCGGCACCTGGGCGGTCTCGGGCAGGAACTTCACCGTCAGCAGGCCGATGGCCCCGGCCAGCATGAGGTAGTAGGCCGGCATCAGGTCGTCCCCGGTGGCCGTGACCAGCGCGGCGGTCACCAGGGGGGTCGTGCCGCCGAAGGCGGAGACGGCGACGTTGAAGCCGATGCCCATCGCCGCGTAGCGGACGGCGGTCGGGAACAGGGCGGGCAGCGTGGCCGCGCTCGGAGCGGCGAAGCAGGCCAGCAGAGTGGCGAGCAACAGGACTCCGAGGACGGGCGGCCAGGTGCCGTGCGCCTTGATCAGCAGGAAGGCGGGCACCGCCAGCACGATCATCGCGGCGGCGGCGACGGCGTAGACCGGCCGCCGGCCGACGCGGTCGCTGAGCCGACCGAGGAAGGTGATCAGCACGACGATCCACAGCATGCCGACGAGCACCAGGAGGTCCGCGGAGCCGCTGGAGCGGTGCAGAACCTCGGTCTGGTAGGTCGGCAGATAGCCGGTGACCATGTAGTTGGTGACGTTGTACAGCAGCACCAGACCCATGCAGACCAGCAGCTCCCCCCAGTGGTTGCGGACGATGTCCTTGAACTCGCTGCCCGCCGATTTCTGCGCCAAAGCCCTCTCGTGTTCGTCCAACTGCTGCTGGAAGGCCGGGGACTCCTCCAGCTTGAGCCGCATGTACAGGCCGATCACGCCGAGCGGTCCGGCGATCAGGAACGGCACGCGCCAGCCCCAGGACAGCATCTGAGCATCCGTCAGGGCGAGATTGAGCAGGGTGACCAGGGCCGAGCCGAGGGCGTAGCCGACGAAGGTGCCGAAGTCGAGCCAGCTGGAGAGGAAACCGCGCCTGCGGTCCGGCGAGTACTCGGCGACGAAGGTGGTCGCGCCGCCGTACTCCCCGCCGGTGGAGAAGCCCTGCACCATGCGGGCCAGCAGGAGCAGCAGGGGCGCGGCGACGCCGATCGTGCCGTACCCCGGGATGACACCGATGGCGAAGGTGCCGACCGCCATCATGATCATCGTGGTGGCGAGCACCTTCTGCCGGCCGATCCGGTCGCCGAGCGGTCCGAAGAAGAGGCCTCCGAGCGGCCGGACGACGAAAGCGGCGGCGAAGGTCGCGAAGGAGGAGATGACCTGCGCGGCCGGGGATGCGCCGGGGAAGAACACCTTGCCGAGGGTGGCGGCGAGGTAGCTGTAGACACCGAAGTCGAACCACTCCATGCAGTTCCCGAGCGCGGAGGCACCCACGGCGCGCCGGAGCAACGGCGGTTCGACGACCTGGACGTCGTCCTTGCCGAACGCCCGTCGGTTGCGGCGGAGCCTGCGGGTCAGCTCCTCGCGCACCTGGCGGGGCAGCCGTGCCACGGCCTGCGGCGTCCGCAAGGCGCCCCGGCCCTCCCCCTGCGTCTGGGAACCGGCACCACTCACGAGCGCCTCCTTCCGTCGCGCCACCGGTCACCGCCTGCCCCCATGGCCGATTCAGAAACGGAACCGCTCAATCCCATCCGGTACGGCGGTTGGACTTGCGCGGCATCCGGGCGCAGGGTGGACGGGCCCGTCCGCACCCGGAGGGGCGACCCGCACGGCACCACCCGGAGAGGACCCGATGACCCACGTCGCGGACCCCGCACGCTACGACGGCACCATGCGCTACCGGCGCACCGGCCGCTCGGGGCTTGACCTGCCCGTCCTGTCCCTGGGCTACTGGCACAACTTCGGCGACGACCGCGCCTTCGAGACCCAGCGCGAGATCGCCCTGCGCGCCTTCGACCTCGGGATCACGCACCACGACCTGGCCAACAACTACGGCCCGCCGTACGGTGCGGCCGAGCTGAACTTCGGCCGGCTGCTGAAGCGGGACCTGGCGCCGTACCGGGACGAGCTGGTGATCTCCACCAAGGCCGGCTGGGACATGTGGCCCGGCCCCTACGGGCAGGGCGGCGGCTCCCGGAAGTACGTGCTGGCCTCGCTGGACCAGTCGCTGCGCCGGATGGGCGTGGACTACGTGGACATCTTCTACTCCCACCGGCTGGACGCGAGCACGCCGCTGGAGGAGACGATGGGCGCGCTCGACACCGCCGTCCGCCAGGGCAAGGCGCTGTACGTCGGCATCTCCTCCTACGACGCCGAGCGCACCCGGCAGGCGGCGGCGATCCTGCGGGAGCTGGGCACCCCGCTGCTGATCCACCAGCCGTCGTACAGCATGCTCAACCGCTGGATCGAGACCGACGGCCTGCTGGACGCGGCCGAGGAGGAGGGCTTTGGCGTCATCGGGTTCACGGCCCTGGCCCAGGGCCTGCTGACCGGCCGCTATCTGGAGGGCGTACCGCAGGACTCGCGGGCGGCCCGGGGCACGTCCCTGGACGCCTCCTTGCTGACGGACGACATGTTGCGCAGGCTGCGCGCCCTGAACGACATCGCAGCGCGGCGCGGGCAGACACTGGCGCAGCTGGCGCTGGCCTGGGCGCTGCGCGACGAGCGGGTGACGTCCCTCGTCATCGGGGCCTCGCGCACCGAGCAGCTGGAGCAGAACGTCGCCGCGCTGGAGAACCCCGGGTTCGACGCGGAGGAGCTGGCCGAGATCGACAAGTACGCGACCGACGGCGGCGTGGACCTGTGGCGTGAGGCGCGCCTGGGGCAGCTGGGGTGACCCGGCCGGGCGGGTCCCGGCCGGAAGGAGGGCCCTAGGTGACATTCGTCACAGACATCGGGAATAAAGCTGACATAATGGACGTCATACGGACAGCGTTGTCAGCGCGGACGACGGCGTCGGCAGATTCATTCGCGAGTTCCAAGGAGCCGTTCCCTTCATGGCATACGGAGCCCACCGCAGCCCCCTCCTGCCTCCCCGTCCCGACCTGGGCCTCGCCCGCGACTGCGAGGTCTGCCTGGGCTGGGGCACCGTCGTCACCCGCGACGGGGACCACGAACTGTGCCACATGTGCCAGGGTGTCCTCGCCGACGACGAGAGCGTCTTCCGCTCCGAGTCGTAGCTCCCGGGTCCCCGCCCGGACAAGCAGCTCGGGACCGGCGCGCTGATCGCGGCGACGTACCGTTGAGGCATGGCCGCCCCTCCCCTCCCGGGTCCGCTGGCGCATCTGGCACCGCTGCTCAGCCACTACGGCTACTGGGCCGTGGGAGCCGTGGTCCTGGTGGAGGACTTCGGGGTGCCCGCGCCCGGCGAGACGATCCTGCTGGCCGCGGGCGTGTACGCGGGCGCGGGACGGCTGAACGTGGTGGCCGTGGCGGTCGTCGCGTTCGTCGCGGCCGTGGCCGGGGACAACATAGGCTATGTGATCGGCCGGTTCGGCGGTCGGGCCTTCGTGCACCGGTGGGGGCGGTACGTCTTCCTCACGCCGAAGCGGTTCCAGGCGGCCGAGGAGTTCTTCGGCCGGCACGGCGGCGCGATCGTGATCGTGGCCCGGTTCATCGAGGGCCTGCGCCAGGCCAACGGCATCATCGCCGGCACCACGGGCATGCACTGGCGCCGCTTCCTCGCCTTCAACGCGCTCGGCGCGGCCCTGTGGGTCGGCCTGTGGACGACCCTGGCCTACCTGGTGGGCAGCCACATCACTACGGTCTACGACGAGGTCTCGCGTTACCAGCTGTACGTCCTCGTCGCCGTGTGCGTGCTGATCGCCGCCCTCGTCGTACGGCACCTCGTACGACGGCGCCGCGAGCCCTGACCCGCCCGCCCCGACCGCTCAGCCGCCCCGGGATCCCCGCATCCGCGGCAGCCCGAGCGCGGGCGGCGGGGTGTGCCGGCGCCCGGGGAACCACTGCTGTGCCGTCAAGGGAGAGGGCAAGCAGCCCACCGTGTGCGATGGCACTTCGCCCTGGCCGGCCGGCGTGTCACGGTGGTTTGCACCCGCGCCGACAGCGCACTCGGAAAGAAGACCGCGACTGTGTTCGACGGTCCGAAGTTCCCCTGGTTCGGAAGAGTGCCGGGGGAGCTTCGTCGTATCCCGGTCTTGTCCCGGTCCCCTGGTGCGGGTCTCCCGCTCCTTCGCGCGTGTCTCCCGCTCCTTCTACGGCGAGGTGCGCGTGGGACGCGCCTTCGCCGTCCGGTCCGCCTCCTCCTGCCGGGTGTCGTCGTCGCGCACGTGGCCGCCGCGCAGGGCGGAGGCGAGCGCGGAGACCAGGGCCATGCCCGCGGCCACGCCGAAGACGACGGTCAGCCCGTGGTGGAAGGGCCCGGAGACCAGCTCCGGGAAGAAGGTGTGGCCGGTCAGGGTGGCCCGCTGCGCGGCGGTCAGATGGCCGAGGGTGCCGCCGCCACCGAGCAGATGACCGATGGGGTTGTTGCCGAGGAACGTGGCGAACAAAGTGCTGACGGGCGGCAGCGAGGCCACCTCGTGGGCGGTCGAGGCGGGCACACCGTGTGCCTGGAGTCCGCTGCTGAGCGTCTTCGGCAGGGTGCTCGCGAGGCCGGAGACCATGAGCGAGAAGAAGACGCCGATGGACAGGGCCGTGCCGGAGTTCTGGAAGGTGGAGCGCATCCCGGAGGCCACGCCCCGGTAGCGGGCCGGCACGCTGCCCATGATGGAGGAGGTGTTGGGCGAGGAGAACATGCCCTGGCCCAGGCCGCTGAGCAGCAGCAGCGCCGCGAAGACGCCGTAGTCGAAGTTCACGGGCAGGGCCAGCAGGCCGAGGAAGGAAGCGGCGACGACGAGCAGTCCCGCGGTGGAGAAGAGGCGGGCACCGAAGCGGTCGGAGAGATAGCCGGAGACGGGCCCGGCGACCAGGAAGCCCAGGGTGAGCGGCAGCATGAAGATGCCGGCCCACAGCGGGGTGTCCTCGAAGTCGTAGCCGTGCAGCGGCAGCCAGATGCCCTGCAGCCAGATGATCAGCATGAACTGCAGTCCGCCGCGGGCGATCGCGGTGAGCAGGGCGGCCAGGTTGCCGGCGGCGAACGCCCGCACCCGGAACAGCGACAGCCGGAACATGGGCTCGGCGACCCGGGTCTCGACGCGGCAGAACACCAGCAGCAGGATCACCCCGCCGAACAGGCCCGCGAGCACCCAGGGGTTGCTCCAGCCGGTGGGGTGGCCGCCGTAGGGCTGGATGCCGTAGGTGATGCCCGCGAGCAGGATGCCCGCGCCGCAGGCGAAGGTGACGTTGCCGAGCCAGTCGATGCGGCCGCGGCCGCCGGCCGAGGTCTCGCGCAGGCTCAGGTACGACCAGATCGTGCCCGTGATGCTGACCGGGACACTCACCCAGAACACCGCCCGCCAGTCGACCGCGGCCAGCAGGCCGCCGGCGAGCAGGCCGAGGAACTGCCCGGCGAGCGCGGTGATCTGGTTGATGCCGAGGGCCATGCCGCGCTGCCGCGCCGGGAAGGCGTCGGTGAGGATGGCGGCCGAGTTGGCGGTGAGCATGGAGCCGCCGAAGGCCTGCACGATCCGCCACAGGATCAGCCACAGCGCGCCCGCGCCGGCCCGGAAGGGGTCGAGGGACAGGGCGACGGAGGCGCATGCGAAGACCAGGAAGCCCAGGTTGTAGATGCGGACGCGCCCGAACATGTCGCCGAGCCGGCCGAGCACGACCACCAGCACGGCCGAGACCAGCAGATAGCCGAGGATCATCCACAGCAGGTAGCCGATGTTGCCGGCCGCGAGCGGGTCGAGGCCGATCCCGCGGAAGATGGCCGGCAGCGAGATGATCACGATGGAGGCGTCCATCGTGGCGATCAGGACGCCGAGGGTGGTGTTGGAGAGGGCGACCCACTTGTAGCCGGGGCCCGGGGGTGTGTCCCGGAGGCGGGCCGAGCGGGCGAGGAGGCGGCCGCGTATGCCCGCGGCGGGCGCACGGCCGGTCACAGTCGTTCCGCCAGCCGGTCGAGCAGGGGCAGCACGTCGTGCAGGGCCTGCCGCTCCTGCGGGGTGAACTCGTCCAGGGCCTGGGCGAGGCGGGCCACGGACTCGGAGCGGCGCTGCTCCAGCACGGCCCGTCCCTCATCGGTGAGGGAGACGATGGCCCGGCGGCCGTCGGCCGTGTCGGGGGTACGGCCCACCAGTCCGCGTTGTTCGAGCCCGGCGAGGGTGCTGGCCATCGCCTGCGGCCGGACCCGTTCCAGTTCGGCGAGGGAGCCGGGCGAGTCCGGACCGGTGCGGGCCAGCCGGGCCAGCACCGAGACGCCGGACAACGTCACGTCGCCGACGGCGTGCGCCTGACGCAGTCGGCGGACGATCCGGCCCATGGCCAGCCGCAGTGCGGCGGCGAGTGCAACCGTGTCCATGGTTACTAACGATAGGTTTATCAGTCTGGACTGTTCAACCAAGCGTAAGCAATCAGACCAGCGATGGACGGAATGTCCGTGATTTTCCGTTTGGGTGGCTGCCCTCTGGCAAGCCGATGAGGGACCGGACCTCGTACAACGTTGGGAGTGACACCCGATGGCAGGCAACCAGAAGGCGAAGGCCAAGAAGGAGCAGGCCAAGGGGAGGGCCAAGGAGGCCATGGGCCGCGCCGTCGGCAACGAGCGGATGGAGGCCGAGGGCCGCATGGAGGGCGCGCGGGGCGACGCCCGGCAGGCCAAGGAGAAGGCCAAGGACACCTTCAAGCACTGACCGCGTACAGACACTGAGCCGCGCCGGATCGGCGGCTCCGCCGCGGACCGGGCGTACGCACCCGGTCCGCGGCCTGTGACCTGGGGCTCGTGGGCAACGGGAGGATTCGCGGCGTACATCCCCTTGATCGAGGGTCCAGCGGGTATCCGAGCAGCGACGGGACGATCCGGTATGCGCAGGAAAGACCCTGGCGCCGCAGGAAAAGGGCAACGACGCAATGGACATCTCGTTCGGGACGCACGCGAGAACGCAGGCCGACCCGACCCCCCTGCGCTGCAGTCGCGCCTGGGACGACGCCGCGGCCGGTATCGCCGATGCCAGGGACGCGGTGGCCACCCTGCTCGCCCGGGTCCGGCCGGCACCCCCACGACGCGCGGTGCAGGACGCCCGGCTGGTGGTCAGCGAACTCGTCACCAACGTGGCCAAACACGCCCCCGGCCCGTGCACCCTGAGCCTGGAACTGCTGCCCGAGGCCGGCGCCCTGCGCATCACGGTGTCGGACACCTCCACCGACACGCCGCTGCGGCGCCCTCCCGATCCGCGCCGCGTCGGCGGGCACGGGCTGCACCTGGTCGCGATGCTCTCCCGCGCCCTGGAGGTGACCTGGCTGCCCCACGGCAAACGGGTCACCGCCACGGTGCCGCTCACCGCCGAGCAGGAGTGAGCGGACGGCCGTCAGGCCCGTGAGCCGCGCCCACTGCGCGTACGGCACGGCGGGGACCTCGGCGGCCGGCGGGATCAGCGGATCGCCGGCCGAGGCCCGCCGCGCAGGCCATCGGCCTGCGCGGCGGGCCTCCGGTCCCGGCACACCCCCCGTCCACGGCAGCGGGTGGCCCCGCGAGGGGCCGGCCGTCGTTTCGGGCGCGCGGAGCCGGGGCACCCGTGCCAGGCTCGGTACAGAGCGCCGAAGGACGCAGCACGGGCGGAAGGCGAGCACGCGGTGGCGGTGTCCGAGGAGCGGAGGTCGGCCCGGGGCGAGGTGCGCGGTGAGCGCCTGGTGTCCGCGCTGGACCGACGGCTGCCGGCCTCCTCGGCCGGCAAGGAGTTCCCGTGCAAGGCGCGCCCGGACCACTGGCCGCGCCCGCCGGGCGAGTCGGTGCTGTGCAGCCTGCTCGTGCCGGTGCCGACGGGTGTCCGGCTGACGTTCTTCGTCCAGGCCGGGGAGGGCGGGCAGTCATGAGCGAGGAGGTACGGCGATGAGCGACGGCGACGGGGGCCCTGTCCGCGGCCATCTGCTGTACGGCCCTGAGCCGGACGTGGCCGGCGCCTCCGGCTGGCCGGACGCCCCGCCCCGGATGGGCTTCTTCACCGATACTTCGGTGTGCATCGGCTGCAAGGCCTGCGAGGTGGCGTGCAAGGAGTGGAACGCCATCCCGGAGGACGGGCTCGTCTGGACCGGCATGTCGTACGACAACACCCAGGGCCTGGGCGCCGACACCTGGCGGCATGTGGCCTTCATCGAGCAACGGGGGCCTTTCGGCGGCCAGGAACCCGGGGTCGCGCACGACGACGTCGACGTGTTCGCCGCCGCGGCCCGCCTCGGCACCGATGCCTCCTCCCCCGGCCCGGGTGCCACCGCTCCCCCGCACGGGCAGGCTCCCGAGGGCGCGCCCGCCGGGCAGATCTCCCCGCTCGCCCCGGACGGCCGTACCGAACTGCGCTGGCTGATGGCCTCCGACGTGTGCAAGCACTGCACGCACGCCGCCTGTCTGGACGTGTGTCCCACCGGAGCGCTGTTCCGCACCGAGTTCGGCACGGTCGTCGTCCAGGAGGACGTCTGCAACGGCTGCGGCTACTGCGTGCCCGCCTGCCCCTACGGCGTCATCGACCAGCGCAGGGACGACGGCCGGGTGTGGAAGTGCACGCTCTGCTACGACCGGCTCGGCGTCGGCATGGAGCCCGCCTGCGCCAAGTCCTGCCCCACGGAGTCCATCCAGTTCGGCCCGCTGGAGACACTGCGGGAGCGGGCACGGGCCAGGGTGGCGCAGCTGCACGCGGCGGGGGTGACCGACGCGCGGCTGTACGGCGAGAGCCCGGACGACGGGGTCGGTGGCGACGGCGCGTTCTTCCTGCTGCTGGACGAGCCGGAGGTCTACGGCCTCCCGCCCGACCCGGTGGTCACCACCCGTGACCTGCCCGACATGTGGAAGCACGCGGCGCTGGCCGCCGGTTCGCTGGTGGTCCTGGCCCTGGGCAGCTTCGCGAGGAGGCCGCGATGAGCGAGCCGGACGTCCCCCGGGGCGGCGTGCGGGGCGTACGGCCCGGCAGTGAAGCGCCGGGCGCCGGCAGGGGACGCCGGCGGCACCGGCGCCGTCGGGGCGAGCAGCCGGTGGTTCCGGACGCCGCGTTCTCCTCGTACTACGGCAAGCCCGTGCTGAACAAGCCGACGTGGCGGCCCCTGGACATCGCCGGGTACCTGTATCTCGGTGGTCTTGCCGGGGCGTCCTCGCTGCTCGCGGCCGGGGGCCAGGTCACCGGACGGCCGGGGCTCGCGGCTCCCGCGAAGCTCGGGGCGGCCGGGGCCGTCTCCCTGTCGCTGGCCGCGCTCGTCCACGACCTGGGCAGGCCGGCCCGGTTCCTGAACATGCTGCGCGTCCTGAAGCCCACGTCCCCCATGAGCGTGGGCTCGTGGCTGCTGGCGGGGTACGCGCCGCTGGCGCTGACCGCCGCGGCGACGGAGGTGGCGGGCCGGTACCGGCTGCTGGGCTCAGCCGCCACGGCGACTTCCGCCGTGCTCGGCCCGGCCGTGGCCACGTACACGGCGGTGCTGCTCTCGGACACGGCGGTGCCGTCCTGGCACGAGGGGTACCGCGAGCTGCCGTTCGTCTTCGCGGGCTCCGCCGCCACCGCGGCCTCCGGCCTGGCCCTGGCCGCTGCCCCGACCGCCCAGGCGGGGCCGGCCCGACGGCTGGCCGCAGCCGGGGCGGCCCTGGAACTGGGCGCGTTCCGGGCGATGAAGCGGCGCATGGGCCTGACCGCGGAACCCTTCGAACAGGGCAGGCCGCACCTGCTGGTGCGTGCGGCGGAGGCGCTGACGGCGGGCGGCGCGGCCCTCGCCCTCTGCTGCGGGCGCGACCGGCGCCTGGCTCTGGCGGCCGGGGCCGCGCTGCTCACCGGCTCGGCGGCGCTGCGCTTCGGCGTGTTCCACGCCGGGGTCGCCTCGGCGGAGGACCCGAAGTACACGGTCGTACCCCAGCGGGAGCGCCTGGCCAGGCGCGGCGGCTGAGTCACGACAGCCCGGGGGGCCCGGGGCGGCGCTGGTGATCCGGGTCCGGGCCCGGCGAGAGGAGGCCCTGTGACAGCGTCGGCGTCAGCGGCGGACGGCCGGCAGCCGGGTGCCCAGGAGACCGGGTCCGAGCCGGATCCGCAGCGGTGGCGGGCCCTGTGGGTCACCCTGGTGGCCGGCTTCATGAGCCTGCTGGACGTGACGATCGTCGCGGTGGCTCTGCCCACGATCCAGCGCGATCTGCACGCCTCCCCCGCGCAGGTGCAGTGGGTGGTGTCCGGATACGCCCTCACCTTCGCCCTGGCCCTCGTCACCGCCGGCCGCCTCGGCGACGCGCTGGACCGGCGCCGCATCTTCCTGCTCGCCCTCAGCGGCTTCGTGATCTTCAGCGCGGCCTGCGGAGCGGCTCCCGACATCACGCTGCTGGTGGTGGCCCGGCTCGCCCAGGGCCTGGCGGCGGGCTTCATGGCCCCGCAGAACTCCGCGCTCATCCAGCAGATGTTCCGCGGGGCCGAACGCGGCCGCGCCTTCGGCTTCTTCGGCGCCACCGTCGGCATGTCGGCCGCGACCGGGCCCATCACCGGCGGTGCCATCCTCGCGCTGGCCTCCGGTGCCCAGGGCTGGCGCTGGATCTTCTACGTCAACGTCCCCATCGGCATCCTGGCCGTCCTGCTCGGCCGCCGACTGCTGCCCCGCACCCGCCGCTCCGGCCGGGGACGCGTGGACCTGCCCGGCGTCATGCTGCTCGGCCTGGGTGTGCTCGCCCTGATGTACCCGCTGGTCCAGGCGGACTCCGGCGGCATCGGACGCGTGTGGTGGCTTTTCGTGGTCGGCGCGGCGGTCCTCACCGTCTTCGTCCAGCGGCAGCGTCGCCTCGTCGCGCGGGGTGCCCAGCCGCTGCTCGACCCGCGCCTGTTCAGCACCGTGCGCGGATACGCCGTCGGCGCCGGGGTGGGCACGCTGTACTTCATCGGGTTCAGCGGCGTGTGGCTGGTCTTCGCGCTCTTCTACCAGCACGGTCTGGGCTTCTCCCCGCTCCGGTCCGGCCTCGCCGTGACCCCCTTCGCCCTGGGTTCGGCCGGCGCCGCCGTGGTCTCCGGCCGGCTGGTCGACCGCTTCGGCCGTCTGCTCACCGTGTGCGGCCTGACGGGCGTGATCGTCGGCCTGGGCGGCACCGCGCTGCTGCTCCGCTTCGCGCCGCTCGGTACCGCGCCGTGGTTCGCCGCCCCGGTGCTGTTCCTCGGCGGTGCCGGCAGCGGCTGTGTGGTCTCCCCGAACATCACCATGACGCTGCGGGACGTGCCCGTGCGGATGGCCGGTGCGGCGGGCGGGGCCCTGCAGACCGGTCAGCGGCTGGGTGCCGCGGTCGGTACCGCCGCCCTGCCCGGCTTCTTCTACCTGGTGCTCGGCAGGAGCCACGACTACCGCAGTGCCCTCGTCACCGCGCTGGGCGCCGCGCTCGTCGGCATGGTGGCCTCCCTCACGCTCGCGACGTCCGACTGGCGGCGCGACCGGCGTGTGCGTCCGGCGCACCGGAAATGCCCGGACGAGGTCGCCAACAGCCCCATGCACGCCCGGCAGACCTGACCGGGGGGCCCGGCCCGAAGACGGCCGAGACGGACGAGGAGACCGGCCGGCTCGGTCGCGGTGAGCGTGAAGGCCGGGACGATGGAGGCGGCTGCCGGTCGGCCCCCTCACGCCTGCCGAACCCCGTTTTGCCGGGCCGGGCCGGGGTACTCCGCCGCACACCGGGGCGAGGGATGCCGTGGCCGCGCGCATGCGGGAACATCGGGGTACCGAGCGGGAGGAGTGGCTGTGGGCGTACGCACCTGGATCGACTCCTGGCCGGTCTACCGCCAGCTGACGGGCACCGATCCGCTGGGCCGGGGTGCCGCGGCGAAGAGCGGGCCCAGCGAGCGGCTTCGGCCCCGGGTGGCCACGGCCGACCGGGTGGTGAAGTCCGTCTGCCCGTACTGCGCGGTGGGCTGCGGCCAGAACGTGTACGTCCAGGACGGGAAGGTCACCCAGATCGAGGGCGACCCCGACTCCCCGATCTCACGCGGCCGGCTGTGCCCCAAGGGCGCGGCGAGCCTGCAGCTGACCACCGGGGACGCCCGCGAGCACCAGGTCCTCTACCGGCGCCCGCACGGCACCGAGTGGGAGCGCCTGGACCTGGACACGGCGATGGACATGATCGCCGACCGGGTGATCACGGCGCGCCGGACGGGCTGGCAGTGGGAGGTCGACGAGACCCGCACCCGGCGCACTCTGGGCATCGCGAGCCTCGGCGGGGCCACGCTCGACAACGAGGAGAACTACCTCATCAAGAAGCTGTTCACGGCGCTCGGGGCGATCCAGATCGAGAACCAGGCGCGTGTTTGACACTCCTCCACCGTTCCCGGTCTGGGAACCTCGTTCGGACGCGGCGGCGCGACCACCTTCCAGCAGGACCTGCAGAACGCGGACTGCATCGTCATCGAGGGCTCGAACATGGCCGAGTGCCATCCGGTCGGGTTCCAGTGGGTGATGGAGGCCAAGGCGCGGGGCGCGAAGCTGATCCACGTCGACCCGCGGTTCACCCGCACCAGCGCGCTCGCCGACGTGCACGTGCCACTGCGCGCGGGCACGGACATCGCCTTCCTCGGCGGGATCATCAACTACGTGCTGGAGCACGGGAAGTACTTCCGCGACTACATCGTGGCCTACAGCAACGCCCCGGTGATCCTCCGCGAGGACTTCCGCGACACCGAGGACCTGGCGGGTGTCTTCTCCGGTCTGGACGCCGGGAACCGCTCGTACGACAACGCCAGTTGGCAGTACGAGGGCACCGAGATCCAGGCGGCGTCCGGGGAGCGCGACCAGGAGTACGAGGAGCGCACCGGCGGCGGCCGTTCGGTGACCGAGGCGGCACGCGGCGAGGCGCACGGGTCCGGCGGCGCGGTGATCGGTGAGGGCGAACCCGAGCGCGATCCGACGCTGGCCCATCCGCGCTGTGTCTTCCAGGTGCTCAAGCGGCACTACGCCCGCTACACACCGGAGATGGTCGAGGAGGTCTGCGGGGTGCCGCGGGACCTGTTCCGGCGGGTGTGCGAGCTGGTGACGGAGAACTCCGGCCGCGAGCGGACCACCGCCTTCGCCTACGCGGTCGGCTGGACCCAGCACACGGTCGGCGTGCAGTACATCCGGGCGGCCTGTGTCCTGCAGACCCTGCTCGGCAACATCGGCCGGCCGGGCGGCGGGATCCTCGCGCTGCGCGGACACGCCTCGATCCAGGGCTCCACGGACATCCCGACCCTGTTCAACCTGCTGCCGGGCTACATCCCGATGCCGCACGCCCACCAGAACCAGGACCTGGACGCCTTCGTGCAGGCGGAGGCGGCCCACAAGGGCTACTGGGGCAACATGCGCTCGTACCTGGTGAGCCTGCTCAAGGCGTACTGGGGTGACGCGGCGACCGACGAGAACGACTTCTGCTTCGACTACCTGCCCCGGCTGACCGGCAGCCACTCGGCGTACGAGACGGCCATGGCCCAGCTGGAGGGCACCTGCAAGGGCTACTTCCTGTACGGCGAGAACCCGGCGGTCGGCAACGCCGACTCCAAGGTGATGCGGCTCGGCATGGCGAACCTGGACTGGCTGGTCGTCCGGGACTTCTCGCTGATCGAGTCGGCGACCTGGTGGCAGGACGGCCCCGAGATCGAGACCGGCGAGCTGCGCACCGAGGACATCCGCACCGAGGTGTTCTTCCTGCCGGCCGCCGCGCACACCGAGAAGGACGGCAGCTTCACCAACACCCAGCGGCTGCTGCAGTGGCACCACCAGGCGGTCGAGCCGCCCGGCGAGTCGCGCAGCGACCTGTGGTTCACGTACCACCTGGGGCGGATCATCCGGGAGAAGCTCGCCGGGTCCACCGACGAGATGGACCGGCCGCTGCTCGATCTCGCCTGGGACTACCCGACGAAGGGGCGGCACGCCGAGCCGGACGCGGAGACCGTCCTCGCCGAGATCAACGGCCGTGACGCCGAGGGGAGTCCGCTGTCCTCCTACGAGGAGCTGATGCCGGACGGCTCGACGTCCTGCGGCTGCTGGATCTACTGCGGTGTGTACGCCGACGGCGTCAACCAGGCCGCCCGCCGCAGGCCCGGCCGGGAGCAGGACTGGGTGGCCGCCGAGTGGGCGTGGGCCTGGCCCGCCAACCGGCGCATCCTCTACAACCGTGCCTCCGCCGACCCGCAGGGCAGGCCCTGGAGCGAGCGCAAGGCGCTGGTGTGGTGGGACCCGGACAAGGGCGAGTGGTCCGGACACGACGTGCCCGACTTCAAGAAGGACAAGTCGCCCGGTCACGAACCGCCCGAGGACGCGACCGGCCCGCAGGCGCTGTCCGGCACGGACCCGTTCATCATGCAGGCCGACGGCAAGGCCTGGCTGTATGTGCCGTCCGGACTCACCGACGGCCCGCTGCCGGCCCACTACGAGCCGCAGGACTCGCCGTTCCCGAATCTGCTCTACGACCAACAGCGCAATCCGGTACGGCAGTTGATGCCGACGCTGCCCGACAACCGCTACCAGCCGAGCGGAGACGAACCGGGCTCCGAGGTGTTCCCGTACGTGGCCACCACCTACCGGCTCACCGAGCACCACACGGCGGGCGGCATGTCCCGCTGGCAGCCGTATCTGGCCGAGCTGCAACCGGAGTTCTTCTGCGAGGTGTCCCCGGAGCTCGCGGCCGAGCGCGGCCTGGAACACACGGGGTGGGCGACGATCGTCAGCGCCCGCGCGGTGATCGAGGCACGGGTGCTGGTGACGGACCGCATGGCACCGCTGACGGTGCACGGACGAAGGCTGCTCCAGGTGGGGCTGCCGTACCACTGGGGGCCCAACGGCTACAGCACCGGGGACGCGGCCAACGAGCTGCTGCATCTGTCGCTGGACCCGAACGTCCACATCCAGGAGTCGAAGGCGTTCGCCGTGGACATCCGCCCGGGCCGCCGTCCTCGGGGTCCGGCGTCGGTGGAGCTGGTGCGGGCCTACCGGGCGCGGGCCGGCATCGACGAGCACACGGGAACGGAGCCCTGAGTCACCTGAGTACGAGGGAGTGGGTCCCGCGCGGCACCAGTTCGCCCACCACGGGGGCCCCGGGCACCTCACCGGCGACCAGCAGTCCGCCGGAGGTCTGGGCGTCGGCCAGCAGCAGCCGGGTGTCGGCGTCCGTGTCCCCGAAGTCGGTGTGCGGGGCGACCCATGCGAGGTTGCGCCGGGTGCCGCCGCTGACGTACCCGTCCCGTACCGCCTCCCTCGCCCCGTCCAGATACGGGACGGCGACGGTGTCGACCACGGCGGTCACGCCGGAGGCCCGTGCCAGCTTGTGCAGATGGCCGAGGAGACCGAAGCCGGTGACATCGGTGGCACAGGTGGCCCCGGCCGCGAGGGCGGCCTCGGCGGCGTCCCGGTTGAGCGCGGTCATGGCGGCGACGGCGTGCTCGAACCGCTCGCCGGTGACCTTGTGCCGGTTGTTCAGCACCCCCACGCCGAGCGGCTTGGTCAGCGACAGCGGCATCCCCGGCCGACCGGCGTCGTTGCGCAGCAGCCGCTCGGGGTCGGCGAGGCCGGTGACGGCCATGCCGTACTTCGGTTCCGGGTCGTCGACGCTGTGCCCGCCGCCGACGTGGCAGCCGGCCTCGGTGGCGACGTCCAGTCCGCCGCGCAGCACCTCGCGGGCCAGGTCGAAGGGGAGCCGGTCGCGCGGCCAGGCCAGCAGGTTCACGGCGAGCACCGGCCGGCCGCCCATCGCGTAGACGTCGGACAGGGCGTTGGCGGCGGCGATGCGCCCCCAGTCGTAGGGGTCGTCCACGACCGGGGTGAAGAAGTCGGCCGTGCACAGGACCGCCGTTCCCCGGTGGGTGACCGCGGCGGCGTCGTCGCCGGTGGCGAGCCCGACGAGCAGCGGCGTGTCGCCCCCGGCGAGACGGGGCGCGGTCAGCCCGGCCACCACGTCCTCCAGCTCTCCGGGCGGGATCTTGCAGGCGCAGCCACCGCCGTGCGCGTACTGGGTGAGCCGCACGGGCGCCCGGCGGACCGGTGAGGATGTCGATGTCATGGCGGGGGTCTCCTGGGGCAGTAGCCTGACGAGCGGTGGAGGCGTGTGGGTGCCTGGTGGCCCTCCCGGTCTTCAAAACCGAGGGGCCCGAGGATCTCGGGCCGGCGGGTTCGATTCCCGTCCGCCTCCGTCCACCGCGTCCGTACGGCAGCGTCGGCGCTGGTCGTCGACGCGCTCGGTGCGGCCGCGGGCGTCCAGGAACTCCAGCAGCGGTACGGCCACCCGCCGGGTGGTGTCCAGTGCCCGCCGGGCCTCTTGAAGCGTGAACGGCTGGGGCAGGGTGCGCAGCACGGCGACGGCCTCGGCGTCGGCGCCGGGCAGCAGCACGATTCCGTCGGCGATGCGCAGCAGCGCACCGGCCGCGACGGCGGCGGCCAACTCCTTGCGGTGCAGGCCGAGTTCGGCGAGCCGGCCGGCCTCGGGAGCACGGAACGGCGTACGGGCGAGGTCCTCGCGCACGGCGTCCACGGCGGCGCGGACGGGCGGGGGCAGGGCGGGGCGGAGGCTGTCGGCGGGGTACAACCGGCCCTGGCGGGCGTGGAGTCGGGGCGTCGCCTCGGCTAGCGCGTCGACCAGGGCGCGGTCGGGCAGGCCGAGCAGACGGCGGGCCGCCTCGGTGGGCAGACCGGGTTCCAGCGGGTGCGCGTGGGCGTGCCGGCCGACCTCGGTGGCCAGCCGGTCCCCCAGGATGTGCCAGTACGCAGGGTCGGCCAGCCAGTCCCCGGCGACGGGGCCGAGGGGGACACGGCTCTCGGGGGTGCCCGCCGAGTCCCCGGCCTCGGGTGCGGGAGGCGTCGGTACGCCCATCGCCCGGAGGTCGGCGCACCGGATCAGCCCGCGGCGGCGCAGTTCGGCGCCGGCGTCGGGACGGCCGGTCATGCCGGCGAGTTCGGCCGCCCGCGCCCGACCGGCACCGCGCCGGGTCAGCCGGGGCGGTCGTACGTCGAGGACGGTGGCCCCGCAGGGCATCCGGCTGCCGCCGGGTTCGCGCAGCACCGCGCGGTCGCCGACCCGCAGGGGCAGGCCCCGGGCGAGGGCGAGCCGGGCAGTGTCCTGGCCGAGCGGGCGGACGGTGACCGGTACGGCGGCGGTGCCGATGTGCAGGGTGACGGAGCGGGGCAGGTCGGCCACCGGCTCCCCGGTGACCCGTACGTCGATGACTTCACTGCTCAGCCAGCGGTCCGGGGTCAGCAGCACCTGGCCGCGGCGCAGTGCGTCGGCGCCCCGGCCGTGCACGTTGACCGCCACCCGGGCCACCCCGCTGACCGACGTCCGCTCCTCGTGCAGGGTCTGCAGCCCGCGCACCCGGAGCACGGCCGTACCGTCGCCGGTCGCCAGCCGGTCGCCGACGCGCACCGTGCCCGCGCCGAGGGTGCCGGTCACCACGGTGCCGTGTCCGCGCATGGTGAAGGACCGGTCGAGCCACAGGCGGACGTCGGCCCCGGGGTCGGGATCGGTCAACTCGTCGGCCAGCCGGACCAGTTCGCCGCGCAGCTCGTCGAGTCCCGCTCCGGTGACCGCGCTCACGGCGACCGCGGGCACCTTGCCGAGACGGCTCCGGGCCAGCCGCTCGACGGCCTTGACGCGGACGGCTTCGGGGTCGGCAAGGTCGCTCCGGGTGACCGCGAGGACGGCGTGCCGGACGCCGAGCGCGTCGAGGACGGCCAGGTGCTCCTCGGACTGGGGCTGCCAGCCCTGGTCGGCGGCGACCACGAACAGCACGGCGGGCACGGGGCCGACCCCGGCCAGCATGGTCGGCACGAAGCGCTCGTGCCCGGGTACGTCGACGAAGGCGAGGTGGTCCCCGCGCGGACCGAGCCGCGTCCAGACGAACCCCAGGTCCAGGGTGAGCCCCCGGCGCCGCTCCTCCTCGTGGCGGTCGGGCTCCATTCCGGTGAGCGCCCGGACCAGGGCGGACTTGCCGTGGTCGACATGGCCGGCGGTCGCGAGCACCCGCATCAGGTCCGCCTCTCCTCGTCCGGCCGGGTGCGCCGCACGGCGTCGGCCAGCCGTTCGTCGTCCTGCTCGGGCACGGCGCGCAGATCCAGCAGGCAGCGGCCCGCCTCCAGCCGGCCGACGACCGGTACCGGGCCGGTGCGCAGTGCGGCGGCGTACGGCTCGGGCAGCGAGAGTGCCGCGCTGGGCAGGGTGACTCCGGGGGCGCCCCCACCGCCGACGGTGGCCGAGGAGTCGACGGCCCGTACGTCGATGCCGTCGGCGGCGAGAGCACCTGCGAGCCGGTCGGCGCGGGCGCGCAGGCCGGCCGGGTCGGCGCTGAGGGCGAGGGCGGTCGGGGTGGGCGGGCCGGTGAGGGTGGCCTCCAGGGCGGCCAGGGTCAGTTTGTCGACGCGCAGGGCACGGGCCAGCGGGTGCCGGGCGAGGACGCGGACCACGTCCTGCGAGCCCAGCAGCAGTCCGCACTGGGGGCCGCCGAGAAGCTTGTCGCCGCTCGCGGTGACGAGAGCGGCGCCCGCGCGCAGTTCGGTGTCGGCGTCGGGTTCCTCGGGCAGCGCCGGATGCGGGGCGAGCAGTCCGGAGCCGATGTCGACGACGACCGGGACGCCGAGGCCGGCGAGTTCCGCGGTCCTGGCGGAGCGGGTGAAGCCGGTGATGCGGAAGTTGGACGGATGCACCTTGAGCACGAACCCGGTGTCCGGGCCGATCGCCGCGGCGTAGTCGGCCGCGGTCGTGCGGTTGGTGGTGCCGACCTCGCGGAGCCGGGCGCCGGTCGAGACCAGCAGGTCGGGCAGCCGGAAGCCGTCGCCGATCTCCACCATCTCGCCCCGGCTGACGACGATCTCCCGGCCGGCCGCGAGGGCGGTGGCGGCGAGCACGAGCGCGGCGGCGCCGTTGTTGACGACGTGCACGGCCCCGGCGGACGGCACGCGCGCGTGCAGGGCGGCGAGGGCGCAGCGGCCGCGCCGGGCGCGTACCCCGGTCGCCAGGTCCAGTTCCACGTCCGTGGGTCCGGTGGCCTCCTGGACGGCCTGCCGGGCGGCGGGCGACAGCGGGGCCCGGCCGAGGTTGGTGTGCAGCAGCACCCCGGTGGCGTTGATCACCGGTCGCAGTCCGCTCGCGGTACCGGGCAGCAGGGCCAGGGCCGCCTCCCCCACCTGCTCGGGCGGGATGCCGCCCTGCCGGGCCCGTTCCTGCGCCGCGCGCACGGCGGCCTTCACCGCACCGGCACCGAGCCGGTCCACCGCCGCCGCCAGCCGGGGGTCGCTCAGCAGGCGGTCGGTGCGCGGGATGCAGCGGCGGGCGTCGGTGCCGTCCGGCGGCCGTACGGCGTGGTCGGCCGGCCCTGAGGCGTGGTCAGCGGGCCGTGGGGCCGTGCCTTCGCGCCGTTCCGCGCGGCCGGAGCCGGGCCGGGCGGCCCCGGTCCGCTGCTCCGCCGCGCCCGCCGTCCGCCGCTCCATGCCGCGCCTGTCCCTCCGGTCCGGCCCGGGCCCGTCCGGGCTCCGCCCATCGTCCCCCAGTGCCCCGGAGCAGCCGTTCGACACGCCGGGAGGATGTTGGCGCCGGCACCGCCCGGGTACCCGGTGCGCCATGAAGGACAAGGACCCCACGCAGGACAGCGGACGTTCGCACGACAGGGACCGCGGCCGACAGGACGAGAGCGCAACGGCCGCCGAGCGGGCGGCGCGCCGGCAGCGCGAGACGGGGCGCGAGCGTGCCTCCGCCCAGCCGTTCGAGTACCCGTACCCGGAGCGCCGGGCCGGGGTCAGGGCCCGGCGCAGGGTGAGCGAGGCCCAGGCCGCCGCGGACATGCCGCCGGGCATCCCGGGCGGCTACGGCACGACCGGCGGCGGTCAGGCCGGTGCCACCGGTGCCGCGCACCCGCCGACCCCCACGCCCCGGGACGTCAGGTCACGCAAGGGCGCCGCGGAGCCGGGCGGTGACGACGAGGGGCCGGTGAACCGGTCCGGCCGCTGACACGGGACCGGCGTCACGGGGGTGCGGTCGGCCAGGGCCGGTCGTCGGGGTCTTCGTCTGCCTCGGAGCCCGGCTGGGTCTGGGGCGGTGGGGCCTCGCCGGCAGTGAGGTGTTCCAGGACCTCGACCAGTTCCTGGCAGGCCTTCTCCACCGAGTTGCGGGTGTTGCGCTGCTCGGTGATCAGGGCCGACAGCAGGAGCGCGGTCAGGGCCATCGCGCCGTTGAACGCCTGGAGCTTGGCCATGATCTCGATCTGGCTCAGTCCCGCGAAGGCCCCGGCCCGGTCCGTCGCCGCGACCGTGGCCAGCACGGACATCAGCAGCGCGCACAGCATGCTGCCCACGAGCTGGAACCGCAGGGCGGCCCAGATGAGGAGCGGGTAGACGAGGTAGAGGACGCTGATCGAGCTGTAGACGGCCACGGGCACGACCGCCCAGGTGACGACGGCCAGCGCGGTCGCCTCCTGCCAGCGGCCCAGGGGCGGCGGCCAGCGCGCCCGGTGCAGCAACAGCAGCAGCGGGGTGACGAGCAGTACGCCCATGGCGTCGCCCACCCACCAGGCCAGCCAGACGGGCCAGAAGCTGCTCACGTCCAGTTTGTCCGTGAGGACGAGGAGGCCGACGCCGACGCTCGCGCTGATCAGCATGGCGGTCAGCGCGCCCAGGAACACCAAGGCGACGCCGTCCTTCAGCCGCCCGAGATCGGTGTGGAAGCGGGCCCGGTGCAGCAGGAGCACCGCGCACACCGGTGCGGCGGTCTGCCCGGCGAGCGTGCCGAGCACCCCCATGCGCGGCGTGGTCAGGGACATCACCGCGAACAGGGCACCGATCGTGATGCCGGGCCAGCAGCGCAGGCCGAGGATCAGCAGGGCGGCGACGGCGACGCCGGTCGGCGGCCAGATGGGGGTGACGACGGCGCCCTCGACGGAGAGTTCGCGCAGGAGTCCCAGCCGGGCCGCGGCGTAGTAGCAGGCCGCGACGGCCAGTACCTCGACGGCGTAGCCGCCGGGCCGGCGCAGTTCGTCGATACCCACCACAGCAGCCATCTCACACCGATGGCCGCAGGTCGGCGAGGCGAGAGCCCGGGCGGTCCGGCCCTATGGCTGAATCACGGCAGGGTTGCCCGGGGCCGGCCGGGCCGGCCGGTGCGGGATCCACGTCGCCGGTCACGGGTGGTTTCCGGGGCCGTCCAGGCCCACGACGAGCACGGCCGCGTCGTCCTCGTGGCCGACGCTCTCGGCGCCCTTGATCACGGCGGCGGCCAGGGCGTGGGCCTCCAGGCCTGCGACGGCGGCGATGCCGGCGAGGCGGACGACCTGCTCGAGGCCGTCCTCGATGTTCAGTGAGGGGCCCTCCACCACCCCGTCGGTGAGCAGCACGAACAGGCCGCCGGTGGTGAGCCGGTGCCTGGTCACCGGGAACTCCATGCCCTTGTCGATGCCGAGCGGCGGCCCGCCCTCGTCGACGACGACGCCGGACTTGCCGTCCGCGGTGGCCCACACGAACGGGATGTGGCCGGCCCGCGCGCTCTCCAGCACGCCGGTGGCCGGGTCGAGACGCATGAAGGTGCAGGTGGCGAACAGGTCGCTGCCCAGCGACAGCAGCAGGTCGTTGGTGCGGGCGAGGAGTTCGCCCGGCTCACCGGTCACGAAGGCAAGAGCGCGGAGCCCGGCCCGCACCTGGCCCATGAACGCGGCGGCCTCGATGTTGTGCCCCTGGACGTCGCCGATGGCCAGCCCGATCCGCCCGTCGGGCAGGGCGAACGCGTCGTACCAGTCGCCGCCCACGTTCAGGCCGAGGTTGGCGGGCGTGTAGCGGACGGCGAGGTGCAGGCCGGGCGCGGCGGGCAGGTCACGGGGCAGCATGCCGCGCTGCAGCGCGATGGCCAGTTCGACCTGGGTCCGCTGCAGCACCGCGCGCTCCCGTGCCTGGGCGGTGAGCGAACCGAGTCTGGCCAGCAGCTCATCGCCTTCGTCCGTGGAGCGCTTGCGGGGCATCGATCACTTCCGGCGGGGCGGTGGCCGTCGATGACCATCCACCGGCATTTTCGGCAAACGCCTAAATTTTACCTACATCTTGTGATCCCGCCCCGCGAGCGGCTGATCCCGCCCCGCGAGCGGCCGTGGGTACGGCTCCCGGTCAGCGCACCTCGGAGTCGATCCCGGTGACCACGGCGGGCCCCAGCGGTGCGCTCCGCTCGTCCAGTCCCGCGTCCCGCAGGGCGGAGCCGGCGAGCCGGCGGGCCTCCTGCTCGGCGTGCGGGCCGGTGTCCGCCTCGACGGTCAGCCGGAGCGTGAAGGTGTTGTCCTCGTTGACGCTGAGCACGTCCAGGCCCTCGGCGCTGCCCATCCGCGTGCCGTGCGGATCGGCGGGGCCGAGAGCCCTGGCCAGGCGGGTCCGGGTGTCCGTCCCGATGTCCGCGGTGAAGGTGCCGGGGACGCTGATCACATAGGTCGTCATGACGATCCTTTCCTCGGGCGTCCCCCCGCCTACCCCGATTCGCGCCCTTCGCACAGCGCCCGGACGGACCGGCCGCTCGGGCGCTGTGCCGCATGGCCGCCCGGTGCCGGCTCACAGCGGCGAGTGCGCCACCACCGTCACGAAGGCGCCGAACAGCAGGGAAAAGACCGCAAGGCCCGCGTACACCACCACGGCATGGGCCGGCCGGACCCGCCAGGTCCTGGTCAGCGCCCGGGCCATGGGGATGAGCAGCGGGAAGGCGGGCAGCAGGAAGCGCGGCTTGGAGGAGAAGGAACCGGAGCCGCCGACCACGAGCAGGACCAGGACCCCGGCGAAGACCACCAGGACGAGGGGGGCGCGTTCCAGGCACAGCAACGCGAACAGCAGCACGCCGGCCGCGACGATCACCAGGGCCGCCGGATAGACGGCACCGCCCCCGTGCAGCAGCAGGGCCTTCGTGAAGCGTGCCGAGCCGAGACCGAAGTCGAAGCGGGAGTCCCAGGCGCTCTGCACCTTGAAGTAGCCGCCGAGCAGGTCTCCCGTCTGGCTGCCCACCCAGAGCACATAGCCGAGCCAGCCCAGCGGGGCTATCACCGCACCGGCCCACAGGCCGGCCGGAACCCGGCCGCGCTGCCGCAGCACCTCGTAGGCGGCGGCGAGGCAGACGGCACCCGCGATCGCGAAGCCGCTCGGCCGGGACAGGCCCGCCAGCGCGGCCAGTCCACCGGCCCACAGCCAGCGGCCCTTGAGCACGCAGTACAGGGACCAGACGGCGAGGGCCGCGAACAGCGACTCGGTGTAGGCGATGGTCAGCTCGACGGAGTGCGGCATGGCGGCCCACAGGGCGACCAGCGCGGTGGCGACCCCGCGGCCGTAGAGATGGTGGCCGATGGCGTACACGCCGTACGCGGCGACGCCCGCGGCGATCCAGGAGATGAGCAGCGCGGCCTGGCCGGGGGTGAACGGCAGGACCGTGGTCAGCGCCCTGATCAGTCCCGGGTACAGCGGAAAGAACGCCCAGTCGCTCTGGACGGCGCCCTCCGGGGTGATCCAGATCTTGTGGCCGTAGCCCTGTGCGGCGATGTGCAGGTACCACCGGGAGTCCCAGGAGTGGGCGAAGCTCTTGACCAGCGGATGGCCCCTGAGGGCGTTGGTCAGGATCACCACGAGGACCCCGGCGAGCCGGACGGCCGCGAACAGGGCGAGCGCCGCAACCGCCCCCTCGGGGATACCGCGCCGGGCGATCCGGGGCAGGGTCGGGGGCCGCAGGGGCCGAAACGGGGCGGCCGCCTCGGGCCGCGGAACTGATGAGGTGCTCACTCTCTTGACCTTGGGCACGCCAGGTAAGACGGGCAATCCACGACCCGGGTTTCTTACGGACTTCCACCCTGATTCAGGAATCGGTCAAGGAATGGGTGCAAATCCCTTACTCCGCCACCCCCGGCGGGAGCACGTGAGGGGTGTGGTTACCATATGAGCGCTGCCTAGCTCGAAAGATGGATCCGTGACTGTCAACGACGACTCGTTCACCAACTGGAAGATCCGCGAGGAGATCGCGGAGTCGATGATCCCGCTCATCGGGAAGCTGCACCGCGAGCGGGACGTCACCGTCCTGCTGCACAGCCGCTCCTTGGTGAACAAGTCGGTGGTCAGCATCCTCAAGACGCACCGCTTCGCCCGGCAGATCGACGGCGCCGAGCTGTCGGTCACCGAGACCATGCCGTTCCTCGAGGCCCTGGCCGCCCTCGACCTCGGACCCTCCCAGATCGACCTCGGCATGCTGGCCACCACCTACAAGGCCGACGACCGCGGGCTGAGCGTGGCGGAGTTCACCGCCGAGGCCGTCGCCGGTGCCACCGGCGCCAACAAGATCGAGCGCCGTGAGCCGCGCGACGTCGTCCTGTACGGCTTCGGCCGCATCGGCCGGCTCGTCGCCCGTCTGCTGATCGAGAAGTCCGGCTCCGGCAACGGCCTCAGGCTGCGCGCCATCGTGGTGCGCGGCGGTGGCGCCCAGGACATCGTCAAGCGCGCCTCGCTGCTGCGCCGCGACTCCATCCACGGCCAGTTCCAGGGCACGATCACCGTGGACGAGGACACCAGCACCATCGTCGCCAACGGCAACGCCATCAAGGTGATCTACGCCGACGACCCGTCGCACGTGGACTACACCGAGTACGGCATCCGGGACGCCATCCTCATCGACAACACCGGCAAGTGGCGCGACCGCGAGGGCCTGTCCAAGCACCTGCGCCCCGGCATCGAGAAGGTCGTGCTGACCGCGCCGGGCAAGGGCGACGTCCCGAACATCGTGCACGGCGTCAACCACGACACCATCAAGCCGGACGAGCAGATCCTGTCCTGCGCCTCCTGCACCACCAACGCGATCGTCCCGCCGCTGAAGGCGATGGACGACGAGTACGGCGTGCTGCGCGGCCACGTGGAGACCGTCCACTCGTTCACCAACGACCAGAACCTGCTGGACAACTACCACAAGTCCGAGCGCCGTGGCCGCTCCGCGCCGCTCAACATGGTGATCACCGAGACCGGTGCCGCCTCCGCCGTCGCCAAGGCCCTGCCGGACCTCAAGGCGAAGATCAGCGGCAGCTCGATCCGCGTCCCCGTGCCGGACGTCTCGATCGCGATCCTCAACCTGCAGCTGTCCCGCGAGACCACCCGCGAGGAGGTCCACGACTACCTGCGCGAGGTCTCGCTGACCTCGCCGCTCAAGCGCCAGATCGACTTCATCACGGCGCCCGACGCGGTCTCCAGCGACTTCATCGGCTCGCGCCACGCCTCGATCGTGGACGCCGGCGCCCTCAAGGTCGACGGCGACAACGCCATCCTCTACCTCTGGTACGACAACGAGTTCGGCTACTCCTGCCAGGTGGTCAGGGTCGTACAGCACGTGTCGGGCGTGGAGTACCCGACGTACCCCGCGACGGCGGTCTGATCCCCTTCGCCGCCACGCGTACGGCCGCCGACCGGGGTTTCCGGACGGCGGCCGTTCTGCTGGGCGCGTGCGGTCAGGCCTTGGCGGGCTTGGCGCAGGCGCCCGCGGCACACGCGGTGAGCCACTGGTCGAAGTCGGCGTCGTAGCGGGTGCCGATGCCGTCGTGATAGACGGCGTATCCGCCGGCCCAGTCACCGGCGCGGAATCGGGCGAGCATGCGCTGGACGTCGTCGGGGTGCTGCTCGGTCATGTACCGCACGGCGAGGTACCCCCACGGATAGGTGCGGGTCACGTCGCTGTTGCCGTAGGTGTTCTCGAACAGGGTGCTCAGCTTGTACGTGTGCTTGCCCGCCTCCTGGATCGCCTGGTCGTCGGCGATACCGCGGTAGCTGTACGACACGTACTCCGCCACGCCCTCGATCCACCACACGTCCGGCACGGTGGTCTCCTGGGCGAAGTCGCCCTTCATGTCGTCCCGGCCGTCGAGGAAGTGCGTGTACTCGTGGTTGAGGTTCCAGATCCGGGCCGTGAAACCGTCGTCGGAGGGCTTCTGGTACATGATCGACGTGACGTGGTTGGCCGGGTCGGACGGGTTGCCGTCCAGGGTCATGCCGCCGTTGTCGGTGTCGATGCCGTAGATCGCGCCGGCGTAGGTCTGGTAGTCGGCGCGACTGGCGAAGACCACGAGCTGGATGGTGGACACGTACTGGCCGGGTATCGCACCGTCGGCCTTGACCACCCCTCGGAAGTAGTCGCTCTGCTTCAGCACACTGGCGCAGACGGCGTCGAGGTCGGCGGCGGTGAGCGACTGGGCGAGCACGGTGACGTTCGTGTCGCACCGGTGGGTGACGGGCAGGACCGCCCGGGTGAGTTTGCCGGGCAGGTCGCAGACGTCGTAGTAGGCGCAGTCGGTGCTGTCGTAGGCGTTCGCCTGCGTGGCCACGGCGACCCAGAGCCCGGCCGTCGGGCCGGTCATCGCGGTCTGATCCAGCAGGTCCTTGGTCAAGGGCCGGGCGGTGTCCTGCAGTTCGGGGTGTTCGACGTAACGCGCCACGTTCATCCCGGCGTTGGAGTCCAGGAAGGCCAGGTCGGTGCCCAGCTGGTCGGTGTTGGCGAGGGCGAAGTCGTACAGGGTGTCGATGATGCCCGGGTCGGCCTCGACCGCCTTCACGTAGTCCGGGTTCCAGTTGCCGCGCCACAGGGGCGTGTAGACGTCGTTCACGGCGCTGATCATGCTGGGGATGGCATCGTAGGAGCTGTCGTAGTCGTTGAGCAGCCGCCGGTAGACGGACAGATAGCGGCCCTGCTGGTCGGCGCTGTCCGTGAGGATGACGGTCTCACCGAGGATGTCCCCGTTCACCGCCGTCACATCGCCCGAGTGGGCGCGGGCGAAGAAGGCGTCCAGACCGGCCGTGACGGCCGTGGTGAGGCGGGAGGTGTACGACCCCACGTCGCCGGAGTGGTTGAACTGCACGTAGTAACCGGCCCGCAGGAAGAGGACCAGTTGCTCGATGCCGCCGGTGTTGTCGCCCCGGTACTGCCCGGCCGCGCGCGTGTACGCGTTCGCGACGGTGAGCATCTGCGACTGCCGGAAGACGTCGTGCGCGTCCTTTCCGGTGACCGCGAAGAGGGTGTTGACGCAGTCCGTGGACGAGGCCTTCACGAAGGAGACCAGAGCGCTGCCGGTACGGCTGCCGAAGTCGGCCGGGGTGCAGGAGGCGGCCTTGGTCCCACCGTGCCGGGCGACTTCCATGCTACGGGTGAACATCGGTGCGTGGGGAGGGAGTTGGGCCGGACTGAGCCGCCGGGGCCGGCTGGCGTTCCGTTCGCCGGCGATGGTGGTCGCGCCGGTGGGCGACGGGGGCGCCGGGTGTGTCCGGGGTGCGACCGACGGGCCGGTGTGCGGCTGGGGGGCCGCCAGCGCCGGGGTGGCCAGCAGGCCGGCCACGGTCACACAGACGGCGACGGCGCCGGCCATGCGTCTGGGCAGCGCGAAGCGATAGCGCATCTGGATTCCTCCACGAAGGGATGCGCCTCGGTGGGGTGTTGAGGCGTGTGAGGCACTGTCTCAGTGGCCCGCCCGCCCCAACAATGCCGTGTGACATAGCACATGACACAGCCCGCACATAACATCGCGGTGCGCCTTTGAACGTGCCCGACCCTGCCGCTGGGTGCCGTCGTCGAATCCCCGCCGTCCGCCCGGAGGGAGGGCCGTGCGCCTGCCGCGATGTGGTGCCCCCGCACGAGCCTGTTCGAGCGTGGGGGAGGCTGATGTATGCCGTGGGTGCGTGCTGTGGCGGCGCGTGGGGGCACCTCCCACGCCCTTGAGGCAGTGGGGAGCGTGCACGGCGTCGCGGGGCTGGGGGCGCCTCCGGCCGAAGGCCGGGGGAGGGAGTGTGGCGTCAGGGCCTAGGCTCCGGCGGCACTCCAGGTGCGCGACGCCCACGCCCGCAGATGGGGGGCCTGGGCGACGAGATCGTGGTAGGCGGCCATGGCGGACTGGGACAGTGCCTCCACGACCTCGTCGGTGACGGTGTCGGGCCGCCAGGCCAGCACATACCGGCACCACAGCGGGGAACCCACCAGCGGTTTGACCACCACATGCGGGATCGGCCGCAGTGTCGGCTGCACGAGCGAGACCCCGAGACCGTCGGCGATCATGCTCTGCAGCTGTGTCTGGTCGCCGAGGAACTCGTGCACGGTGACCGGGGTGAACCCGGACGCCGCACAGGCGTCGTAGAACACCCCGGGCCAGCCGGCGCCGTCGTCCGGTGTCACGAACCACGCGTCCTCGGCCAGGTCGGCGAGCTGGACCTGGGCGCACTGGCGCAGCCGGTGCCGGGAGGGCAGGGCCACGAACGTCGGCTCGGTGACGATGCCGCGGTGCCGCACCGCGCCCGAGTGGCGCAGCTCCATGCCCGGGTAGTCGGCGGCGATGGCCGCGTCCACCGCGCCCTCCTCCAGCAGTTCCACGATCCGCGAGGACGCGTAGACGCTGGTGACGGCGAGGGACACCTCCGGCAGGCGGGTGCGGACCCGGGAGACCGTGCCGGACAGCATGGGCGAGTTGGTCGCCGCCACGCGCAGCGTACGGCGAACCGGCGCGGCCGCCGGGCGGTGGCCGATGGCGTCGGCGCGGGTCAGGACGTCGCGGGCCTGGGCGACGACCTCGACGCCGTAGCGGGTGGGCCGCACTCCGCTCGTGCCGCGCTCGAACAGCGGCTCGCCGAGGTGGCGCTCGATGCGGCGCAGCTGGGTGCTCACGGCGGGCTGCGAGTAGCCGAGCTGTGCCGCGGCGCGCCCCACACTGCCCGCGTCGGCGATCGCGCACAGCACCCGCAGGTGCCGCAGCTCCAGCTCCATCGCGCCACTCCCCGTCTCCGTCTTCGGCCGGCCCCGGGAGATCCGTCCGCCTCTCCCGGTAAAACCAGTGCTCACAGCCACCGCCGGCCGTGGTCGCGACCGGCGGACCGAAGCGTCGCACTGTGCCGCGCCCGGCACAAGTCACAGCTCCGCCGACCTCGGACCACGGCGCGCCAGAGCCGGACCGGCCCCTGGCACGCCCCTCCCTGAGCACCTTCGTGACGGCGTGGGACCGTCCGGGCCGCAGCTCCCGCCCGGCGCGCCGTACCGAGCCGAGCGTGCCGCCCCGGTCTCCACGCCCCCGCTCCGGTCAGTAAGCCCGCGCCACCACCGCCACGTTCCCCGGCTGGTCCTCGCTCTCCGGTACCGAACCGTCCGCGGCGATCAGGCACCGCACGGACACACCGCGCTCGGCGAGCTCTGCCTCGCCCTCAGGGCCCAGCGCGGACCAGGGGATGCGGGCCCAGCCTGTGGCGGCGGCCTCCGCGGCCTCCTCGCGCGTGGCCGCATCGACCGTGCGGTCCTCGCGGCGCCGGCGGGACTGCTCCAGCAGCAGCGCCTGGTCGTCCTCCAGCACCCCGGGCAGGAGCGCGGACAGCGCCTCGGCCGCGACCGGCTCCTTGGTGCCCGGGATGCGCCGGACCAGCACGGCGGTACCGTGCTCCAGGTCGCGGGGCCCCACCTCGATCCGTACGGGCACACCCTTCAGCTCCCAGTCGACGGCGCGCCGGCCGAACGGCACGTCCGTGCGGTCGTCCACGTGGACGCGCACGCCCGCCTCCCTCAGCCGGTCGCCGATCGCGCGGACGCGGGCCGGCACCTCCTCGTCGCCCTTGACGGCGAGGACCACCGCCTGGACCGGTGCCAGGCGGGGCGGGACGCGCAGCCCGGCGTCGTCGCCGTGCGTCATCACCAGCGCGCCGATCATGCGGGTGGTGGAGCCCCAGGAGGTCTGCCAGACGTACTCCTGGCGGCCGTCCTGCGTCACGAACCGCGTGCGGAAGGCCTTGGCGAAGTTCTGGCCCAGCTCGTGGCTGGTCACCATCTGGAGTGCCTTGCCGTCGCCCATCATGCTCTCGAGGGTGAGGGTGTCGACGGCTCCGGCGAACCGCTCCCTGGCCGTCTTGCGTCCGGAGACGAAGTCCATGGCGAGGACGTCACGCAGGAACGTGCCGTAGACCTCGCTCTGTACACGGGCCGCGAAGGCGCGTGCCTCCTCGTACGTGGCGTGCGCGGTGTGGCCCTCCTGCCACAGGAACTCGGTCGTGCGCAGGAACAGACGCGGGCGCAGCTCCCAACGCACCACGTTGGCCCACTGGTTGATCAGCAGGGGCAGATCGCGGTAGCTCTGCACCCACTTGGAGAAGTACTCGTTGACGATCGTCTCGGAGGTGGGGCGGACCACGACGGGCTCCTCCAGCTCCTTGCCACCGGCATGGGTGACGACCGCGAGCTCGGGCGCGAAGCCCTCGACGTGCTCGGCCTCCCTCGTCAGGTACGACTCCGGGATGAGCAGCGGGAAGTAGGCGTTCCGGGTGCCGGTCGCCTTGATCCGGGCGTCCATCTCCTGCTGCATCCGCTCCCACAGGCCGTACCCGTACGGTCGGATGACCATGGTGCCGCGCACCGGGCCGTTGTCGGCCAGTTCCGCCTTGGTGATCAGGTCCTGGTACCAGCGCGGGAAGTCGTCCGCCCGGGGCGTGAGAACGGGTGCCTTTGCCATGCCGAGCAGCGTATGTCCCGGTTCCTGCCGTCTGCGAGTCGATTTCGGCCCGCGTCCGCGCCCCCTCGCCGGCTGCTGACCGACCCCTTGACGCTCCCCCGCCCCGATGCAATTTTTTTATCGATACAAACGATCTCGGATGGGAGTACGTCCGTGCCCACCGCCACCGCGATCATCAACCTCGACATCGAGGGGCCGAGGATCAGCCGTCACCTGTACGGGCACTTCGCCGAGCACCTGGGGCGATGCGTCTACGGGGGGTTCTGGGTCGGTGAGGACTCCCCGATCCCGAACGAGGGCGGCATCCGCCTGGACGTCGTCGAGGCGCTGCGCGCCCTGCACATCCCCAACCTGCGCTGGCCGGGCGGCTGTTTCGCCGACGAGTACCACTGGAAGGACGGCATCGGCCCGCGCGAGGAGCGCCCCCGGATGGTCAACACGCACTGGGGCGGCGTGGAGGAGAACAACCACTTCGGCACCCACGAGTTCATGGCGCTGTGCGAACTGCTCGGCGCGGAGCCGTACATCAGCGGCAACGTGGGCAGCGGCACGGTCCGCGAGATGAGCGAGTGGGTCGAGTACCTCACCCGGGCGGGCGACAGCCCGATGGTGCGGCTGCGCAGGGAGAACGGGCGTGCGCAGCCGTGGCGGGTGCGGTTCTGGGGCATCGGCAACGAGACCTGGGGCTGTGGTGGCAACATGCGCGCCGAGTACTTCGCGGACCTCGCCCGCCAGTACGCGACGTACTGCCGCGACCACGGCGACAACAAGCTGTACCGGATCGCCTCGGGCGCCTCCGACGACGACTACGAGTGGACCGAGACGCTGATGCGGCAGATCAACTGCTTCGGCTGCGAGGCCACCCCGCGCACCTACTACCAGGCCCTGTCCGTCCACCACTACACCCTGGCCGGGCCCTGGGACGCCAAGGGCAGCGCCACGGTCTTCGGCACCGAGGACCACTACCGCACGATGGTCTCGGCCCGGCGAGTCGACCGCATCCTGACCGGTCACTCCGCCGTCATGGACTGCTACGACCCGAAGCGCACCGTCGGGCTGGTGCTGGACGAGTGGGGCACCTGGTGGGACGTGGAGCCGGGCACGAACCCCGGTTTTCTGTTCCAGCAGAACACCCTGCGCGACGCGCTCGTGGCGAGCACCCACTTCGACATCTTCCACCGGCACGTGGCCCGCCTGGTCATGGCCAACATCGCGCAGACCGTCAACGTCCTGCAGGCCATGCTGCTCACCGACGGGGACGCGCTGGTGCTGACGCCGACGTACCACGTCTTCGAGATGAACAAGGGCCACCAGGACGCCACTTCGCTCCCCGTGCATCTGCGCGCGGACGGCGCGCGGCGCCGGGTCGGGGAGACCGAACTGGAGACGGTGTCCGTGTCGGCCAGCGTCAAGGACGGCGCGCTCCTGGTCTCGCTGAGCAACCTGGACGCCGGGGAGGCCGCCGAGGTGACCCTGGACCTGCGCGGCGGCCGGATCGGCGAGGCACGGGCGCGGATCCTCACCGCGGACAAGCTCCAGGCGCACAACACCCCGCAGACACCCGAGGCGGTGGCCCCGCGCGCCTTCGACGGCGACGGCGTCCGGGTCACGGACCGGGGACTGGCGCTGATCGTGCCGCCGCACTCCTTCGTGACCGTCCGGGCGCCCATGACGGCGGCGGGCTGAGAGGAGACGATCATGGACCGGCCCCTTCCCGACCGGCGGCGGTGTCCTCCGATGGGCTGGAACAGCTGGGACTGCTACGGCACGACCGTCACCGAGGAGGAGGTGCTCGCCAACGCGCAGTTCATGGCCGACCACCTGCTCCCCCACGGCTGGGACACGGTGGTGGTGGACATCCAGTGGTACGAGCCCACCGCCCGCGCCCACGGCTACAACGCGGACGCACCGCTGGTCCTGGACGCGTACGGCCGCCAGCTCCCGGCACCGAACCGGTTCCCCTCCACCGCCGACGGCGGCGGCTTCGCACCGCTGGCCCGGCGGGTGCACGACCTCGGGCTGCGCTTCGGCCTGCACATCATGCGCGGGATCCCGCGCCGGGCCGTCGACGCCCGACTCCCGGTCCTCGGTACGGACTTCACCGCCGACGAGATCGCCGACACCGGCTCGGTGTGCCCCTGGAACTCCGACAACCAGGGCCTGAACCACGACCACCCGGGTGCCCAGGCCTACTACGACTCCCAGGTCGCCCAGTTCGCGGCCTGGGGCGTGGACTTCATCAAGGCCGACGACATGCTCTTCCCCTACCACGAGCGGGAGATCGCCGCCTACGCGCGGGCGATCGAGCGCAGCGGCCGCCCGATCCGGCTGAGCCTGTCCCCCGGCACGGACGTGTCCCTGGCCCGGCTGGACCATCTGCGCGAGCACGCCACGATGTGGCGGGTCTGCGACGACCTGTGGGACAGATGGGAGGACGTCGAGGCCCAGTTCGCCAGGATGGCGCGCTGGGCACCCTGGCAGGGCGAGGGCGGCTGGGCGGACGCCGACATGCTGCCGCTCGGCCGCCTCGGCATCCGCGCCGAACGCGGTGCGGACCGGCTGTCCCGGCTCACCCGGGCCGAGCAGATCAGTCTGCTCACCCTGTGGCTGATCTCCCGCTCCCCGCTGATGATGGGCGGCGACCTGCCGACCAGCCCGCCGGAGACCATCGAACTCCTCACCAACGACGAGGCGTTGGCCGTCCTGTGGCACAGCACCGGCAACCGCGAGGTGCTGCGCGAGGGCGGCCTGGTGCTGTGGACCGCCCGCGACACCGACGGCCGTACCCGTTACGCCGCCGTGTTCTCCCTGGCCGGCCGGCCCCGCCGGTTCGAGGTGCCGCTCGGCTCGATCGGTGCCCGCCCCGCCGATCGCGTCCGTGAGCTGTGGACCCGTGCCGGCGTGGCGCACGACGGCCGGCACCTGGTGGTCGACCTGCCTGCCCATGGCGCCGCGCTCTATCGTCTGGCGCAGGACGGCGTGCGTCCTTCCTCGGAGGACACCGGGCAGGAGTGAGCGTGGCGACGATCCAGGACGTGGCGAAGGCGGCCGGCGTGTCGGCGATGACCGTCTCCAACGTCATCAACGACCACCCCAACGTCCGTCCTGCCACCCGCGAGCGCGTCCTCGCGGCGATGGCCCGGCTCGACTACCGGGTGAACGTGGCGGCCCGCAACCTCCGCAAGGGCCGGACCGGCACCATCGGTCTCGCGGTGCCCGAGGTGAACCGGCCGTACTACGGCCGGCTGGCCGAGGCCGTCATCGCCGCGGCCGGCCGGCGCGGGCTGCGGGTGAGCATCGAGCAGACCGGTGCCCGCCGGGAGAACGAGCTGGCCGCGCTGGCCCAGTCCCGCAACCGGCTCTACGACGGGCTGCTCCTCAGCACCGTCGGCATGGGGCCGGCCGACGTCGAGGCGCTGAGGGTGGACCACCCGGTGGTGATCCTCGGCGAGCGGACCTTCGGCGGGCCCGTGGACCATGTCGCCATGCCCAACGTCGAGGCGTCGGCGGCCGCCACCGGGCATCTGATCGAGCGGGGCTGCCGGCGCGTGGCCGTGGTGTGCGGGGAACGGCGGGACGAGGTCGACGTGTCGAGCCTGCGGCACACCGGCTACCGGCAGGCGCTGGCCGCCGCCGGTCTGCCCGAGGATCCGGAGCTGGTGCGGAGCGTGCCCGCACTCACCATGGAGGCCGGGGCCCGGCAGGCTCGGGCGATGGTGGCGGGCGGGCTGGACTTCGACGGCGTGTTCTGTGTGACGGACACCGTGGCGATGGGCGTGCTGCGCGGTCTGGCGGACGCGGGGGTGCGGGTGCCGGAGCGGGTCAAGGTGATCGGTTTCGACAACGTCGACGAGAGCGCGTTCCTCATCCCGTCGCTGTCCACCGTGGATCCGGATCACGAGCTGATGGCGGAGCGGGCCGTCGCCCTGCTCGTCGCGCGGCTGGGCAGCGCGGGCCCGCCGGCGGACCAGCAGGAGTTCGTCGCCCCCTTCTCCCTGGTCCTGCGCGAGTCGACCACCTGATTTGCCTAAAGCCTTTAGGCAGTCCCATAATCAATTTGGCAGATGGGAGATTGATTATGGTTCGCGCGGGGCTGACGACCGAGCGCCTGGTCCGTGCCGGTGCGGACCTGGCCGACGAGGTCGGCTTCGACCAGGTGACCGTATCGGCGCTGGCCCGGCGGTTCGACGTCAAGGTCGCGAGCCTGTACTCGCATCTGAAGAACTCCCAGGACCTGAAGACACGGATCGCGCTTCTCGCGCTGGAGGAGCTGGCCGACCGCGCCGCCGACGCGCTGGCCGGCCGGTCCGGCAAGGACGCCCTCGTCGCCTTCGCGGACGTGTACCGCGACTACGCGCGCCGGCACCCCGGCCGCTACGCGGCGGCCCGGCACAGGCTGGACCCCGAGACGGCTGCCGCGAGTGCCGGCCCCCGGCACGCGCAGCTGACCCGGGCGATCCTGCGCGGCTACGACCTCGCCGAGCCCGACCAGACCCATGCGGTCCGCCTCCTCGGCAGCGTCTTCCACGGATACGTCAGCCTGGAGACGGCCGGCGGATTCAGCCACAGCGCCCCCGACTCGCAGGAGTCATGGACCCGGATCCTCGACGCCCTCGATTCCCTGCTGCGCAACTGGCCCACCCCCTGAGCTCGTACGACGTCTTCGAAACGCAGGCCGACACCATGCACACCACCCCGCTCACCGCCGCACTCGTGCGCGGCGCCCTCGATCTGGAACGCACCGCCCACGGACTGCTGCCGCACCGGCTGCCGGCCCGCGCCCGCGCGCAGTGCGCCGATCCTCAGCTGGCCATGGCCGAGTCCCAGCCCTCCGGTGTCCGGCTGGTCTTCCGTACGCGCGCGACCACTGTCGAGCTGGACACCCTGCCGACCAAGCGGATCCACGTCGGCGCACCGCCGCGCCCGGACGGCGTGTACGAGCTGCTCGTCGACGGACGTCCGGCCGGCAGCGGCCGGATCGCCGGCGGCAACACGCTCGCCATCGACATGAGCGCCGGTACGGCCGAGCTCCGGCCGGGCCCGGTCGGCACCGTCCGCTTCTCCGGGCTGCCCGGCACCGCCAAGGTCGTGGAGATCTGGCTGCCGCACAACGAGACGACCGAACTCGTCGCCCTGCGCACCGACGCACCCGTGGCAGCCGTTCCGCACCAGGGCCGCAAGGTGTGGCTGCACCACGGCAGTTCCATCAGCCACGGTTCGGACGCGGCGGGCCCGACCACCACCTGGCCGGCGCTCGCCGCGTCTCTCGGCGGCGTGGAGCTGATCAATCTCGGGCTGGGCGGCAGCGCCCTGCTCGACCCGTTCACCGCGCGCACCCTGCGCGACACCCCGGCCGACCTGATCAGCGTCAAGCTCGGCATCAACGTGGTGAACGCCGATCTGATGCGCCGGCGCGCGTTCGGGCCGGCCGTCCACGGGTTCCTCGACACCATCCGCGAGGGGCACCCCGACACGCCGCTGCTCGTCGTCTCGCCGATCCTGTGCCCCATCCATGAGGACACGCCGGGCCCCAGCCTTCCGGACCTCTCCGCCCTGAGCGAGGGACGGCTCCGGTTCCGGGCAGCCGGGCACCCGGCGGAGACGGCGAGCGGGAAGCTCACCCTGGGAGTCATCCGGGAGGAGCTGGCCCGGATCGTGCGCGAGCGGTCGGCACGGGACCCGCGCCTGCACCACCTCGACGGCCGTGAACTGTACGGCGAGGCCGACTTCGGCGAACTGCCGCTGCCCGACGAGCTGCACCCGGACGCCGCCGCGCACCGCCGGATCGGCGAACGGTTCGCGGCGCTGGCGTTCGCGCCGAAGGGCCCCTTCGCCGACGGCGTCGGCTGATCCGCACGGTCCGGCTCACACCAGGTGGGCGAAGACCACGAGGTTGTCGGTGTAGTCCTTCGCGTCGTGGTCGTACTCCCCCGCACAGGTGATCAGCCGCACCTCGGGGCGCTTGGCGTCGGCGTAGACCCGGTCGCTGGGGAAGTCGTCCTTGGCGAAGGTCTCCTTGTCGTCCACGACGAACTCGGCGTCGCGTCCGTCGGCGCGTTCCACGGTGAAGCGGTCGCCGGCCTGCAGTTCGCTCAGGTTGGCGAAGACGGCCGCGGAGGTCTTCGTGTCGACGTGCCCGGCGATGATCGCGGTGCCCTTCTCGCCGGGCGAGGCGCCCTTGGCGTACCAGCCGACGAGGTTGGTGTCGGCCGCCGGCGGCGGCTGGAGCTGTCCCGAGTCGCCGATGGTCAGGGTGGTGAAGGGAGCGTCCACGGCGATCTTCGGGATGAGCAGCCGGGTCGGCGTGGACCTGGGCAGCTCCGTGCCGGCCTGCTGCGGGTCGGCCTGTTTCGGATCGCTCCGCTGTGGGTCGGTCAGCTGTGGGTCGGTCTGCTGCGGATCGGTCACCTGCGGATCGGCCTGGTGGGCGGTGGCGCTCGCGCCCGCGGCACGGGACGCCTGTGCGGAGCCGTCCGAGGTGTGGTGGCCGCCGAACACGCTGACGGCGATGACGACGATCGCCACGCCCCACAGCGTCAGCCGCCGCCCGCCACGGCCGGAACTCCGCCCGTCCGCCTGCGGGTCCGCGGAAGTCGGGGAGAGGGGATCTGCTGCCATCGGACACCACCTCACTCGGGCACGGCAGCACAGGAATCTGGACAAGGGCGCCGGAACGGGCACGGCGCGCGGGAAGGGACGTACAGGGGCGCCTGCGCACGGGGACCGTGTGCGCACGGACGGAGGGGAGGGCCACAGGTGCGGGCCGCCGACACGGTGCGGGCGTCGGCGGCGGCCGCAGCCTCTGGAAGGAGTCGTTCGGTCAGGACGCCTGCTGTCCGGCCTTCTTGCGCCGCAGCATGTACATGCCGCCTGCGCCTACGGCCAGCACGGCGAGGCCGCCCGCGGTGACGCCCGGAGTGGCGAGAGCGCCACCGCCGGTGTGCATGCCACCGCGCGGCCTCTCGTGCTCGCCCCGCTCGTCGTGGTCCCGGCCGCCGTCCCGACCTCCGTCCCGGCCGCCCTCGTCGCGACCCGAGCCCCAGTCGTCACCGCGCGCAGCGGCGAGCGCACCGCCACCCGCGTGGACACCGCCGTGCGGCCCCTCGTGTCCCCGGCCCTTGTCGTGGCCTCCTCGGCCCTTGTCGTGACCGCCCCGACCCTGGTCGTGGTCGCCGCGGCCCTGGTCGTCGTCCCGGCCCCGGTCGTCATCGCGGCCGTGGTCGTCGTCCCGGCCCTGGCCCTCGTCCCGGCCGTGGTCGTCGTCTTCGCCCCGGTCGTCGCCGCGGCCGTCACCTCGTACCGCGGCCAGCGCTCCGCCACCCGTGTGGATTCCGCCGCGCGGCCCGTCGTGTCCGCGGCCCTTGTCGTGGTTGTCGCCGTGATCATTGTCGTGGTCGCGGCCGGAGTCGTGGTCACGACCGTGGTCCTGGCTGTATGAGGAGTCGTCGCGGCCTCCGTCGTCACCCGCGGGTACGGCGAAGGCGGCACTGGGCGCGCCGAAGGTCAGTGCGGCGGTGGCTGCCGCCGTGGCCAGAAGCATGCGGGCAGAACGCATATCTGTGTCCTTCCGTCGCGGCCGGGCAGCGGATCCCTCATCAGCTGGACAGACCCGGCCTCGACATGAACCACCGTCAGTGAATGCGCAAGCTCCCACCATCCGAGCCACCCAGCCGGGTCATTGCGCCACCCGTCTGTCCCAGCGATCCCGCCTCCGCGGCCCCTCGTCCGGGCGAATCACCCGGCGTCGCGCCGCTCTCGGACGGCCGAGCGCCGCACGCCCCGCGCACGCCGAAGCGTCGGCTCGTCGGCCGTCCCGTTCGGCCGGAGGAACCAGCGCGCCGCCTCCACGGGCAGGATCAGCCGAACGGGCGCGAGACCGGCCGCCGGATCACCCGCACGGACGTCCCCGAAGCCGAGCACAACCGGACAGGAGCGCCGTACGGCCAACTCCTCACCCGCCCCGCGCAGTCGACCGCCTCAGCCGTCCGCCGGAACGCCGTACTTCGCCGAGGCCGGGCGGTGCGCGGAGTGCGCTCATCCGGCCCCGTGGCGTCCGGCACTACGGTGGTGTGCCCGGCCGCAGAGGTTGCGCGGCTGCCTCCCCGCCGTGACGGCCGTACACCCACTCCTTGTTATGACCGGTGTCATAACGCAGTCTGGTGCGGACAGTACGCGGCAGCTCGACCTGACGGAGGAAGCGGTGGCGGACGCGATGGCGCGGGCCCTGTGGGAGCGGTACGAACCGGTGCACGATCTCGTGTACTTCGCACCGGAGGTGTACAGCGCGGCGGACGCGCTCGGGATGCGCGGATTCTGGATGGGGTACTTCGCGCTGCGCGCCGCACCGCTCGGCGCGGTCGCCCCGGCCGTGGTGACGAGCTGTTTCTACGTCTTCCACCCCGCCCGCGTGGCCCGGGCCCTGCCGGACGCCTGGGCGTACGCGGCCCCCGCCGATGTGCTTGCCGCCCGCCAGGACGCCCTCGACGCGGCCATGACCGCACTGTTCGGACCGGACACCGTCGGCTCGGCCGAGTTCGCCGAGGCCGCCGACCTCGCCTGGGAGGCGGCTGCGGCGGCGGACACCGCGGGCCGCGTGCTGGCGGCGGCCAACCAGGCGCTGGAGCGCCCGGACCGCCCGACCGCGCGGCTGTGGCAGGGGCTGACGACCCTGCGCGAGCACCGGGGCGACGCGCACGTGGCGGTGCTGGTGAGTCAGGGAATCGGGCCGGTCGAGGCCATGGTGCTCAAGGCTGCCGCCGGCGAGTCCGACGGGGTGTTCCTGCGGGAGACGCGCAGGTGGGGGCAGGCCGACTGGGAGGCGGCCGGGGCACGCCTGCGTGAGCGGTGCCTGCTCGGGGCCGACGGGGCGCTCACTCCGGCCGGCGCGGCCGTGCGCGCGGAGGTGGAGGCGCTGACGGACGCGGCGGCCGAACAGCCCTGGACCGCCCTCGGCGCCGACCGCACCGCACGCCTGGCCGGCCTGCTGGATCCCCTGGCCCACATGGTCGAGACCTCGGGCCTGCTGCCGCCGGGCAATCCGGTGGGGCTGACCCGCAGCGCGTACCCGGCCGACCACTGACCCAGTCCCGGACCGCCCGCCGGGGATCTCCCAGAGGGCGGCACCGGGTCGCCCACCGCCCACCCACCGGCCGAGCCCGCCGTCAACCGGAGCCGAGAGCGGGCCATCGCCGTCCGCCCCGCTGATCTCCGCTGGACCCGCCGGTGACCCCTCCCGGGATGCCGGGGCGGGGCGCCGGGTGGGCGGTGGGTGGTGTGGTTACCAGGTCACCGGCAGCCGCTCGGGGATTCGCTTCATGAAGCCCGTGCGCCACACCAGTTGGCCGGAGGGTACGGCGAGCGCGAGGTCCGGCAGGCGGTCGAGGAGGACCTCGATGGCGATCCGGGCGTGCGCGCGGCCGAGCGCGGTCGCGGGGCAGTAGTGGGCGCCGCCCCCGAAGGAGAGGTGGTCGGCGGTGTTGTCGCGGTGGACGTCGAAGCGGTGCGGGTCGGGGAACTTCTCCGGGTCCAGATTGGCGCCCTCGACCAGGACCAGGACCAGTTCGCCCGCCCGTACGTCGACGTCGCCCAGCCGGACGTCCTCCAGGGCGAGGCGGGGCAGGGCGTCGCCGATGGAGAGGTTGACCCTCAGCAACTCCTCCACGCCGGGGCCGATCAGGTCCGGGCGGTCGCGCAGGAGGTCACGGGCGATGGGGTGGGTGAGCAGGTAGACCAGGGCCATCGCGAGGAAGCCGGAGGTGGAGATCACGCCGGCGCCGAACATGGTGACCCCGACGGTGGCCAGCATCTCGTCGCTGAGGTGGGCGTACTCGGGGTCGTCGCGCAGCGCGGCGAGTTCGCCCATCAGGCCGTGCGTCGCCGGGTCGTCCAGCAGGGCCGTCATCCGGGCGATGTCCCGGTCCCAGTTGATCTTCGCGCCGGTGATCGGGCACGGCGAGTTCATGAAGGCGATGTCGAGGCTGCGCAGAAAGGCCGGGGCCTCGGTCTGCGGGATGCCGAGGATCCGGCAGTGCATGCCCGCCGAGTACGGCTCGCAGAACACGCCGCGCAGGTCGGCCGTCGGGCCGTCGGCCGCCATCCGGTCCACCAGGCGGTGCGCCTCCCCGCGCAGCCACTCCGTCAGGCCCGGCGACTTCGGGTTCAGTGCCTTCAGCACCGCCCGGCGCAGCCCGGCCCCGGTGATGTTGCCCATGTTGTTCACGACCTCGGGCGGGATCGTGAGCGCGTACTGCCGCGGGACTCCGGGGGCGGAGGTGTCCTTCAGGGAGAAGCGGTCGTCCTTCAGGACCTGCGCGCACAGCTCGTACGACGACACCAGCCAGGCCTCGTCGCCGGCGATGGTCCGCACACGCCGTACCGGGGTGGTGGCGCGCAGGTCCGCCACCTCGGCGGGAACCTGGGTGCCGTCCCAGGAGAACGGGAAGTCGAGCAGGGGCGGGTGGTCGGCGCGGGCGCCGGGGGCGGTGGTCATGCGGCGGTTCCTTCGAGGGCGGCAGGGGTGACGATGGCGTGGCCCTGGTTGCGGGAGGCGCGCAGGCCGGCGCCACGGGAGTACAACAGCTCGGCCATGGGCAGCAGTTGGTGGTAGCAGTTCAGCGAGGAGGGCACCTTGAGGATGGCGGGGGTGTCCAGGAACAGCGGTGCCTCGGCGCACACGTACTCCAGGCACACCGCCCGCTGCTGCTCGGTCGGCGTCTCGCCCCGTGCACTGAGGAAACGATTCACCAGGGCGTCGCAGACGGCCCGGAAGGCTCCGTCGGAGGCCAGGCGCGCCTTGAGCTGACGGTGGATGTCCTGGTAGGCGGGATTGGTGCGGAACTCGGACATCGGGTGCCAGTCCATCCGCAGGCCCTCCGGATCGGCCGCCGACGCCGCGTCACGGACCTTGGCGCGCACACCGCGCAGGTTCTTGACCGCCTTGCGCCGGGCCTCGTCCGGTGGATAGCCGGATGCCTCATACATCTCGGCGACGTACAGGTCGGTGTAGACGAAGTCGACCCTGTCGAAGTGGTCCAGTCCCCAGCGGGCGAGGTCGTGCAGGCGGCGGGCGGAGAAATAGCTGTTGCCCGGGGACACACCGATCACGGCGTGTGCGCCCTCGCCGAGGATGACCTCGCAGTGGGAGGTGTAGGGCTGGACTTCGAAGACGTCGGCCATCAGCACGGATGCTGTGGTCAAAGGGGAAATCCTCCGCCGCGCGCTAGTCCCGGCAGGGCCCTGTGCCCCTGGTGTGGCGACGCGGCGCCCTCACGCTAGCGGTACGGATTCAGCACGGGTAGTGACCGCCTGGGTTTGGCTGAAAACAGTCGTATCAACGGTCGAAGTCGCCTACCGCGGACCTCCGTTGCCGGACGTACGCTGGGGCCGTGGTCGACCGAGACGAGGATCGCGAGGATCCGGCGCAGGTGGCGTCGCGGCTCACCGGACGCCCCGTCACCGGCGCACGGGCCGGCTCCGGATCGCCGGCCGGAGTGACCCTGGACGACGGCACATCGGTGATGGTCAAGTGCGGTGACGCTCCCGGCGCCGTACGCGCGGAGGTGGCGGGGCTGCGCTGGCTGGCCGCGGCGGACGCGGTCCGGGTGCCGGCGGTGCTCGGTCACGACGAGCGCTGGATGGTGATGGAGCGGGTGCCGACCGGGCCGCCGGATCCTGAGGCAGCGCATCATTTCGGCCAGGCCCTGGCCGCCCTGCACGCCGCGGGTGCTTCGGATTTCGGAGCTCCGCCGCCCGGCGGCCCCGAGGACGCGTTCATCGGCCTCGCCCCCATGCGCAACACGCCGGGCGGCGACTGGCCCGGCTGGTACGCGGAGCACCGCGTACTGCCGTACGTTCGCGGTGCGGTCGACCGCGGCACCCTCCGCCCGGGCGAGGCGGCCGTGTTCGAGCGGGTCTGCGCGCGACTGCCCGATCTGGCGGGGCCCGCCGAGCCGCCCGCACGGCTGCACGGCGACCTGTGGAACGGAAACGTCCTGTGGGGCGCCGACGGCGAGGTCCACCTCATCGACCCCGCCGCGCACGGCGGACACCGGGAGACGGACCTGGCGATGCTCCAGCTCTTCGGCTGCCCCTACCTGGACCGGGTGCTCGCGGGGTACCAGGAGACGGCACCGCTCGCGCCCGGCCGGCGCGACCGGGTGGGCGTGCACCAGCTGTTCCCGCTGCTGGTGCACGCCGTGCTCTTCGGACGCGGCTATGCGGAACAGGCGTTGACGGTGGCGCGGAGCGCGCTGTCGCTCACGGGGTGAGCGCCCCTTTCCGTCGCGCCGTGCAACGTCCTGGGCTTCATCGGCGTCATCGGCCATGCAGGCACGCCGTCCTGCGGTGTTTTGGGCACCCCTCCGAGCTGCGGTTACTCAGCGTGAGGAAACCAATCACCCGTTCGATTCGTATAAGGACGTGAAAGCCGAATCAGGGAGAGACCATGCAACCGTTCACGCTCAACTACGCGCGCCCCGCTGTGCAGTTGGACGTCACCACTCCGTATGCGTACGACTCCGGACTGCAGTTGAACGTCCTCCCGGACGGGCGGCTCGCCGCCACCGACCACGCGACCCTGAGAGCTCTGGGGACCACGACCTCGACGGCCGGTTCCAAGACGCACTTCGACGACTGAACGCGGGCCCTGGAAGATGACCGTGCTCATCCTGACCAGTGAAGAGGACGTGACGGCGGACATGGTGGTCCTCCGGCTGGGCGAGGCCGGTGTGCCCGTGGTCCGGCTCGACCCCGCCGACCTGACCAACGGGGTGGCGCTGTCGGGCGAGTACGTGCAGGGCGCCTACCGCGGGCATCTGTCCGTCGGCGGGCGCCTGGTGAGCATGGGCGGCCTGCGCTCGGTCTGGGTGCGCAGGCCCGGTGCCGCCGCCGCCCGCGCCGTCCAGCCGTCCGCCTGGCTGACCGAGGAGTCGGCGCAGGCGCTGTACGGCATGCTGCGCACCACCGGCGCGCGCTGGATGAACCATCCGGACGCGGCCCGCCGGGCCCGCCACAAGCCCTGGCAGCTGCATCTCGCCCAGAGCAGCGGCCTCGCGGTGCCGGCCACGCTGATCACCACGTTCCCGCAGGCGGCCCGGGAGTTCGCGGAGCGCTTCCCCGAGCTGGTGGTCAAGCCGGTGTCCGGCGCTCACCCGCAGGAGCCGCCGCGCGCGGTGCCGACCAGCCGGGTCGCGCCGGACGCCGACTTCTCGGCGGTGGCCTTCGGCCCGACGCTGCTGCAGCGGCGGATCACCAAGCGGGCCGACATCCGGCTCACCGTCGTCGGCGAGGCGCTGCTGGCCGCGCGCAAGCCGGCCGACCCGGACGCCCACCCGGACGACGTGGACGTCCGCTTCGCCCCGTCGGTCTCTCCCTGGCTCCCGGCGGACGTGCCCGCGCGCGTCGCCGAGGGCGTACGGCGGTACATGAGGGGCGCGGAACTGGCCTACGGCGCATTCGACTTCGCCGAGGACGCCGACGGGATCTGGTGGTTCCTGGAGTGCAACCAGTCGGGTCAGTTCGGGTTCGTCGAGATGGACACAGGTCAGCCCATCGCCGCCACCATCGCCGAGTGGCTTGCCGCGGACGGGGATCCGGACGGCGGGTGTGCGGGGGGCGACCGGAGCGCAGGCTCTTGAAGGTGCGGGGATCGGCTCGGAGAAAGGAACGCCACATGCGTATCGGACTGCTGGGGACGGGCCCCTGGGCCCGGGCGGCGTACGCCCCCGCTCTTGCCGGGCATCCCGGCGTGGAGTTCGCCGGGGTGTGGGGCCGCCGTCCGCAGGCGGCCACCACGCTGGCCGAGCAGTACGACGTCGCGGCGTACGACGACGTGGACGCGCTGCTGGCCGAGGTGGACGCCGTCGCCGTGGCCCTGCCGCCGTCCGTGCAGGCGGAGTTGGCGGTGCGTGCGGCTCGGGCGGGCCGTCATCTGCTGCTGGACAAGCCGCTCGCGGTGTCGGTGGCCGAGGGGCGGGCCGTCGTGGCCGCCGTGGAGCGGGCCGGGGTGGCCTCGGTGGTGTTCTTCACCGCCCGTTTCCAGAAGGAGCCGGACGCCTGGATCGAGGAACAGGCGGCCGTGGCGGGCTGGTTCACGGCCCGCGCGCAGTGGCTGGGCGCCGTGTTCACCTCCGACAGCCCGTTCGCGGCCTCGCCCTGGCGGCGGGAGAAGGGGGCGCTGTGGGACGTCGGCCCGCACGCCCTGTCGGTGCTGCTGCCGGTCCTCGGCGACGTACGGCAGGTCGTGGCGGCGGCGCACGGTCCGGCGGACACCGTGCATCTGGTCCTCGACCATGCCACCGGGGCGTCGAGCACGCTCACGCTGAGCCTGACGGCGCCGCCGGCGGCGGCCGGGGCCGATGTGGAGCTGCGGGGCGAGGCGGGCGTGGCGCTGATGCCGGGCAGTTCCGAAGGAGCGGTCCCCGCGCTCGGCCGCGCCACGGACGCCCTGCTCACGGCCGCGCGCACGGGCCGCTCCCATGCCTGCGACGCCGCGTTCGGCCTCCGTGTCACCGAGATCCTGGCGACAGCGCAGGCCCGCCTGACCGAGAGCAGGGACCTGGGCCCGGCCGACTGATCGCTCGGATGTCATGGGGCCCTCCCCCGTCTCGCGGTCGATCACCACCGACACCCAGCGTGTCATCCGGCACTGACAACGCGGTCGGCCCAGAAGTTGATCCGCTCCCGTACGACGGGATAGCCGGCCCTGGTGAAGTGTGCGGCCATGGGGAAGTTGGTCTGGTCGGTGGCGGCGGCGATGAAGTCGGCGTCCCGGGCCGCCAGAAAGTGGGTGCATTCGGCGAGCAGGTCGTAGGCGTAGCCGCGGCCGCGTTGTTCCGGCACGACGCCGATGAAACCGACGCAGGGGCCGGACGGGTTCCGCGCGGGGATGTGGATGCCGACCGGCTCACCCTCGGGAGTGCGGGCGATCTGCCACCAGTCACGCGGGGACGGGAACCAGTGGAAGACGTCCAGCTCCTGCTGTGCGGCCCGGTCCGGCCCGCCCTGTTCGAGGGCGCGGCGGGCGTGGGCGTCGAGGGTGACGGAGTGGATGCGGCGCAGCAGGCCGTGGAACACGGCGTCGTCCGGCTCGGCGGCGAAGACGAGGCGGCCGGGTCGCTCGGGCAGGCCCCGGTCCGGGGTCCAGCGGTACAGGAAGCGCTCCACCAGCGGCATGTAGCCGGCCGCGCGCGCCGCGGCGGCCCGGAGGTCCACGGCGGTGCGCAGCCGGGGGTCGGTGCGCCGGCCGGCGGGCAGGTCGAGTTCCAGTTCGTCGGTCTGCCAGGGTGCCGTCCGCAGGAGTTCGGCTCCGGCCTCCTCCTCGCCCTCGGCCACGTCGAACCAGTTGATCAGGAGCGGCTCGGTGTCCTCGGGCCTGCCCCACCAGGCGGCGCGGGCCACGGTGCGGCCGTCGCGTACGGCGATGCGCTGCCACTCGGGGCGGAAGCGGGTGTTCCGGTGCTTGTCACGGAACGCCAGCGGGTCGGGCATGGTGTCGAAAAGGTGCGCGGTGCTCGCGTCGAGCGTGCGGATGACCGGTGTGGTCATGCATTCCTCCGGGAGGCGTGCCGCGGTGCGGCGGCGGGGATGCGCTCCCGGTCAGGCGTTGCACACCCGGGTGACGGGGAGGCGGGAGCGCAGGATGACAGTGGCCATGACACTCGCCTCCTTCCGTCCGGCTCGGGCGTGCCGACCCAGGCTATGCGGGCCGCCGCGGGGCGTCCACCGCTTTTCGCCGACCGGAGCCGGGACCGGGCCACCGGTGCCCTCGGGGGGAGGCCCCCACGCGGAGGGCGGCGTAGCTTGGGGATGTGAGATCGGTGCGCGGCGGGTCGTCGCATCGGGACCTGGAGGATCGCGGCTGGTTGCGGGGCGCGCCGCCGCCGTGGTGGGTACGGGTGCTGCCCGTGCTGCTGCTCGTGGCCCTCACCACGGCCACGGTGATCACTCCGGATGCGCGGGACGCCGGATTCCTGCTGGGCGCGATTCCGCCGCTGGCGGTGCTGTCGTACAGCCCGTTGGGGACCGGGATCCTCGGTCTCGGGGTGGTCGCGGTGCTGAACATCCCCGCCACCCATCTCAACCGGCCCGGCAACACCGATCTGCTCAGCATCGTGTTCGTGGCCGTGCTGAGTGTGTTCGTGTCCTATGTGCGCAGTCGCCGGGACGCCCAGCTGGACACGGAGCGGGCGATCGGCGAGGCCGTGCAGCGCGCCGTGATGCCGCTGCTGCCGGGGCGGGTCGGGAACGTGGGCTGCGCGGGCTTCTACCGGGCCGCGCAGGACGGGACGCTGGTGGGCGGGGACTTCTTCGACGTACGGGACGGGCCGTACGGTGTGCGTGCGGTGATGGGGGACGTGCAGGGGCACGGGCTGTCGGCGGTCGCGACGGTGGTGTCGCTGTTGGGAGCGTTCCGGGAGGCGGTGCTGGACCAGCCGGACCTGGAGTCGGTCGCCGCACGGATGGACCGCAGGCTGGCGGTGGACTCGGCGGGCGTGCGCAACGCGGAGCTGTTCGCCACCGGGGTGCTGCTGGAGTTCTCCGCCGACGGGCGCGCCGTGCGGGTGGTGGGCTGCGGTCATCCGGCGCCCGTGCTGCTGCACGGGAAGGATGCCCTGGAGGTGACGGTCGTGCCGGGACCGCCGCTGGGGGTCGGGCTGGTCGGCGTCGACCCGCCGAAGGAGGTCACCGTGACGCTCGGGCCGGGCGACCGGCTCTTCCTGGCCTCCGACGGGGTCTGGGAGGCGCGGGACGCCGACGACGTCTTCTATCCGCTGCCCGCACGGCTGGCCGCCCTGACCGGCGCGCCGTCCGCCGAGCTGCCCGGGGCGGTGTGGACGGACCTCGTAGGGCGGGGTTACGACGTCCGGGACGACGTCACCATGCTGGTGCTGGCCCCCGCGCCACCGGCCGCCTGACCGGAGCACCGGTCAGCCCACGTCCCACAGGAAGCGGTGGGTGTGGATGCCGAAGTACGGGAACAACTGGATCTCGCGGACGCCTTCCAGGGGCCGTACCACGTCGTTGACGAAGTCCAGCAGGGCCTTCGGGCCGGGAGCCACCACCTCGGCGAACAGATCGAATCCGCCCGAGGTCAGCACCGAGTAGACGACCTCGGGGCGTTCGGCGAGGGCGTCGGCGACGGTGCGGGGGTCGCCGTCGACGCCGATGCCGAGCAGGGCCATGGCCTGTCCGCCCATGGCCATCGGGTCGGTGACCCCGACCACCTGGACGGCCTTGGAGTCCAGCAGGCGCTGCAGCCGCTGCCGGGCCGCCGAGGCGGACAGGCCGACCTTCGGGCCGAGGTCGGCGTAGGCGATGCGGCCGTCGGTCTGCAGCTCGCGCAGGATGGCCCGGTCGATCTCGTCCACGCGTGTCCTTTCGTGTGGGTGTGGCCGGGGGCTTCAGTCCGCGAGTTCGGCGAGCGCGGCGGCGAAGACCTCGGTGTGGGTGTCGACGTCCTGCTCGGTGGTGTCCGGGCACATGAGCGCCATGTTGTGGAACGGGGTCAGCAGGATGCCCCGGTTGGCGAGGTAGAGGTGCAGGAAGTCCTCCAGCTCCGGGTCGGACACGGCCGCGGACTCGCTGCCGGTGCGCGGCGCCGGGCTGGTGAAACGGTACTCGGTGCGGGCGCCGAGCCGGCTCACGGACCACGGCAGCAGGTGGCCCTCGATGCCTGCCCGGACACCCGCCTCGAAGCGCTCGGAGAGCTTGGTCATCCGGGCGAACGCCTCGTCGGTGAGGACGTGTTCGAGGGTGGCCCGCATCGCGGCGACCGAGAGCGCGTTGCCGGCGAGGGTGCCGCCGACGCCGCCCATGTCCACGAGGTCCAGGTCGGTGCGCGCCAGCAGCCGGTCGCCGAGTTCGGCGGACAGTCCGTAGGCGCCGGCCGGGATGCCGCCGCCGATCGCCTTGCCGATGGTCAGCAGGTCGGGGTCCAGGTCCCAGGCGGCGGTGCAGCCGCCGGGTCCGGCGGAGAAGGTGTGCGTCTCGTCGTTGATGAGCAGGCTGCCGTACCGCCGGGTCAGCTCGCGGACGCCGGCGAGATAGGCGGGCTCCGGCAGGACGATGCCGATGTTGGTGAGGGCGGGCTCCATCAGGACGGCGGCGACGTCGCCGTGGGCCAGTTCGCGCTCCAGCCCGGCGAGGTCGTTGAACTCGGCCACCCGGCTGGTCAGCGTCACTTCGCACGGGGCACCGACGTTGCCGGGGCGGCCGGTGCCCGCGCCGTCCGGGCCGACGACGATCAGGGACTCGTCGACGCTGCCGTGGTAGCAGTAGCTGTTCACCAGGATCTTCGGGCGCCCGGTGACGGCCCGGGCGAGCCGGATCGCCCAGCGGTTGGCGTCGGTCGCGGTGAGCGAGAAGCTCCAGCGCGCCAGGCCGAACCGGCGGGTCAGCTCGGCGCCGACCCACTCGGCGTCCTCGGTCGGCAGCATCGCCGTGGCCCCGCCCAGCTCGGCGAACCGCAGCTGAACGGCCTCGGTGACCGGGGCGGGCGAGTGGCCGGCCATCGCACCGGTGTCGCCGAGGCAGAAGTCGATGTACTCGTGCCCGTCCACGTCGGTGACCCGGGCGCCGCGCGCACCGGCCAGATAGCGGGGAAAGGCACCGGCCGTCTTGTTCATCCAGGTCATCGGCACCCGGCCGAAGAGGTGGCCGGCCCGCGCATAGGCCGCGCGGGAGCGCGGGTTGCGGCGCTCGGCCTCGGCGCTCTCGCGGGCCAGGAGGGCGTGCAGACGCGTGCGGTCCATGGAGTACCTCGCTGGAGACGGTGACGGATGAGGTGACTCTACGATTGAAACGGCAGCCATCTCAACATATGACGCGGGAATCGATCGTCAGCACCTTCGAATCGATTGTGACGCCCGAGGCCCGGCCCCGTACGGGTGACGCATCCCCGCTCCCCAACTGACGAACCCACAGCCGGAGTTCGAACGCCCCGGCAGAAACGCCAGGCCTCGCCACCCCTTCCGCCGCGTAGAAATATCTACGAGCATGCATATGCCGAGGGCAGGCGGACGAGGACACCCGGAGCGACGCATGACGAACACGATGTGGATGCGGGGCGTGGAGTGGCTGGCCGCGGCGGCGGCCGACCCGCGCTCCTGCAAACGGGAGTGGGATCACGGCGAGGGCATCGCGCTGCTGGAGGCGGGCCGCTTCTGGGACATGGTGAGCGTCCCCGAGCGGCTGGGCCTGCTCACCCTCGACCTGCTGTGGCGGCCCGGGATGCCCGTGCCGGGACCGACGCTGGTCGACACGGCGGTGGGCCGGGTGGGGTTCTTCCTGCCGCCGGACCCCTCCGGCGGCTGGGTCGGAGCCGGTCTGCGGTACGCGGCCAAGGGGGCCTGGGTCGCCGTACCGCCGCCGTACCGGCCCGCACGCTTCCTGGAGTGGCTCGTGCCGCCGGACGGCTCCGGCGCACTCCACTCGCCCGGCGTCCTGGAGGAGGCGCTGCGGCAGGCCAACGGCACCCTGGCCGTCCTCACGCCGCTGTGCGGGCAGTGACGGTTCAGGCGTGCTCGGGCGCGGGCCGCGCCCCGGAGCCGGCCCCGGCGAGTGCGGTCGACGGCGCGTCGGGTTCCGCGGGCACGGTACGCCCCTGCGCCCGCCACTCGGCGACGAGGCCGGCGTAGATCGGTTCCCGGGCCCGGTCCGCCTGCGCCGGGCGGCCCGTCCGGCGCAGGCGGTCCAGCCGCTCCAGCCGGTCCAGGCGGTGCGCCGGATCCAAGCGGTTCATGCCGGGGCAACGCCCGTGGGCCGTCCCCGGTACGGCCGGCCCCACAGGCTCACCGGGTCGGGTGAGGCCATCGCCCGAACGAGGCCTTCCGCCTGTCGGACAAGCATCCCGCCGACGAGCGGCGACGCGGGCCGCCCGCTCCGCCCGGCGGGCACGGCGGGGAGTGCGCTCCTATCCTGGGTGGGTCAGGGCTCCGACGTCCCGCTCAGCGCACGCTCGGCTCTCACGTGCTTGGAGTCAGCCCATGTCGCATACGTCCGCACGCCTGCTGAGGGGGGCCGCGGTCGCCGTCGCGGTGGGGACACTGACGGCACCGGTGGCCGCCGGGCCCGGACGGGCGTCCCCGGCCTCGGCACCGGCCGCCCTCGCCACCGGCTCACCCGGCCCGAGTCCCCCGGGAGCGGCCGTCCGTGACCTCACCCCCTCAGTGGCACGCCAACTCGACGCGGCCGTGCACAAGGTGATGCGCGAGGCGCAGATTCCCGGCGTGACCGTCGGCGTCTGGACGCCGGGACAGCCGAGTTACGTCCGCTCGTTCGGGGTCGCCGACAAGAGCACCGGCCGGCGGATGACGCCGGACCTGTACCTGCGCATCGGCAGCGAGACCAAGACGTTCACCGTGACCGCGCTGCTGCAGCTGGTGGACCGGGGTCAGGTGGGCCTGGACGACCCGATCGGAAAGTACGTCGACGGCGTGCCCGACGGGAACAGGATCACGCTGCGTCAGCTCGCCGGCATGCGCAGCGGACTGTTCAACTACTCCGAGGACCCCGGCTTCTACAAGGCACTCACCTCGAACCCGCAACGGCCCTTCACGCCCCGGCAGTTGCTCGCCTACTCCTTCAGGCATCCGGTGCTGTTCCAGCCGGGCCGGAAGTTCTTCTACTCCAACACCAATCTGATCCTGCTGGGTCTGGTGGTGGAGAAGGAGAGCGGGCAGCACCTCAATGACTACATCAAGCAGCACGTCCTCGATCCGGCCGGCATGAAGCACACGCTCTTCCCCGTCGGCACCGAGTTCCCCACCCCGCACGCGCAGGGCTACACCCGGCAGACGGCGAACGGCGAGGAAGCCGACGCGGCCGACTGGAACCCCTCCTGGGGCTGGGCGGCCGGCGCGATGATCTCGGACCTCCAGGATCTGCGCGTCTGGGCGCCGACGGTCGCCACGGGCCGGTTCCCGGACGGGACGCGCATGGTCGGTGCCGCGACGCAGAAGCAGCGGCTGACCACACCGCAGACGGGCTCGATCAAGGGCGCCGGATACGGTCTGGGCATCTTCGACGTGCAGGGATGGATCGGCCACAACGGCTCCCTGCCGGGATACGAGTCCCTGACGGTCTACCTGCCGTCGACGCGGACGACGCTCGTCGCCCTCCTCGACACCGACACCGGCAACCGGGCCCAGGAGCCCAGCACCGTGCTGGGCGAAGCGATCACGAAGATCATCTCTCCGGCTCACGTCTACAACCTGCCGGTCGCCCGTACCGGATGAGGCACCCGCTCGGCAGGGCCCGAGGCGGAAGGCGGGGCTGCGACCGGTCCCCCGTTCCGGTCGTGCCCCGCCGACAGCCGAAGCTACGTGCGCTGCCGGACGCGGGCCAGTGCACCGGTGCCCGGCAGCACCCGCACGCGACTCACCGGTGCACAGACGCGTCCGCTTGGTCCGGGTTCGCCGTGCCGGGGCCCACCACGCCGAGCTCGGGCACGGGCAGCTCACCGCTGACGAGTTGAGCGAGGACGACCTCGTACAGGTCGGTGCCGCCGGCCGTGAGCCGGCGTTCCAGGACCGGTTCGGCGGCCCGGACGTGTTCCCGCACGGTCTGGGCGTGCACGCCGAGTGCCTGGGCGGCGCGTTCGGCGTGCGCGTCGGCGCGGGTCCAGGCGCGCAAGGTGCCGCGCAGATCCCGGCCGTCCTCGTCGAGGCGGCCGAGCAGCCCGTCCGCCCAGGTGCGCAGCGCGCTCGTGGCGAGCAGCCCGGCGAACCGGGTCCGGGCCGGCGGACCGGGCTCGCCGCCGGAGAGGTCGTACGGGCCGTGCGCGGGCTCGGTGTTGACGGCGGCGTGGGCGACGGCGCGGACGGGCAGCCGGGAGAGGTCGGCGCCGAGCAGTGCGGCGGCCCGGTCCATCCGGGCGCGGACCGTGTTGCGGCTGACGCCGAGCACCTTGGCCGCGTTCACGGCGGTGAACTCCAGGCCCAGCCGGGTGGTGGCGAGCAGTTCGGCGCGCACATGGTGCGGCAGCGCGTCGAGCGGACGCAGCACGGCGGCGGCCCAGGACCGCAGCGCCGCGGGGTCCATGAGCTGTGCGGGGCGGGTGCGGGCGGCGTAGACGGCGTACCGGTCGGAGCGGAAGCGGGCCACGGCGAGCGCGGTGACGGCCTGTCCGTAGGCGGTGGCGGTCAGGGCGAGGCTCTGCCGGGGACTGCCGCCGAGGAAGGTGCCGGGCCGGTCGCCGACGAGGGACCGCAGCCGCTCCCCCACCTCGGCGGACGGACCGACGACGATGACGTGTTCGTCCACCGCGGGGCAGCGCACGACGAGCGCCCGCCCGTCGGTGGCGTCCATGCACGCGTCGGCGAGCCGGTCGCGTTCCACGGCGGTGTCCTCGAGGACGAAGACACGGGCGCTGTCCTGCTCCAGCAGGCCCGGCCACAGCCCGGCGGCCACCCGGCGGGCGGAGACGGTGTCCTCCACCATGAGCAGCTGCAGGATCGCCAGCCGCAGGTCGGCCGTGGCCCGCCGCAGCCGCCGCCCGGACTCGGCCGACTCCCGTTCCCTGAGCAGCAGTTCCAGTACGCCGACGGTGTGGCCGAGGATCTCGGTGGTGCGCCGGTCGAAGGGCTCCGGGCGGGCCACGGCCAGGACGGCTCCCGCCGTGCGGCGGGGCCCCGGAAGCCGTACCCCGACCAGCCGGACATGCCGTACGCCGTCGTCGAGGGACGCGGCGGAGACCCGGCCGGCGGCGACGGCGGCGACAACGTCGGAGTCGAGCCGCAGGCGCTCACCCGCGAGCAGGCCGCCGCGGTCGTCCTGGAGGCCCACCGACGCGCCGACGGTCCGGGCGAGCCAGTCGACGAGCCGGCGCGGATCGCGCCCGGCGGGCCGCAGTTGGTCCAGCAGCTCCTGCGCCCAGGCGTCGTCCCCGCCGTACGGCTGCTGGAACGCCGGGCTCCCGTCCGGTCGGCCGGCCACGTACCCCTCTCCTTGCCTCCGAGTTGGCCTGGGCTTACGCACCCGCACGTTACCCGACGCGGCGGTGGACCCGCCGGACACCGCTCCGCCGGCGGCCCGGGGGGGGGTGGGCAGCCGGCGGAGACATCGCCTCCGGGGCCAAGGGGGGGAGGCCTCGGACGGCTCACGGGTCGCATGCCCCGAATTCCGGGAAGTACGCACAGGACTTTCCGGCGGCGACCGCCCGGCAGCGGTCCACTGCGCCCTGTCCCCACCCGTGACACAACCGGCGGTGCGCGCCGGCGGACCGCTGACGGCATAAGCTCGGTGAATGGCGAAGTACTTCGACGTGCACCCCGAGAACCCGCAGCCGCGCAGCATCGCCCAGATCGCCGACGCGGTGCGCTCGGAGGCGCTCATCGCATACCCGACCGACTCCTGTTACGCGCTGGGCTGCCGGCTGGGCAGCCGGGACGGCATGGACCGGATCCGTTCCATCCGACGGCTGGACGACCGGCACCACTTCACGCTGATGTGCCGCGACTTCGCGCAGCTCGGCCAGTTCGTACGGGTGGACAACGACGTCTTCCGGGCCGTGAAGGCGTCCACGCCCGGCAGCTACACCTTCATCCTGCCGGCCACCCGCGAGGTGCCGCGCAAGCTGCTGCACCCGAAGAAGAAGACCGTGGGCGTGCGCATCCCCGACCATGTGGTCACCCAGGCCCTGCTGGCGGAGCTGGGCGAGCCGCTGCTGTCCAGCACGCTGCTGCTGCCGGACGAGGAGGAGCCGCTGACGCAGGGCTGGGAGATCAAGGACCGGCTCGACCACGTGGTGGACGCGGTGGTCGACTCGGGAGAGTGCGGCACCGAGCCGACGACGGTCGTGGACTTCTCCGGCGGCGAGGCGGAGATCGTCCGGCGCGGCGCCGGGGACACCGGCCGTTTCGAGTGAGCACGCGGACCACCGGGTGCGGCGTCGTCGATCTTGCGTGACAGCATGGGCGGTAGTCCCGGCGCCGGAGGCGACCGCCGTCCGACGCCCGTTCCTCCAGGGAGGCCTCCTCACCATGACCGATGTCCAGGGAACCGACCTCGACATCCAAACCGAGGACGGCGTCGCCGACGCCTACCTCGTCCACCCCGCGGACGGACGTCCCCGTCCGGGTGTGCTGTTCTACATGGACGCCTACGGCCTGCGCCCGCACCTGAAGTCGATGGCCGACCGGCTGGCCGCCGCCGGCTACACGGTGCTGGTGCCCAACGTGACCTACCGCCTCGGCCGGGCCCCGGTCGTCGAGCTGCCCGAGTTCATCGACCCGGGCGCCGACCCGACCATCTGGGAGCGGCTCGGTCCGATCGTGTTCTCGCTGGCCCCGGACCTGATCGAGCGGGACTCCGCCGCCTATCTGCGCTGGATGGCCGACAGCCCGCTGGTCGCCGACGGGCCGGTCGCGCTCACCGGCTACTGCATGGGCGCCCGGCTCGCCCTGTGGACGGCGGCGGCGCATCCGGACCGTGTGGCGGCCGCGGCCGGGTTCCACGGCGCCGCGCTCGCCACCGACGATCCGACCAGCCCGCACCTCGGTGCCCCGCGCATCACCGCGGAGCTGTACCTGGGACACGCCGACAACGACCCCTCGCTGCCCCCGGAGCAGATCGAGCGCTTCGAGAAGGCCCTGACCGAGGCCGGCGTCCGGCACACCTGCGAGGTCTACGCGGGCGCCCGGCACGGCTACACACAGGCGGACACCACGGCGTACGACCGCGAGGCCGACGAGCGGCACTGGGCGGCCCTGCTGGACCTGCTCGACCGCACTTTCTGACACCGATTCACGGCGCCTGCCGCACGGCGGGCGCCGTAAGTCACTCCGCTCACTGCATTGACATGCACGCGTCTCGGTACGAGCCTGAGAGCGCTCTCAAACAGGTACGGACCAATATCCGTACGACCCCGACCCCACACGGAGGTGGAGAGTGCCGCACAGACTCACACGCCCCGCACTGCCCCTCGCGGCCGCCGCGGCCCTCGTCGGCGGAGTGCTCGCCCTCGGCGCGCCGGACCACGCCGGCGCCGCCGTACCGGAGACCATCCCGCTGAAGCTGACCAACAACTCGGGCCGCTCCGAACCGGTCTACGTCTACGACCTCGGCACCCAGCTGTCCTCCGGGCAGCAGGGCTGGGCCGACGCGAACGGAGGCTTCCACGCCTGGCCGGCGGGCGGCAACCCGCCGACGCCCGCCCCGGACGCGTCGATCGCCGGCCCGGCCCCCGGGCAGTCGAAGACCATCCGGATACCGAAGTTCTCCGGCCGGATCTACTTCTCCTACGGCCAGAAGCTCGACTTCCGGCTGACCACCGGCGGCCTGGTGCAGCCGGCCGTGCAGAACCCCTCCGACCCCAACCGGAACATCCTGTTCAACTGGTCCGAGTACACCCTCAACGACTCCGGACTGTGGCTCAACAGCACCCAGGTGGACATGTTCTCCGCGCCGTACGCGGTCGGCGTGCAGCGCTCCGACGGCAGCGTGAGCACCACCGGGCACCTGAAGTCCGGTGGCTACAACGGCTTCTTCAACGCCCTGCGGAGCCGGTCGGGCGGCTGGTCCGGCCTGATCCAGACCCGCTCGGACGGCACGGTGCTGCGCGCCCTGTCACCGCTGTACGGCGTGGAGACCGGGGCCCTGCCGGCAAGTGTGCTGGACGACTACGTCAACCGGGTCTGGCAGAAGTACTCGACGTCGACGCTGACCGTCACGCCCTTCGCCGACCAGCCGAACACCAAGTACTTCGGCCGGGTCTCGGGCAACGTCATGAACTTCACCAACGCCTCGGGCGCGGTGGTCACCAGCTTCCAGAAGCCGGACGCGGACAGTGTCTTCGGCTGCCACAAGCTGCTCGACGCACCCAACGACAACGTGCGCGGCCCCATCTCCCGTACGCTGTGCGCCGGTTTCAACCGCTCGACCCTGCTGGTCGACCCGGACCAGCCGGACACCTCGACGGCCGACTTCTACCAGGACCCGGTCACGAACCAGTACGCGCGTGCGGTGCATGCACAGATGGCCGACGGCAAGGCCTACGCGTTCGCCTTCGACGACGTCGGCGACCAGGAGTCGCTGGTGCACGACGGCAGCCCGCAGCAGGCGTATCTGACGCTGGATCCGCTGAGCTGACGCACGAGGTGACATGCGCGGATCCCGCACCCCGGCCGGCTGCCGGGGTGCGGGACCGTCATGGGTCGCTCAGCCGGTCGTCAGGGCGGCGTCGTCCACGACGAGGCTGGTCTGCCGGGAGGAGTCCTCGACTCCGTTGAACTTCAGGGTGCCCGTCTGGCCCGCCGGCGAGGACAGGTCGAAGGTCGTCTGCGCGTAACCCGAGGCGGCGTTGACGTTCAGGGTCGCCTTGCAGCCCGCCGGGATGGCCACCGACTGCGAGAGCGTGTCGGTGTGCGAGGAGCCGTAGCCGTCCAGCCAGGCCTTGTACGAGCCGCCGTGGGCCGCCTCACCGGTGTCGTTGGCGATGACGCCGCCATGTCACCACAGTTGCGGTCGATCGAGGGTTTTCCCCATGGGCGGTTCAGGGCCGGGCGGCCCCCAGGTGCCGTCGCAGGAAGCCGACTTGGTGCCGCAGCAGGTCGTGGGTGACGTCGGTGCCGATGGGCTGGTGCCCCGCGCCGGGCAGGAGCAGCACCTCGTGCGGGCGGCCCGCGGCGAGCAGCGCGTCGGACAGCCGGAGGGTGTGGGCGGGCGGGACCTTGGGGTCCGCGAGGCCGTGGACGAGCAGCAGGGGACGGGTGAGCCGGGGCGCCTCGCGGAGCAGGGAGCAGGCGTCGTACCGCTCGGGACGGTCCTGCGGATGACCGAGGAACCGCTCACGCCAGTGGGCGTCGTAGAGCCGCTGGTCGGTCACGCCCGCGCCGGCCACGGCGGCGCGGAAGACGTCCGGGCGGCGCAGCAGGGCGAGCACGGCGAGCGAGCCGCTGAACGACCAGCCACGGATGCCGACCCTGCGCAGATCGAGCACGGAGTGCGCGTGGGCGGCCTCCCTCAGCGCGCTCACCTGGTCCTCCAGCGCGGGCCCGAACGGATCGCCGTACGCCTCGCGTTCCCAGTCCGGCCCGCGCCCCGGGGTGCCCCGGCCGTCGGTCACCAGCACCGCGAAGCCCTGTTCGGCGAACCACTGCGACACCAGGGTCTTCCAGTCGTGAGCCGCGGTGACGCGCTGACCGCCCGCGCCGCCATAGGGGTCGAGGAGCACCGGGAGCGGACCGTTGTCCGCCGGCCGGTGCCAGGAGGGCAGATGGAGGGCGGCCCGCAACTCCCGTGGGCCGAGCCGCAGCATGCTCCGGCGCACGCCGAGCACGGGCGGCTCCGCGTACGACGGAACGGCCATGGCCCGCCGCCCGGCACGCAGCACCTCGGCGCGCGGGGCCGGACCACCGGTGTCGGCGGTGGTCCGGAGGAGGGTGCCGCCGCGCAGCACTCCCCCGTGCAGCCCCGGGCCCACGCTCCGCCGACGCGGTTCGCTCCCCGGCCGCCAGGACCACAGTTCGACCTCGGTGGGCTCGTCGGACGCCGTGAACAGCACCTCGTCCCCGTCGACGCCGAGGACGGCACGCAGCCGACGGCCCGGGGGCGTGACCGGTTCGCCGTCGGCCGTAAGGTACCGGGTGCCGCGCACATCCATGTGGGCGAGGACGGCGCCGGAGGCGGTGCGGGCCGGCAGACCCGGCACCAACTCCACCCAGCGGGCGTCCCGTTGCTCCAGCAGGACCGTCGTACGACCGTCCGCCGGGTCGATGCCGAGCAGCCGGACGGTGCGCTGGTCGCGGGACTGCACGACGGCGAAGGGACCGTGCGCGTCCCAGCCGGCGCCGACGACGTACTCGAAGGCCGCACGCTCCCAACGCACCGATATGGGCCGCCCGTTGGGTTCGACCGATGCCAGCCAGAGGGTGACGTCGGGGTTCGGGGTACCGGCGAACGCGTGGTGATGGACCTCGGGCGGGCTCTCCGGCCTGGCAGGATCGGTGCTGTACCAGCGCTGCACGCGCCGGCGATCGGTACGGGCGTACAGCAGGGCGGTGCCGTCGGGTGCCCACCAGTGACCGCGCGGGCCGTCAGGGAGGGTGGCGTCGGTGTGCGCCGCCACCCCGAACTCCACATCCGGATCGTCCGCTTGGGCGATCGGCCGGTCCCCGGCCCCGTCCGCCCCGATCAGACGGAGCGCACCGCGGCACACATACGCGACACTCCGGCCGGCCGGATCGGGGCGCGGATCGGCGGCGGGGCGTGCGGCCGGCAGCCGCCGGGGTTCGCCGCCGCGCGTCGGCACGGTCCACAGCGCACCACCCAGCGCGAACACGACGACTCCGGTGGCCTCGTCGGTGGCATAACCCTCGATCCCGCGCGGCCCGCGCCCGGCACCGAGCAGCCGCACCGGATCGGCCAGCAACCACTCGTCCCCCGATTCGAGTTCGAGCCGCCACAGGCAGGCGGCGGGGTCGTCCCCCGTACGCCCCCGCAGATACAGCACGGCCCCGCCGTCCGCGGCCACGGTGAACCGGCCGGGGACACCGCGGGTGAAACGGGCCGTGCGGACGAGTTGGGCGGGAAGGAGATCGGGGCGCACGCTCCGGGTCCTTCCCCCGCCACCATAGTCGTACACATATTCGATTACGAGCTTGGCTCGCGTGGCTGCCGCGAGAGACGTCCCCCTTCACTCCGGACGAGTGAAAGGGACGTCGTGACGCAGGTGGAGCGTGCCCGGAGCACGGTGGTGTCCCTGAAGTGGCGGACCGACCACGACCGCAGCGGCGCGTCCCGCAACGGGACCGGGACGGTTGCCGCGCCGGGGTGCGCCAGGCGCTCACAGACGTACGGTCATCGCGACGGTCACCTCGTCACCGGGCGCGAGCCCCTCCGGCCGGCGCACCGCGCTCTTGAGCGGCAACAGGTACCCGCCGTCCTTGGGGAACAGGGACGTGGTGAAGTCGGTGCCGCCGATTCTGGCCTCGACCGGGATCACTCCCCAGCCGTAACTGGCCAGCGCGGCCACGTCACGGATGTCGGCGGACTCCGCGTCCGGCACGGCGACGAAGTAGTACGGCGCCGGCCCCCGCCACTCCACGACCCGTCCGGCGAAGCCGAGTTCCATGTCTGCCCGCCCCTCTCCCCGAACTGCTTCACAGCGTACCGGCCGAGGCCCCGCCAACCGCCCTCCGCCGGCGCGTTGTTACCGTGCACGGTGTGTCTGAATCATCGCGCGATACCGCACAGGGCGCCGGCTGGGGCGCGGCCGAGCCCGGCATCTACAAGGAGCTGATGCCGGACCACGTCGAGAAGTTGTCCTGGCTGAATCCACGCACGCTGTGGGCCGCCCGCAACGGCGTGCTGGCGTCCTGGTTCGGTGACCCGACCGGTCACACCCGCAGCCGCTGGGTGGCACGCCGGCAGGCGGCCGGGGCGCCCGCCGACAAGGTGATCGAGCGGGCGGACGGCGACCGGTTCTCCTTCATGGTCATCGGCGACACCGGGGAGGGAGACGACCCCCAGTACGCCGTCGTACCCGGCTTCCTGAAGGTAAGTCAGGGAACGGACTTCGCGGTGATCGCGAGTGACGTGATCTATCCGGTCGGCAGCACCGACGACTACGGCAGCAAGTTCTTCCGGCCCTACCAGGACTATCCCGCCCCGATATACGCGATACCGGGCAACCACGACTGGTACGAGGATCTCGGCGCCTTCATGCGCGTCTTCTGTGCCGACACCCCGCCGCTCGACCCCGAGCCCCTGCCGCGTCCGTTCGGCCGCGCCTGGTGGCGGTCCCTGCTGTGGCACCGGCCCCGGCCGGCCGACGAGCAACGGCTCGCCGCCGCCCGCACGTTGCGCTCCGCACCGGGGCAACAGGCCGTGCAGCCGGGGCCGTACTGGGCGATCGACACGGGTCCGGTGCGGATCGTCGGGATCGACACCGGTCTGCTCGGCACGATCGACGCCGAACAGGGTGCCTGGCTGCGCGAGGTCTCCCGGGGACCGCGGCCGAAGATCCTCCTCACCGGGTCACCGCTGTACGTCGACGGCGAGCACCACCCGTGCGCGATCGAGGGCGGGGGCACGGTGGACGACATCGTCCGGGACCCGGAGCACCACTATGTGGCCTCGATCGGCGGCGACATCCACAACTACCAGCGCTACCCGGTCGACGTGGACGGCCGCACCATCCAGTACGTGGTCGCGGGCGGCGGCGGTGCGTTCATGCACGCCACGCACACCATCCCGCGGATCTCGGTCGCGGGCGTCACCGAGCGCGACTTCCGCTGTTATCCGCTGCGCGGCGACTCCCTGGCCTTCTACAGCCGTCTGTACGGCCGCCGGCTGCGGCTGCGCCGCTTCTTCACCCTGACCGAGGCGGAGGCGACGGCGGTCGTCGCCGAGCGCCTCGGCATCGAGCCGGGCCGCAAACCCGACGCCGACGCCCGGATCACCCGGCGCACCCGTCTGGTCGCGAGCCTCCTCGGCACCGGTGGCCGCCCGGACCGCACGTCCCGGTTCCGGCTGCCCGTGCACAAGGCCTACACCCAGCTGTTCTCGCCCGGCTCGGCCACCTACAGCCCGCCGTTCTTCAAGTGCTTCCTGCGGCTGGACGTCGCTCCGGAGGCGGTCCGGCTGCGCTGCTTCGCCGCGACCGGCAACCGGGCGCAGGAGGTCGATCCGCCGGTCGAGGACGAGATCGTCATCCCGCTGAAGTGATCACACGGCTGTCACACTCGCCTGCCAGAATCGAAGGGCGACGCGACGTACGACCGCTGGAGGAGCCCGTGCCGACCACTCCCCGCCCGCTGCGCAAGCTGGGCTTCCTCACCATCGGCCTGTTCGACCCGGCGGACCCGGGCCGGGGCCACGAGTCCACGCTGAAGATCATCGAACTGGGCGAGCGGCTCGGCTTCGACAGCGCCTGGCTGCGCCACCGCCACCTGCAACACGGCATCTCCTCCCCGGTCGCCGTCCTCGCCGCGGCCTCCCAGCGCACCCAGCGCATCGAACTGGGCACCGCGGTGACCCCGCTGGGCTGGGAGAACCCGCTGCGCCTCGCCGAGGACCTGGCGACGGTGGACATCCTGTCCGGGGGCCGGCTGAACCCGGGCGTGAGCGTGGGCCCGCCGATGCACTTCGAGCAGACCAAGGACGCCCTGTACCCGGACACGGCCGACGCGGAGGACTTCTCCTACGAGCGGGTGCGGCGGCTGCTGGACCTGGTGCGGGGCAAGCCCGCGAGCGACTTCAGCGGGGTCGAGGGGTTCGAGGTGTTCTCCGACGTGGTCCAGCCGCACTCCCCGGGGCTCGGGCGGCGGCTGTGGTACGGCGGCGGCAGCCTCGGCTCGGCACGCTGGGCGGGCGAGCACGGCATGAACTTCCTGACCAGCAGCGTGGTCAAGGCGGAACAGCCCGGCGGGCCCTGGGACTTCGCCGGGATCCAGCTGTCCCTCATCAGGGAGTTCCGCGCTCATCACCCGGACGGCGAGGCGGCCCGGGTCTCGCAGGGGCTGGTCGTGATACCGACCGACTCCGCGAGCCCGGAGCAGCGCGCCAAGTACCAGGCGTACGCGGCCAAGCGGCTGCCCCGCACGGCCTCCCCGCAGGGGCCGGGCCGGTTGCTGTTCGCTCCGGACCTGGTCGGCACCTCGGAGGAGATCGCCGACGAGCTGCGCGCGCACGCAGCATTCCGGGAGGTGGACGAGGTCGCCTTCGCGCTGCCCTTCACGTTCGACCACGAGGACTACGTACAGATCCTGACGGACATGGCGACGAAGCTGGGGCCGGCTCTGGGCTGGCAGCCGACGCGCTGAGGCGAGCGCCTCGGTCTAGGGGCGAGACGACCGGCATCCGGTGCCGGCCGTCTCCCCGGCCCCGCCTGCCGACGGGCCGCCGACTGACGTTTTCTCGTCTGACGGCTGCGGGATCCCACCCCGAGGGTCCGCCGCCGGCCACCTCACGCCGCCCTCGACCGGCGGCCGCCGCCCCGAGCCCGTTTCACCAGCGGCCGGGCTCCGTGCCCACCACCGCCTCCGACCGCCTGCCGTCCACCCCCACCGGCACGTCCCCCGCCAGCATCACACGGTGCATGATCCGGGAGTGGCCCAGGTGGGCGTGGTCGCTGGGGGCGAGGTGGATGGTGGACCGGTTGTCCCAGAAGGCGACGCTGCCCGGCTCCCAGCGGAAGCGGACGGTGTACTCGGGGCGGACCGCCTGCTCCACCAGCATCTCCAGGATCGCCGTGCTCTCCGGACGGGAGAGGCCGACGATCTCCTCCACGTAGTAGCCGTTGACGAACAGCACCCGCTCCCCCGTCTCCGGGTGCACCAGCACCAGGGGGTGCTCGGAGACGACCTGGTGGTCCAGGAGGTGACGGACGTAGGCGTCGTCTCCGGGCCGGGGCTGGTAGCCCACGCCGAGCCGGTGCTCGGCGCGCAGTCCGTCCACGAAGGCCCGGACCGGCGCCGACAGACCGGCGTAGGCGGCGGCCAGGTTGGCCCAGGTGGTGTCACCGCCGTAGGGCGGGACGGCATCGGCGCGCAGGACGGTCGCGGCCGGCGGGTCGACACGGGTCCCGTAGTCGCAGTGCCAGCCGCGCAGCAGGGTGTGCCGACGGCGGTGCAGCCACTCGTCGCGCTCCATGCCGTAGCGTCCGGCCAGTTCCAGCCGGTCGGCCGTCGTCTCGACCTCCGGGAAGTCCGGCGGCGAGTGCGGACCGCGGCGCGGCAGCACGACCGGTTCACCGAAGCGGCGGGCGAAGGCGACGTGCCCGGCGTGGTCCAGGTCCTGCCCGCGGAAGAAGACCACCTTCCAACGCAGCACGGCCTGCCGGATCAGGGCCACCACGGCGTCGTCCAGCGGCCCGGCGAGGTCGACACCGGTGATCTCGGCGCCGATGTGCCCGGCGGCAGGCCGCACCTCCACGCCCGGAACCTTCACCTCCACGTCTGGAACCCACGCCTCCATGCCTTCCGCCCGCTCCGCGGTGGCCCTGTGCGTCGTCATGCGCGCTCCCGTGCTCGTCCGAACCGGTTCCACCCGAGATCGTGGCACCCCGGGCCTCACACGGCGAACTCCCGGACGACCGTGTTCCGGAACACCGCAGTGCCGCCGGCCGTGAAGAGGGCCAGCCGGTCGTCCACCAGATACGGGAACACCTCGCTGGAGTGCACGTACCGGCCGTCGTCGACGAACATCTCGACGGAGGTGCGGTCCACCAGGATGCGCAGCTTCACCCGGCCGGCGCCCGGATCGAAGGGCGTGCGGCTCTCCTGCCGGTTGCCGCCGGTGTCGGGGTTGACGGTGCCGCGCCGGTTGAGGAACGCGTAGTCGCTCCAGACCCCGGCGTCGATGTGCCGCCCGCCGTCGGGTGAGCGGCGCAACTGGACGCCCGCCCCGGTGAGTTGGGACCAGGTGATCTCGGTTGTCAGCTCGTAGGACACGCCCCGGTGATCGAGGAGCCGGGTACCGTCGACGGTCACGTCGCCGAGGTTCACCGTGCGGGAGACGTAGGAGTCGAGCGCGGCGAGCGGTGCGGAGGCAAGGTAGTAGCCGTCCGATGCGGACTTCTTCAGCGTGATCTCGCGGACGACGGAGTCCGTGCCGTTGAAGCCGTCCGCGTCGATCGTGGGTGTCGTGTGGGCGTACGCCCAGTTGTTGAGCCAGCCGAGGGCGTACCGCGCGGTCGCGTCCGGTGAGCCGTCCGTCCGCCGCTTGTCGAAGGTGACCGCCGCGTACCAGTCCCAGCCGTGGTCGAGCCACTGCGGGTCGGCGGAGTCGGGGGTGAACGAACTGCCGTCGAAGGAGCCGGTCCAGTAAGCGTACGTGTTGGGCTGCCCGGCCCCCGTGCCGTCCGCGCTCGCCCCCAGCACCCACTTCGCCGTGCCGTCGTCGGCGGTGATGCGGAACAGGTCGGGGCACTCGAGCACACCGACCCCGTCCTTGACGTAACCGCCCGCGTGGGTCCAGGACTTGAGGTCGGTGGAGTGGTAGAAGCCGATCCTGTCGCGTTCGGCGAGGGCCATCACCCAGCGGTCGTGGTCGTCGTCGCGGATCACCTTCGGGTCACGGAAGTCGGCGCCCGCACCCGGACTGGCCAGTACGGGGTCGGTGCCGTGGTGGGTGAAGGTGCGGCCGCCGTCCGTCGAGTAGTACAGGAACTGCTCCTGGTGATCGGTGCCCCCGCCGGGTGACATGGTGACGACGGCGATCACCGCGCCCGCGCCGAAACCGGCCGTGTCTGCGCTGTCGACCACCGCCGAGCCCGACCAGACGTCGCCGTTGACGGTGGTGTCCTTGGGGACGGCGATCCCCCGGTCGGTGAAGGAGACCAGGTCGGTGCTGGTGGCCAGGCGCCAGGCGGTGCCCACCTCGCCGCCGGCGAGGTAGTCGGCGTTGTAGAGGTAGTAGTAGTGGTACTCGCCGTCGATCCAGACCGGCCGCTGGGGATCGTTCTTCCACTGGTCGGGCACCGTGAAGTGGTAGTCCGCGCGGTAACTCAGGCAGTCCCGCGCCGGCTTGGGACGCGGCTTCGGCCTGGCCTCGGCGGGTGTCGCGGGCAGCAGTGCCGCGCCGGCTCCGGCGGCGGTCGCGGCGAGGAGGGCTCTTCTGGTCGGGCCACGCATCACGCATCGGTCCTCTCGTGACGACTCATGGCACCAGGACTGTGGGACCTAACTCGTTAAAGGTCAAGCGTTCCCGCACCTTGACAGGGGCGTAACACGTTTCTCATCATCTGGGGCATCTCACGTTGACTAATACGAGTTAGGCACCCTGGATGACCGACTCGCACCTCTCCCGCCGCACACTGCTGCGGTACGGCGCCTATGGCGCGGGGGCCGCCGCCCTCGCCGGTACCGCCGCGAGCTGGGACCGCCTCACCGGAGCGGACATTCCGGGCCGCAACGACGGCTCGCTCGTCGTCGCGACCCTGGGCTCCGCGTTCTCCCCGGACGGAATCCGCGCACTGGTCGCGGGCTTCCGCAGGCTGCACCCCGACATCAAGGTCCGCATCAACGCGGTGCAGGCCGTGGACTGGTCGGACTTCTTCGCCAAGATCCTCACGCAGATCGCCGCGGGCACCGCGCCCGACCTTGTCTACGTGGCCACCGAGGGGGTGCAGTTGTTCGCCCGGCACCTGGGCGTGCCGCTGGACCGCTGGGTGAAGCGGGACGCGGCGGAACTGAAGGAGTACTTCGCCGACGTCCATCCCTCGCTGGTGGAGTCGATGATGTACGAGGGCAGCCTGTATCAGCTGCCGGTCGAGTTCAACGCGGCCGACATGTACCTCAACTCACGGGTGCTGCAACGGGCGGGCGCGGACCTCCCGGCGGACGACTGGACCCGGGACGACTTCACCGCGCTGTTGCGCCGGATGAAGAAGGCCAACGACTCGCACTTCACGCCGTACTTCTGGACCAACCGGCTGTGGGGCGGGGTGGTGCCCTGGCTGTTCGCGAACGGCACCAACCTGCTCGCCGAGTCCAAGGCGCCCGGCGGCCGCTGGCTCTGGGACGCCTTCTATCCGGCGGCGCAGCGCCGGGGACGCGGGGGCGGCTTCCGCTGGACGACCCCGCAGGCCACCGACGCCCGGGCCGTGGAGGTGTACGACCATCTCGCCGCCCTGATCCAGGAGGGGCTGTGCACCCGGCCCGAGGGCGGCAACGGCCAGAACCTCATCGGCGTGTTCTCCACCGGCCGGGTCGGGGTGACGCCCGCCGGCGGTTTCTGGGCGGGCGGACTGCATCTGGCCGGCATGCGCGACGACGCCTTCGACGTCACGTATTTCCCGCGCTGGCGCACCCAGCGGCACCAGTTCGGCGCGGCGGGCTACGCGCTGCTGCGCACGTCGAAGAAGCAGGACGCGGCCTGGGAGTTCATCAAGTACTCGGCCCGGCTGGACACCCTGACCGAGCTGTTCTCGACCAACCAGACCACCCCGGCCCGCCGTTCGATGCTGACGGCGGCCCGCTACCGGGGGACCGGCCCGGCGCACTGGCGGGTCTTCTACGACACCCTCGACAAGTTCCCCGACACCGGCCCCATCCCGGCTCCGCCGCAGGTCGCCGAGGTGACCCAGGTGCTGCTGAAGCACACCGGGACGGCCCTGGCGAGCCCACGCTCGGTCGGTCCCGCGCTGCGGCGGATGCAGGGCGACCTGGAGAAGGCCATGGAGCGTGACGTATGACCGACACGACGGGTACGAGGGGCACGACGGGCCCCCGGATCGCCGCCGCCCCGGCACGGGCCGCCACCCCGCACGCGGCGGCCGTGCGGCGTTCGGCGCGCGAGCGGGGCACACGGCTGCTGGCGGCGCTGTTCCTGGCCCCGACCGTCGTCGGGATCGTGGCCTTCACGGTCGTACCGATCATCGGCTCGGTCGTGTTGAGCCTCTTCCACTGGAACGTGATCGACTCGCCCGGTTTCGCCGGGGCGGCCAACTACCGCGAGGTGTTCTCCGATTCGACCGTGTTGGTGTCCTTCCGCAACACGCTCGTCTTCATGGTCTTCGCGGTCGCCGCGCAGCTGCTGATCGCTCTTTCGCTCGCGCTCACGCTGAACGGCCGGATGCCCACCTGGCTGCGCTCGGTCTTCCGCTCGGCGTTCTTCTTCCCGCTCGTGCTGTCGGCCGCGTCCATCTCGGTCGTCATGAAGTACCTGTTCAACCAGGACTTCGGAGTGGTCAACTGGCTGATCGGATGGTTCGGGATCGCTCCGGTGCCCTGGCTGACCTCCGAGCACGGCGCGATGGCCACGGTGATCATCGTGTACGTCTGGCAGCAGTTCGGTTTCTCGTTCCTGCTGTTCGTGGGCGGTCTGAACAACATCCCCAAGGAGATCCACGAGGCGGCCGCCCTGGACGGCGCGACGGGCCTGCGCAAGCACCTCGCCATCACCCTCCCGCTGCTCTCCCCGACCCTGCTGGTGGCCTCGGTGGTCGGCATCATCAACGCCCTGCAGGTCTTCGAGCAGCCGTACGTGCTCACCGACGGCGGGCCCGGCGACTCCACCCGCACGGTGGTGATGGTCATCTACGAGAAGGCCTTCGAGCAGCTGCGGTTCGGCGAGGCGTCCGCGGTGGGCGTGCTGCTGTTCGTGCTGATCATGGCCGTGACCGCCGTCCAGTTCCGGCTCAGCCGGCGTTTCGTCCACTACCAGTGAGCCGGGTGATCCCCTTGAGTCAAGCTACCCTGACGAGCCGCGCACCCCTGTCCCTCGACCGCGCCCGGTACGCGCTCGGGCCGTGCGCGCGGATCGCCGGGCTGACCGTGTGCGCCCTGCTCACGCTCGGTCCGGTCGTGTGGACCGTCTCCACCTCGCTGCGCACTCCGGCGGACTCGTTCGATCTGCCCCCGCAGATCGTTCCGGCCCATCCGAGCACGGCCGCCTATCGCGGTGTCTTCGACCAGATCGACGTCTGGCTGCTGGCGCTCAACTCGACCCTCGTGACCGCTTTGATCGCGGTCGGCCAGATGATCACCGCGGGGCTCGCCGGATACGCGTTCGCCCGGCTCGACTTCCGCTTCAAGAAGCCGCTGTTCGGTCTGGTCCTGGCGACCATGATGGTCCCCCTCCAGGTCACGATCGTCCCGGTGTTCCTGGTGCTCAAGTCGCTGGGGCTGACCGACACGCTCCTCGGTCTGATCATTCCGGCGTTCCCGACCGCGTTCGGCACCTTCCTCATGCGCCAGTACTTCCTGGGCATGCCCAAGGACCTCGGCGAGGCTGCGATGCTGGACGGCGCCGGTCCCTGGCGGATCTTCCGGTCGGTGTACGCGCCGCTCGCGAGGCCGGGCCTGGCGATCGTCGGCGTGCTCGCCTTCAACTACCACTGGAACGAGTTCTTCCGCCCGCTGATCCTGGAGACCTCCGGCCAGAACTACACCCTCCCGCTGGGCCTGGTCTCCCTGCAGGGCAATCTCGGCACCGGCTCCATCTCCGTGGTCCTCGCCGGTGTCGTGCTCTCGATGATCCCCGCCGTCGCCGTGTTCGTCGTCGGTCAGCGCCCTCTGCGCGAGGGCATCACCTCCGCAGGAGTCAACCGTTGAGCCTCGCCGGACCCGCCCCGGACCCGATCGCCCCTCGTTTCCGGGTCCGCCCGCCCGCGGGCTGGATCAACGATCCCAACGGCCCCTTCCACTGGCGAGGCCGCCATCACCTCTTCTACCAGCACAACCCGGTCGCGCCGGTGCACGCGAACGTCCACTGGGGGCATGTCTCCAGCCCCGATCTGGTGAGCTGGGAGCACCATCCGATCGCCCTGACCCCGACCCCGGGCGGCCCGGACGAGGCGGGCTGCTGGTCGGGCTGCGTGGTGGACGACGGCGGCGTTCCCACGGCCGTGTACACGGGCGTGGACCACACCCACACCGGTCTCGGCAGCATCTGCCTGGCCCGCGCGGCAGCCCCCGCGGACGACCGTCTTCTCGAGTGGCGCCCCCTGCCCGAACCCGTGGTCACGGCACCGCCGGCCGGGCTGGACGTGGTGATGTTCCGCGACCCGTTCCTGTTCCGGCACTCCGGGCGGCGCTGGGCGCTGGTCGGCGCGGGCCACGCGGACGGCACCCCGTCGGTCCTGCTGTACGACTGCGAGGAGCTGGCCGCGTGGCGGTTCGCCGGCGTCCTGCTGGACGGCCACGACCCGGTCGCCGCCGGTGCGTTCGGCGACAAGGCGGTCGGCTGGGAGTGCCCGCAGTTGCTCCGGACGAGCGGCGACGAGCACGTGCTGGTGGTGTCCCTGTGGGACGGTGCTCCCTGCTCGGCGGCGTATCTGACGGGTCGTCTGGAGGCGGACGGGACCGGCGGATTGACGTTCACCGCTCGCACCGCCGACCGGCTCGATCACGGCCGGGACTTCTACGCCCCCGCCGTCCGCCAGGACGACGACCGAGCCCTGATGTGGGGCTGGTCGTGGGAGGCTCGGGAGACGTCCGAGGTGCTGGCGGCGGGCTGGGCGGGCACGCTCACCGCGCCGCGCGTGGTCGACGTCCGCCCGGACGGCTCGCTGCGGGTGACACCGGCACCGGAGCTGGAACTCCTGCGCGCCCCCGCGCCGTTCGCGACCGCGCCGGGCCGGGTGCCGCTGCCGGTGTCGTACGACCTCACGGTCACCGCGCACGGTCGTACGGCCGTCACCCTGCTGCGGGCGGCGGACCGGGCGCTCACGGTCCGGCTGGACCCGGCGGCGGGCACCGTCGTCCTGGACCGCGGCGGCCGGCCCCGCAGGGGAGCCGAGGGACCGGCTCCGGTCACGGTGCGCGTCCCGCCCGGTCCGGCCCTCGGCGTCCGGGTCCTCGTGGACGGCTCGCTGCTCGAACTCTTCGTCGGGGAACGGGCGACGGTCACCGAGCGGGTCTATCGCCGGCCGGACGACGTCGCCGAGCTGGAGGTCGTCGGGGACGCCGAGGTCAGCGCGTGGGAGCAGGTCCCACCGAGGCGCGGCTGACCACCGGGCAGGCCAGCCGCCGTACCGTGGCGGGGGTGGTGCGGCCGGTGTCGATGGCGTCCAGCAGCAGCCGGGCCGCCGCCTCGCCCATCGCCCGGTGCGGCAGCGCGACCGTGGTCAGGGCCGGGGTGAGGTAGGCGGCCATGTGTTCCTGGTCGTCGTAGCCGACCACCGACAACTCGCCGGGTACGGCGATCCCGAGCCGGGTCGCGGCATGCAGCACGCCTGCCGCGACCCGGTCGTTGTAGCAGAAGATCCCGGTGGGCCGGCGGTGCGGTTCGACGCCGTCGAGCAGCCGTATCGCGCCCTCGTGGCCGCCGGTGATCTCACCCCCGGTGCGTACGACCCACTCCCTGGGCACGGTGACGCCCTCGGCGCGCAGCGCGTCCCGGAAGCCGCGCAGCCGCTCCACGGAGGCGATGTCGTCCTGCCCGCCGACCACGGCGAGCCGGTGGTGCCCGGTCTCCAGCAGCAGCCGCGCGGCCGTACGCCCGCCGGCCCGCTCGGCCGGGATGACGGCGGGGAGCGAGTCGTCCTCGGGCAGGCAGTTGGCGAGCACCGAGTGGGTGCGGTGCAGGCCCTCGGGGACCCGGACCCGGCGCAGGGACATGGCCGCGTAGATGATGCCGTCGACGCGCCGGTCGAGGAGTTCGGCGACGGCCGCGTCCTCCTTGGCCGGGTCGCCGCCGGAGTCCATGGTGAGCACGAGGTGGTCGCTGTCCCAGGCGGTCTCCATGGCTCCGCGCAGCAGCCGCCCGGCGAACGGGGAGGAGGCGATCTCGTCGGTGACCAGCCCGATCACGGCCGTACGGCGGCGGCGCAGGCCGCGGGCGACCGGGTCGGGGCGGTAGCCGAGCTGAGCGGCGGCCTGCCGGATGCGTTCCTGGGTGGCGGGCGAGAGGTTGCCCTCGGCGCGGCCGTTGAAGACGAAGGACACGGCGGTGTGCGAGACGCCGGCGAGCCGCGCGACATCCCGTGAGGTGGGCCGTCCGCCGGCCGTGCCGATGCTGTCCGCGCCGCCGCCCATGCCGTCCGCTGCCCTCTCCCCACCCGTCCGGTTGATCACTGCTCACCCTATCCGTGAGGCTGGGGGGACGACACTGTCGAGGGAAGGTCCCATCGTGAACGGCATTCCGGCGCACACGCTCAACGACGGTACGACGATCCCCGCCATCGGCCTCGGCACCTGGCCGCTGGACGACACGGCGGCCGAGCGGGCCGTACGCTCCGCGTTCGACCTGGGCTACCGGCTGGTGGACACCGCGACGAACTACGGCAACGAGAGCGGTGTCGGGCGGGGTGTGGCGGGCAGCGGCGTGCCACGCGAGGAGGTGGTCGTGACCACCAAGCTGCCCGGCCGCCACCACGGCTACGAGGAGACCCTCGCCTCCTTCGAGGAGTCCCTGCGGCGGCTCGGCCTGGAGTACGTGGACCTGTACCTGATCCACTGGCCGAACCCCCGGGTCGGCAAGTACGCCGACTCCTGGAAGGCGATGATCAAGCTGCGCGAGGACGGGCTGGTCCGCTCGATCGGCGTCTCGAACTTCACCCCGGAGCACATCACGCGGCTGGAGAAGGAAACCGGCGTGCTCCCCTCGGTGAACCAGATCGAACTGCACCCGCTGTTCCCGCAGGAGGAGCTGCGCGCCTTCCACGCGGACAAGGGCATCGTGACCGAGAGCTGGAGCCCGCTGGGCCGGGGCGGCGACCTGCTGGACGATCCCGCGGTGACCGAGGTCGCCGCGGCGCACGGGGTGACCCCGGCGCAGGTGCTGCTGCGCTGGCACCTCCAGATCGGCGCGCTGCCCATCCCGAAGTCGGCCGACCCGGGGCGGCAGCGGGCCAACCTGGACGTCTTCGGCTTCGAGCTGGACTCCGGCGAGCTGGCGGCGATCGGCCACCGTTCTCCGCGCCGGCTCGGCGGGGATCCGGAGCGGCACGAGGAGTTCTGAACCGGGCTCGGCCTACTGCTCCTCGATCCGTTCCTGCGCGCCGCCCGGCCGGGCCTGCTCGCTCGGGGGCGCGGCGAGGCTGCCGAGGATGTCCAGCAGTTCGGCGCTGCGGCTGCCGGGCTCGGCCTGGAAGACGACCAGGGTGAGTCCGTCGGTGCCGTCCACGGACAGCTTGTCCGACTGCAGGTCGATCTCACCGACCTGTGGATGGGTCAGCCGGCTCACCCGGCCGCGGCGTGGCCGAACCTCGTGCCTGGCCCACAGCGTGCGGAAGCGTTCGCTGCGCAGGGACAGCTCGCCGACCAGGTCGCGCAGCCGCCGGTCGTCCGCGTCCGCCCCCGCCTCGGAGCGCAGTACGGCCACGCCCTCCTCCGTGAGGTCCGCCCAGTCCCGGCGCAGCGCGCGCTCGGCCGGGTCGAGGAAGACGGCACGGAGGAGGTTGACGCCGGGCCGGTAGTTCGGGGTGAGCGCGGTGGCGAGGGGGTTGGCGGCCAGGCAGTCGGTGTAGCGGTTCTGGACGTAGGCCGGGTTGCGTGGCCAGCCGTCGATGAGCCGGCACAGGCTCGCCGGGACCTGCTGGGTGCGCCGCCCGTGCCGTACGCCGGAGCCGGGCCGGTCCTGGGCGAGGCCGACGAGGTGGGCGGTGGCGTCGGCGTCGAGCCGCAGCACGCCGGCGATGGCCTGGAGGACCTGCACGGACGGGTTGCGGTCGCGGCCCTGCTCCAGCCGCAGGTAGTAGTCGGCGCTGATGCCGGCCAGCATCGCGACCTCCTCGCGGCGCAGCCCCGGCACCCGGCGCAGCCCGCCGCCGGGGAGCCCCACCTCCTCGGGCCGTACCAGCGCCCGGCGGGCGCGCAGGAACTCGCCGAGCGCGTTCGTTCGGTCCATGGCCCCACGGTACGGCGGCCCGGCCGGCGGTGACTGGCCCTGTCACTCCCAGGATCGACGGGGTACTGCAACGGCGGGCGCGAGGGGCGCAGGGTGGGGAGCGTGGCCGCCGGCCGGACCGGTGGGCCGCGCATCACGAGCGTCTTCCTGAGAGGTACGACATGACTGCACAGCTCGGCGGCATTCTCACCCCGGCCGACGGCCTGACCCTGACGCGTATGGGGTACGGCGCCATGCAGCTGGCCGGGCCGCACGTGTTCGGCCCGCCGAGGGACCGTGACCGCGCGGTGGCGGTGCTCCGCGCGGTGGTGGAGGCGGGCATCACGCACATCGACACCGCCGACTTCTACGGGCCCGTGGTCGTCAACGAGCTCATCCGGGAGGCCCTGCACCCCTGTCCCGAGGAACTGCACGTCGTCACCAAGGTCGGCGCCCGCCGGGGAGCCGACGGCAGCTGGATCCTGTCCCGGCACCCGGAGGACCTGAAGGCGCAGGTGTACGACAACCTGCGCAGCCTCGGCGTGGAGTCGCTGGACGTCGTCAATCTGCGGGTGGGTGACGTGGAGTCCCCGAACGAGGACTCCCTGGCCGAGCAGTTCGGCGCGCTGGCCGAGCTGCGGGAACGGGGGCTGGTCCGGCACCTGGGGCTGAGCACGGTGACCGCGGCGCAGCTGGACGAGGCACTGGCGATCGCGCCCGTGGTGACCGTGCAGAACCTGTACAACCTGGCCAACCGGCAGGACGACGCCCTGGTGGAGCGCACGGCCGCCGGGAACATCGCCTTCGTGCCGTACTTCCCGCTCGGCGGATTCACCCCGCTGCAGTCCGACGCACTGGCGAAGGTCGCCGCCCGGCTGGAGGCGTCGCCGCAGCAGGTGGCGCTGGCCTGGCTGCTGCGGCGGTCGCCGAACATCGCGCTCATCCCCGGCACCTCCTCGCCGGAGCACCTGCGGGAGAACATCGCCGCCGCGTCCCTCGTGCTGCCGGACGACGCGGTCGCCGAGCTGGACGGCATCGCGGGCTGAACGGCCCGGTCCGGGGTACTCGGGGGACCGTCGAGACGGGCACAGGGGAAGGAGTCGCAGGTGGCAGCGGAGGACCGGCTGCGGACGTACCGCGGCAAGCGCGGCTTCGAGCGGACCCGCGAGCCGTCGGGACAGGGGCCCCGGGGCGGGGGCGGTGAGCCCCACTTCGTGGTGCAGATCCATGACGCGAGCCGGATGCACTTCGACTTCCGGCTCCAGGTCGACGACGTCCTGAAGTCGTGGTCGATCCCGAAGGGCCCGTCCACGGATCCGGGCGACAAGCGGATGGCCGTGCCGACCGAGGATCATCCGCTGGAGTACGAGGATTTCGAGGGCGTGATCCCGAAGGGCGAGTACGGCGGCGGGACCGTGATCGTCTGGGACAACGGCACGTACGAGCCGCTGAGCCACGACCGCAGAGGGCGCCCCGTGGACTTCGCGGAGTCGCTGGAGCGCGGGCACGCCACCTTCCGGCTGCACGGCAGCAAACTGCGCGGCGAGTACGCCCTGACGCGCTTCCGCGGAGAGCAGAGTGAGCAGGAGGCCTGGCTGCTGGTGCGCAAGGGGGCGGCGCGGTCGGCCGGGCACGGCACCCCGGATCCCCGTCGGGCCCGCTCGGTGCGCACCGGACGCACCCTCGCGCAGGTCGCGGCCGACGGCGAGGAGTGAGGGGCGGTGCCTCGGCTGCTGGAGGGGCTGCCGGCCGACCGCCGGGAGCTGTTGCGCCCGGCCGGGCCGGGCACTGAACTCGCCGCGACCCCGATGCTGGCCACGCTCAGCGACCGGCGGGACTTCGGCGCGGGCTGGCTGTTCGAGCGGAAACTGGACGGCGTCCGGCTGCTGGCGGTGCGCGAGGGCGACTCGCTGCGGCTGCTCTCGCGCACGGGGCAGCGGCTGAACGACACCTACCCGGAGATCGTGGCGGCGCTTCAGGCACAGGAGTGCGCCGACTTCACGGTGGACGGCGAGGTCGTCGCGTTCAGCGGCGGCCGTACCGACTTCGCGCGGCTGCAGCGGCGGCTGGGGCTGACCCGCCGCCGGGACATCGAGGCCTCCGGGGTCGCGGTGACGTACTACCTCTTCGACCTGCTGCGCCTGGAGGGCGCCGACACCCGTCAACTCCCCTTGCGCGTCCGCAAGTCGCTGCTGCGGCGGGCGCTGTCCTTTCGCGCCCCGCTGCGGCTGACCCCGCATCGCAACGCGGGCGGCGCCGAGCTGCTCGCCGATGCCTGCGACCGGGGCTGGGAGGGACTCATCGCCAAGCGGGCCGACGGGCCGTACCGGACGCGCCGGTCCCCGGACTGGCTGAAGCTCAAGTGCGCACAGGGCCAGGAGTTCGTGATCGGCGGCTTCACCGAACCGGCGGGCAGCCGCGTCGGACTGGGGGCGCTGCTGCTCGGCCACTACGACGGTGACCGGCTGCGGTACGCCGGGAAGGTGGGCACCGGTTTCGACCGGCGGACCCTGCTGGGTCTGCGCGAGCGGCTGGACGGGCTGCGCCGGGACACCTCGCCCTTCACCGGCGCCGTGCGCGAGGCGGGCGCCCGCTGGGCGGAGCCGGAGCTGGTCGCGCAGATCGCGTTCACCGAGTGGACCCGGGACGGGATGCTGCGGCATCCCCGCTACCTGGGACTGCGCGAGGACAAACGGCCACGGGACGTGGTGCGCGAGCACGCGGCGGCCTGACACCCGCGCCCACGTACGCATACGGATCACCGGGTTCCGCCCCGAAGTCCCCCGCGGTGCCTCTATGTTCACGGCGACACCCCGCTCGCCTCCGAAGGGCTCCGCATGCGTACCGCGCTTCGTGCCGCCGTCACCGGCGCGCTGACCGTCGCCACCGTTCTTGCCTGTGGCACCGCACAGGCGACCCCGCCGGGTCCGGGTGTGACGGCCCGGATCATCACCCGGACCACGATCGGCGGCACCGACTACACCCTGCGGGAGATCACCATCCCGCCCGGCCAGAGCACCGGCTGGCACTATCACGACGGCCCCCTGTACGGCGTGGTGAAGCAGGGCACGCTCAGCCACTTCGACTCCACCTGTGCCGCGGACGGCGTGTACCGCACGGGCGCGACGATCCAGGAGCCGGCCGGTGCGGACCACGTCCACATCGGGCGGAACCTCGGCGACACCCCGCTCGTGCTCGATGTGCTGTACGTGCTGCCGCACGGCGCCCCGTTCTCGGAGGACGCGCCGAATCCGGGCTGTCCGTTCCAGTGACCGGTCGCCGGGCGGCCGGTCAGCTGCCGGGCAGCGCCTGCTCGGCCCAGATCGTCTTGCCCCGGCCGGTCTGCCGGCTGCCCCAGCGCTGGGTGAGCTGGGCGACCAGCAGCAGTCCGCGACCGCCCTCGTCGTAGGCGTGCGCCCGGCGCAGATGCGGTGAGGTGGAACTGGCGTCGGAGACCTCGCAGATGAGCGCGCGGTCGCGGATCAGCCGGAGCTGGATGGGCGGTTCGCCGTAGCGGATGGCGTTGGTGACGAGTTCGCTGACGACGAGTTCGGTGATGAAGGCCGCCTCCTCCAGCCCCCAGACGGCCAGTTGTTCGCCGGCCGCCTGCCGGAACGCGGCGACCTCGGCGGGGTCGGGCGGGACGTCCCAGGTGGCGACCCGGTCGGCGCCGAGGGCGCGGGTGCGCACGAGCAGCAGGGCGACGTCGTCGCCGGGCTGGTCGGGCAGGACGGCCTTCAGGACACCGTCGCACAGGGCCTCGAGGGAGTCGGCGGGTGCGCCGAGGGCCCGGCGCAGTTCCTCGACGGTCCCGTCGGGGTCCCGGTCTCGGTGCTCGACCAGGCCGTCGGTGTAGAGCGCGACGACGGAGCCCTCGGGCAGTTCCAGCTCCGTCGCCTCGAACGGCAGCCCGCCGACGCCGAGCGGTGGCCCGGCACTCATGACGACGGACTCCGCGGTGCCGCCCGGCAGGACGACGGCCGGGGCCGGGTGGCCGGCGGCGGCGAGGCCGAGCCGCCGGGAGACGGGATCGTAGACGGCGTACAGGCAGGTGGCGCCCAGTTCGGCGACCTCCTCCCGGCCGTCCTCGGCGGCCAGGTGGGTGACCAGGTCGTCCAGGTGCGTGAGGAGTTCGTCGGGCGGCAGGTCGACGTCGGCGAGGGTGCGTACGGCCGTCCGCAGCCGGCCCATGGTGGCCGAGGACTGGATGCCGTGGCCGACCACGTCGCCGACGACCAGGCCGACCCGGCCACCGGAGAGCGGGATGACGTCGAACCAGTCGCCGCCGATTCCGGCCAGTGATCCGCACGGCAGATACCGGTGGGCCACCTCGACCGCTGCCTGCCGGGGCAGGCCGCACGGCAGCAGGCTGTGCTGGAGGGCGAGCGCGGTGGTGCGCTCGCGGGCGAACCGGCGGGCGTTGTCGATGCAGACGGCGGCGCGGCTGCCGAGTTCCTCGGCGAAGACGGCGTCGTCGGGTCCGTAGTCGTCGGGGTGGGCCATGCGGACGCAGACCGCGACGCCCAGGGTCGTGCCGCGGGCCCGCAGCGGCACCGCGATCAGGGAGTGGGCGCCCTGCCGGTAGGGGCGGCCCTGCGGCGAGCGGGCGTCGCGCTCGGCGAACCACTCGACGAACTCGGGCTCGCCGGCCTGGCTGAGCACAGCGCGGCCCTCGCGCAGGGCCCGGGCGGGCGGGGAGTCCGGCGGGTAGACGTCGATCTCGCCGATGGGGACGGCCGCGGCGGGGTTGCCCTCGCAGGTGGAGCCGTGGGCGACGCGGTGCAGTACGACACCGCCGTCGGGGATCATCGGCGGCTCGTCGGCGCCGAGCACCCAGTCGAGCAGGCTGACGCTGGCGAAGTCGGCGTAGCGCGGGACGAGCACGTCGACCAGTTCCTCGGCGGTGCGCACCACGTCCAGGGTGGTGCCGATGCGGGTCGACGCCTCGTTGAGCAGGGCCAGGCGGCGCCTGGCCCAGTACTGTTGGCTGCTGTCGAAGGCCGCCATGGCGACCCCGGTCAGCTCGCCGGAGCCGGCGCGCAGCGGCCACATCTCGATGCTCCACAGGTGTTCCCGGTTCAGTGCGGGGGCGCCGGCGAAGCTCTCGTAGCGGACGGGCCGGCCGGTCTCGGCGACCTCGCGGAGGTGGCGCAGGAAACCCACGTTGTATTCGGCCTCCTCCACGGTGTCCGGGAAGAACCGGCCGGTGAGCGCGGTCTCGGGGACGCCCATCACCTTGCAGGCGGCGTCGTTGAGCCGCAGATAGCGCTGCTCGAGGTCGAAGACCGACATGGACATGGAGGCCTGTTCGAAGGCTTCGGCGGCCAGTGTGCGGCCGGGCGCGTCGGAGGTGACGACGTAGCAGGTGGGCCTCCCGTCGGCTCCGGCGACGGGACACGCGGTGAGCGTCACCTCGATGCGGTGGCCGTCACGGTGGCGCAGCGCGGCGGTGCCGGCCCGCGCGGCGAGCATGTCGTCCGGGATGTTCCCGGCGAGCAGCCCGGCCGCGGGCCGGCCCACGACGTCCTCGGCCGAGTGGCCCGTGAGCCGCCGCGCGCCCTCGCTCCACCCGGTCACCGTGCCCAGGGCGTCGATGATCGCCACGGCGGCGCCATGCTTCATATGCCCAAGGATGTTCCGATTGCCCCGGCACATCAAGCGCGCGGGTGTTCCGGTCCGCCCTGCGTGGCGGGGGCCTGTCAGCCCTGGTGGGCGCGGAGGGCGGCAAGAGCCCGGTCGGCGTGGGTGTTCATGCGCAGTTCGCTGCGGACGACCTCCAGCACCGTGCGGTCCTCGGCGATCACGAAGGTGACGCGCTTGGTGGGGGCGAGGGAGAAGCCGCGCTTGACGCCGAACCGCTCGCGGACCGTGCCGTCGGCGTCGGAGAGCAGCGGCATGCCGAGGCCGTGCCGCCCCGCGAACTCCCCCTGCTTGTCGACGCTGTCGCCGCTGATGCCGACGGGCCGGGCGCCGACGGCGGCGAATTCGGCGGCGAGGTCGCGGAAGTGGCAGGCCTCGGCGGTGCAGCCGGGGGTGAGGGCGGCCGGGTAGAAGAAGAGGACCACGGGCCCGTCGGCCAGCAGTTCGGTGAGCCGGCGGGTGGTGCCGGTCTCGTCGGGCAGGGCGAAGTCCTCTGCCTTGTCCCCGACCTCGATGCGGTCCGTCATGACCGTCCCTCCTCGTTCCGGGCGACTCCGCGGGCCCAGAGCACCAGCGGCACCTGTAGCGGCAGCCGCGCGAGGGCGGCCGTCCGCAGCGGCGCGGGCCGGTGGCGCCAGTCCACGGCCATCTGCACGTTCGCCGGGAACACCCCGACGAAGAAGGCCGCGGCCGCCTTCGCGGCGACCGCACGGGTGCGGGGTGCGGCGATCCCGGCCGCCAGGGCCAGCTCGACGACCCCGCTGCCGTACGTCCATGACCTGGGCGTGCCCGGGAGTGACCGCGGCACGAGCGCGTCGAAGGGACGGGGGTTGGCGAAGTGGGCGACCCCTGCCGCGGCCAGCAGGCCGGCGAGCAGCAGGGGTGAGCGTTCGGACCGGGGCACGGTTCCTCCTCTGATGGCCTGCCGCCGGATATTACTGGACGGTAGGCGCAACGGTGACCCGGTACCGCAGGATGCCGGCCCTCACGCCGTGGCGACGGCGTCGCCTGCCTCCCGGCCGGAGTCCTCGTCGGTGGTGTACGCGAGGAAGTCGTCGACGGCAGTTCGTTGCGTAAGTCAAGTAAGTTCCTCACCCCGCCTTCCGCTCCCCCCTTTCCAGTGGGCCGACCGCGGATCCGCTCGCGTGTCGTACGGACCACCTCTCGCCGGGAGCGTGCTGGAATCGACTGGTCCGCCCCTTTTCGAACACCGGAGGAATGCCATGGCCTTCGCCGTCGTCGCCCAGTACCAGTGCGCACCCGCCGACGCGGACACCGTGCGCGACGCGCTGCGGAAGATGCGCGAACTGGTCCCGTCGGAACCCGCGAACCTCGCCTACGAGGCGCACGAGGTCGTCGACCGGCCGGGGGCGTTCGTGTTGTACGAGCGCTACACGGACCGCGCCGGTTTCGAGGCGCACAAGGAGACGGAGCACTTCGCGGAGCTGATCCGGGGAACGGTGTTCCCGCTGCTGAAGGAGCGGACCATCACCTTCACCGAGACGCTCTGACCCGCCGCCGACGCCGCGGGCGTCCCGCCTCCGGGACACCTCACCCGAACGTGTGCGGGGGCGGCGGGACGTCCCTCACCCGCGGCCCAGGTGGACCGGCCGGCGCCCCGGACGCCCGTCCCGTGGGACGTCCCGGGGAAACCGGAACGGCATTCCGACGGCTCGTCACGGAAACCCTGACCGTCGTGATCACTGCTCGTGGTCACGAGAACGACAGCCGGAGGTTTCCATGATCCTACGGAGTCTCAAGAGCGGACTGCTGGCCACGGTCGCGGTGCTCGCGTTCCTGCCGACGGCGGCCGGTGCCACCGCGGCCGACGCGGCCACCCGGCACCCCGTGCCCGGCGCCGTCGTCCAGTACGACGGCCAGCACCCCCGCACCCACCAGCGCGGGCATGCCGTGTACCGCTTCCACCACCACGTCCACCTCCGCAGGCACCACGCGCACCACGCGCGCCGCGTCCACCGCGGCCACCTGTCCACGGCCCAGGGCATGGCCTACCGCTTCGTCCCGTGGTCGATGACCTACCCCCGCGCCACGTGGGCGGTGCCGTACCGCCTGCGGTACCGACTCGCGGCGCAGCCCGTGTCGTGCCGCCACGTCTGGCCCGCCACCGGCCGGGTCAGCACCCGTTGGGCCCCGCTCAACGTCCGCTCCGGCCCCGGCACCGGCTACCGGGTGATCGGCCACCGGTACTCGGGCCGGCAGGTGGCGCTCGTCTGCCGGACGGCCGGCTCCTCCGTGCACGGGAACACCACGTGGTACCGGCTTGCGCACCACAGGGGTTACGTCTCGGCCCACTACATCCGCGCCAACCGCGCCCTCGCCTGGTGCTGACGGCCCCGCACCGCTCCACTGCCTAGCCACCGAAGGCCCGTTCGACGACCCCCGAACGGGTCTTCGGTGCGCCCACACCTCACCCTCCTCATACCCGAGCGTGTGTTGCAGGCGCCGCACACCAGGGAAGTCATTCCGGCATCAGGGGCGAATCAGCCCATAGCGGAAAGGGAGTCGAGGACGCACGATGCGGCACCCTCAAGCATCGACCACGCCGGACGAGGCACTGGTGGTGGGACTGCGCGAGCTGAAGGACCGTACGGGGCTGAGCCTGGCGGCGCTGGCCGCGCGCACCCCGTACAGCAAGTCCGCGTGGCACCGCTATCTGTCCGGCGACACCCCGCCGCCGAGGCCTGCCGTGGAGGCGCTCTGCCGGCTCGCCGGCGCCGGCCCCGAGGCCGCACTGGCACTGTGGGCCGCGGCCGAGCCCACCCCGCCCGCGACCGAGCGGCCCGCGGCCGACACGACCGGGGCCACGCCCGAGGAGTCCGGCCCCGGTCGGGGGCCCGGCCGGCTCACGCCCTGGCTTCCGCGGCGGCTCCCGTCGTGGCTTCCGCTGTCCGTGTTCGCGCTGTGCGGCACGGCCACGGCGGTGGCCGCCACCGCCGTCGCCCTGTCCGCGCGGCCGGGCGCCGCGCCCGCCGCGCAGTCCCTGACGGCCGTGCACCGCTGTCACGGCCGGTCCTGCCAGGGCGAGTTGCCGGACGCCTCGGTGTGCGCCCGGGACGCGCGGACCACGAGCACGGTCGCCGACCCCCGCTACACCGTCCGGCTGCGCTGGTCCCCGGCCTGCGGGACCGTCTGGTCGGAGGTCAGACTGCGGTCGCCCAAGGCCCGTGAGGTCTCGGTGCGCGCGGGCCAGGACGTGATGTCGGCCGGTTATCCGGCGGACGACTCCACCGGGGACAGCAGCCCGATGCTCACGGTGTCCTCACCGCGAGGCGTGGAGGCGTGTGCCGAGGTGGCCGGGGAACTGGCCTGCACGGGCCTGGACGTGGAGCCCGGACCGCCGGGGTGACACCGTGGGCCGGGTACGACGCCGCAGCCCTGGGCGGGGAGCGGCGCCGTGCGCGGGGGCGGTCGGGCGGCGGTGTCGAGCTTCTGCCCGGTGCCGCTGTGCTCGGGGCGGCGCGAGGAGCGCAGGGCGGCGATGCCGATGAACACCCTGGAGGACACACCGGCCAGGGCGAAGGCGGTGAAGCCCCGGTCGCCGTTGCCCGCGGCGAGCAACTGGCCGCCGGGCCAGGGCCCGAAGACGGCGCCGAAGCGGCCCATGCCCGCAGGTCCGCCCGACGGCGGTGGCGCGGCCTGCCGGGGTGGAGCGGATGGACAGGGTCGCGTAGATCATCGTCTGCGCGCTGTTGAGGAACACCCGTGAGGAAGACGACCAGGAAGGTCACGCCGAGCGGCATGCGGACGCTGAGCAGGAAGACGCCGGCAGCGGTGAGCGCGAACCAGATCGCGGAGATGCGCGGGGGCCCGAAGCAGTCGGAGGCGCGGCCCGCGCCGAGCATGCCGACGATGCCGCCGAGATACAATTTTGTCTGCTTTGTCTGTGCTTTTGTGCGCCCGCCGTTCAGCCCGTCCGGTACAGCTCGCTGAGCAGTTCGAGGACCGCCTGGAGCGCCGGGTGCGGGTCGTCACGCCACCAGGCGAGCCGTACGGCCACGGGTTCGGCGTCGCGCACCGGCCGGTAGACGACGCCGGGCCGGGGGTACTGGTTCGCGGTCGACTCCGCCGTGACACCGATGCCGCGTCCGGCGGCGATGACGGTGAGCCAGTCGTCGACGTCGTGCGTCTCCTCCACCGCCGGGCGGGCGTCCGGCGGCCACAGCTCGGGGGTGGTGGTGCCGGTGCGCCGGTCGACCAGAAGGGTCCGGCCGGTGAGCTCGGCGAGCCGTACGGAGCGGCGCCGGGCCAGCGGATCGTCGGCGGCCAGCGCGCACAGGCGCCGCTCCAGGCCCACGATGGCGGTGTCGAAGCGCCGGTCCTCCAGCGGCCGGCGCACCACCGCGAGGTCGCAGGCGCCCTCGGCGAGCCCGGCGGACGCCGTGTTGACACGGACGAGATGCAGATCGGTCCCGGGGCGTGCGGCGGCCCAGCGCCGCTGGAAGGCGACGGTGTGGCGGCCGACGGCCGACCAGGCGTAGCCGATCCGCAGCCGCGTGTGCCCCGAGGCGGCCTCCTCGACCAGGTCGGCGACGTCCGCCAGCACCCGCCGGGCCTGCGCCACCACCCGCAGCCCGGTCGCCGTCGGGGCCACCTCCCGCGAGGTCCGCCGCAACAGCCGTACACCCAGGGCCCGTTCGAGCCCCGCCAGGGTGCGGGAGACGGCCGCCTGGGACACCCCGAGGGCGACCGCCGCGTCGGTGAAGCTGCCCTCGTCGACGATGGCGACGAGACAGCGCAGCTGCCGGAGCTCGACCTCATTCATGCGTCCAGCGTATAGATGGTGTCCCGCATGCATTTTGCGCAAGCACGGCACGGGCGGACGCTCTTCCCATGCGACGAGCCCTCGAACAGCCCGCGGCGACGGCGTCACCCGCGGTCCGGAACCCCGCGCCGGCGCGGCTCGCCGGTGTGGCGGCCATGTTCGGCAGCGGCCTGTCCAACCAGACCGGCGCGGCGCTCGGCGCGCTGGCCTTCCCGGTCCTCGGTCCGCTCGGCGTGGTGGCCGTACGCCAGTACGTCGCCGCACTCGTCCTGCTGGCCGTCGGCCGGCCGCGCCCGCGCGACTTCACCCGGCACCAGTGGTGGCCGGTGCTGCTGCTCGCGGGGGTTTTCGGCACCATGAACCTGACCCTGTACAGCGCGATCGACCGGATCGGCCTGGGGCTGGCGGTGACCCTGGAGTTCCTGGGCCCGCTCGGCATCGCGCTGGCCGCCTCGCGGCGCCGGCTGGACGCGGGGTGCGCGGCGCTGGCCGGGGCCGGAGTCGTGGTGCTGATGCGCCCCCGGCCGTCCAGCGACTGGCTCGGCATGGGTCTGGGCCTGGTGGCGGCCTGCTGCTGGGCCTCGTACATCCTGCTCAACCGGATCGTCGGGCGGCGCGTCCCGGGCGCCCAGGGCTCGGCCGCGGCCGCGTGCGTGTCGGCGCTGACCTTCCTGCCGATCGGGATCGTCCTCGCCGTACGGCATCCGCCGACCCTCGGGGCCGTGCTGTGCGCGGTGGCGGCGGGTGTGCTGTCGTCCGCCGTGCCGTACCTCGCCGATCTGCTCACGCTGCGCAAGGTGCCGGCCCAGACCTTCGGCCTGTTCATGAGCGTCAATCCGGTGCTGGCGGCCGTGGTCGGGTGGGTGGTGCTCGGGCAGAGCCTGGCCGTGCCGGAGTGGGCGGGGATCGGGGCGGTGGTCGCCGCGAACGCGATCAGCATCGCGAGCACGCGTCGCTGAGGACGGCGGGCACGGTCGATCCGGCACGCGCCGCTGCAACGGTCCACACGGTCGATCCGGCACGCACCGCTGAGACAGCCGGCGGTCGATCCACACCGCTGAGACAGCCGGCACGGCAGATCCGGCCGGACGCTGAAACGGCCGGCGCGGTCCGTTCCCGTACTCGCTCCAGCCGCCGCGCTCCCTTTCCCGGTGGGACGTTGGGCGGGGCGGGTGGCCCTGACGTGCCTGCGCGGCAGCCCCTGCCTTGCCCAGGCCAGTCGCCCGTCGCACTCTGGTCTCATGGGTGCTCAGGACGGCCCCACGCTCATCACGTCCGTGCAGCGGGCCTTCCGTCTGCTAGAGGCGGTGAGCGCGCACGAGAACGGCGCGCCGGCGAAACAGCTGGCACGCGAGACCGAGCTGCCCCTGGCCACCGCCTATCACCTGCTGCGCACCCTCGTGCACGACGGATACGTGCGCAAGCTGGCCGACGGCGGCTTCATCCTGGGCGACAAGCTGAATACCCTGCACACCGCCGGAGCGGGCCGCGCGCAGACGCTGCTCAGCAGGGTCCGCCCGGCGCTGGCCGCCCTCCGGGACGAGCTGGCCACCGCCACCTACCTCACGTTCTACGAGGAGGGTGAGATCAGGGTGGCCGAGATCGTGGACGCCCCCCGCACGCCCCGGGTGGATCTCTGGGTGGGTTTCGAGGACGCCGGACATGCCACCGCGCTGGGCAAGTCCGTGCTGCGTGAGCTGGACGAGGACGCCCGCAGGGACTACCTGTCCCGGCACAACCTCGCCGACCTCACACCACGGACGATCACCAGTCTTCCGGAGCTGCTCCGCAGGATCGAGGCGCCCCCCTTGGCCCCGGCCGTGACGGATCTGGAGGAGTACGCTCTCGGCACCGTGTGCGTCGCCGTGCCCGTCTACCGCGGGAGCACGGTGGGCTCGCTCGGCGTCTCCCTGCCGGCGGAGCGGCGGGCCCGGCTCCCGGAGATCCGGGCACGACTGCTTCCGGTCGCGAGCCGGGTGACCAGGAGTCTCTCGCTCACTATCTGAAAATCCGCTGCTTGTGGCGGCGCTCACTCAGCCCGTTTGATTGATGAAACGGACATTTTGGGTGTGTACCCCGTACAGGCGAGGACTGCGGACGAACGATGAGCAAGGCCGGACGCCATGGTGGCGAGCACGCTCCGATGCGGCTGTTCAGGAACATCGCGGCCGACGCCCGGCGATCGGTCCGCCGACGTGCCGCCAGGTACCTGGCCGCGGGAATGTCCCTGCTGCCGATTCTGGTCGTCGCCGTCGTCGTGCTCCTGGACGTCACCGCCGGGGCGGCGATGCCCTGGCTGCCGCTGCTGGCGGCCGGCCCCGCGCTGGCGGCCGCCACCAACGGGCCGCGTGGTGTGGTCTGCGTCGGTCTCATCGCCCTGGTGGTGGGCGTGGCGCTGGCCGTCGGGCACGCGGCCCCCGCCCGCGAGCCTGCGGCCGTGGTGTCCGCCCTGCTGGCCGTCACCTCGGCGAGCGCACTGGCCAGCGCGCTGCGTCGCCGTCGTGAACGGGTCCTCGCGGCCGTACGCTCGGTCGCCGAGGCCGCCCAGCACGCCGTGCTCCAGCCGGTCCCGGACACCGTCGGCCCGTTCCAGGTGGCCGTCCGCTACAGCGCCGCGGCGGCGGAGGCCCGGATCGGCGGGGACCTCTACGCCCTGGTGCCCACGCCCTACGGCATCAGGCTGATCGTCGGCGACGTGCGCGGCAAGGGTCTGCCCGCCGTGGGGACCGCCGCTCTCGTGCTCGGGGTGTTCCGCGAGGCCGCCTGTGACGAGCCCGACCTGCTCGCCGTCGTCGCGCGGATCGAGCGGAGCCTGGCCCGCAACCTCGGTCCCGACGACTTCGTCACCGCCGTGGTCGTCGGATACCCCCGGTCGGGCGACCTCGAGATCGTCAACTGCGGACATGCGCCGCCGCTGCTGGTGTCCGCCTCCGGAGAGGTCGGCGCGGTGGAGCACGCCCATTCCGCTCCGCCCCTCGGGCTGCGCGCCCTGTCGGGCCAGGCCCCCCGCCTGCAGCGGCTGCCCTTCGCGGTGGGAGACCAGCTGCTGCTCTACACCGACGGGGTCACGGAGGCCCGCGATCACGCGCGTGCCTTCTATCCGCTGGCCGAAGGGGTGGCCCGCCATGTGTGCGACGAGCCGGCGCGCACCCTCACCGCGCTCCACGACGAACTGCTGGCACATGTCGGCGGCCGGCTGCACGACGACGCCGCCCTGCTTCTGCTCCGGAAGAACACGTCGGACGACCCGGCGTGCGTGCCGTCATGCTGCGAGGCCGCGGTCTAAGGGGCCACGAGCTCGGCCCACCGGGTGACTCCGCCGAGGTGGGTCTGTATGCCATGACGGGTCGCCAGGGCGTGGACGATCGCCTCGCCCCTGCCGTGCTCGTCGGGGTCGATCCCCAGGACGGACCGGGGCGCCGGAAGGGCGGGGCCGGCGTCGGAGACCTCGACGCGCAGGGTGCAGCCGCCGTCGCCGCGCACCCACGACAGCCGGAGCACGGCCGGGGGCCGGGCGTGCACGATCGCGTTGGTGACCAGCTCCGACACCACGAGCAGGGCGTCCTCGACGAGATACGGACACACCCGCCACTCGGCGAGGACCGCCGCCGCACGACGGCGAACGGCCGAGACGGCGCCCGGGACGGGCGGCACCGGACACACCTGTTCGCATGCCGCCTGAAGCAGCGTCTTGAGCTGTGCCGCCATGATCTCTCCCGATGGTGCGTACGGCCGGTCCAGCGCCGTCACATCGGCGCATCCGCGGCTCCCCTGCACGCTAAGGAGACAAATCGGGCCGGTCAATGAACGGCGGTCGGCATTACCGAACGCCGCTCCTCCTCGCCCCACGGGCACGGCGTCCGTGCGGGTAATAGGCTCGCTTCATGGCCGGACCGGTCCAGTCGATCGAACGGGCGGCGGCGATTCTGCGTCTGCTCGCCGGCGGGCCCCGCCGACTCGGTCTCGGCGAGGTGGCGGCCTCACTCGGGCTGGCGAAGGGCACCGCCCACGGCATTCTGCGCACGCTGCAGCACGTGGACTTCGTGGAGCAGGACGCGGCGACCGGGAAGTACCAGCTCGGCGCCGCCCTGTTGCACCTCGGCACGAGCTACCTCGACGTCAACGAGCTGCGCTCGCGCTCGCTCAACTGGGCCGACGCCCTGGCCGCCCGCAGCGGGGAGGCGGTCCGTCTGGGCACCCCTCTGGAGGGCAGCGTCCTCGTCGTCCACCACGTGTTCCGGCCGGACGACACCTTCCAGACCCTGGACGTGGGCTCGCTGCTGCCCCTGCACGCCTCCTCGCTCGGCAAGGTGCTGCTGGCGTACGGGACGGCGACCGTCGAGCCCGTCCAGGGGCGCGGGCTGGAGGAGTACACCCGGCACACCCTGGTCGATCCCGAGCGGCTCACCCGGGCACTTCAGGAGGTCAGGGAGGTCGGGTGGGCCGCCGAGATCCAGGAAATGAGCATGGGCGAGGCCGGGATCGCCGCACCGATCCGCGGGCACGGCGGCCTCGTCGTCGGCGCCATCGGGCTGTCCGGACCGGTCGAGCGGATCTGCGACAGCCAGGGCCACCCCCGCCCGAGTCTGATCACGCTGCTCCGTGAGGCCGCACGGGCGATCTCCCGAGACCTCGGAGCCGCCCGCTGGTAGGCCAGGACAGCCGCCCCTCGATCCGTCGGAAGGCAGACCCGATCATGGCTGACCGGTACGTAATGTCCATCGATCAGGGCACCAACTCCACCCGATGCATCCTGTTCGACCACCGCGGGCGGCTGGTCTCGGTCGCGCAGAAGGAACACCAGCAGCACTTCCCCAGGCCCGGCTGGGTGGAGCACGACGCCATGGAGATATGGCACAACCTGCGGCACATCGTGCCCGAGACCCTCTCCGCCGCCGGTGTCGGCAGGGAGCAGGTCATCGGCATCGGCCTGGCGAACCAGCGCGAGACGACAGTGCTCTGGGACCGGCGGACCGGCGCCCCGCTGAGCCGGGCGATCGTCTGGCAGGACACCCGCACGGAACCGCTCGTGGAGGAGCTCAGACAGCGCCCCGGTGAGGCGTTCTTCCTCGAGCGGTGCGCTCTGCCGCCCTCGACCTACTTCTCCGCGCTGCGCATCCGGTGGCTGTTCGACCACGTCAAGGGCGTCGAGCAGCGCGCCAAGGACGGCGAGGTGCTGTTCGGAACGATGGAGAGCTGGCTGATCTGGAATCTCACCGGAGCCGCGGCGGGCGGCCTGCACATCACCGACGCCACCAACGCCAGCCGCACCATGCTGATGAACATCCGCACGCTCACCTGGGACGACGAGCTGCTGGCCTTCTTCGGGGTGCCGCGCGCGATGCTGCCGGAGATCCGGTCCTCCGCGGAGACGTACGGCGAAGCCCGCTCGCTGCTGCCCGGGGTCTCGATCACGGCTGCCCTCGGCGACCAGCAGGCCGCCCTCTTCGGCCAGACCTGCTTCTCCCCGGGCGAGGCCAAGTGCACCTACGGGACGGGCAGCTTCCTGTTGCTCAACACCGGCGGCGAGCTGGTGCGGTCCCGGCACGGGCTCCTCACCACCGTCGCCTACCAGATCGGGGACCAGCGACCGGCCTACGCCCTGGAAGGCTCGATCGCCGTCACCGGCGCACTCGTCCAGTGGTTCCGGGACCGTCTGGGGCTGATCAACAGCGCCCCGGAGATCGAGACCCTCGCGCGGACCGTCGAGGACAACGGCGGCTGCTACATCGTTCCCGCGTTCTCCGGTCTGTTCGCGCCCCGCTGGCGCAGCGACGCCCGCGGGGTCATCGTCGGCCTCACGTCGTACATCACCAAGGGGCACCTGGCGCGGGCGGTGCTGGAGGCCACCGGATGGCAGACCCGGGAGGTCGTGGACGCCATGAACGCCGACTCCTCGGTCTCCCTGCGGCAGCTCAAGGTGGACGGGGGCATGACCGCGGACAACCTGCTCATGCAGTTCGTGGCCGACGTGCTCGACGTGCCCGTGGTACGGCCCATGGTCGCCGAGACGGTGTCCCTGGGCGCCGCCTACGCGGCCGGGCTCGCCGCCGGCTACTGGCCCGATCTGGAGGTGCTGCGCCGCAACTGGCACCGGGCGGCCCAGTGGCTGCCCGCCATGGACCCCGAGCTGCGGGAGTCGGAGTACGACAACTGGCAGCGCGCCGTCGAGCGGTCCTTGGGGTGGGTCAGGCCGCCGCGGTCCCCCTGACGCCGGCCGCCGGGAAGCAGACGCCGCCGGACGACCGCACTTCATTTGCTTGACTCAAGTAAGTCCCTGTGCGCCGCCCGGCGTCCACGGAGCCCTCGGCGGAGACGGTCGCCTGAGCCGGTCCACCGAAACGGCCGGGGTGTGTGACCGCGCAGGAACCCGTGCGGCCACACGCCCCGGCCACGCTTCCGTCCGCGCCTCGGCGACCGGTCCGGAGGACGGGCGAAGGGCGCCCGGCTGAAGCGCTCCACCGAAACCGCCGGGGAGACCGGGCAGGAGAGCCCGCGCGCCACATGCCCCGGCCACGTTCCCGCCCAGCCGTCGGCGACCGGCCCCGGGGCGGACGACGGGCGCCCGGCTGAAGCGGTCCACCCGAACGCGCGGGGCCCGCGAGGTAGAGCCCCATCCGTCGGCCACCGATCGCCGGGGGACGGGCAGTCGGGGCAGCGGGCGTCGGCGGTCACGCCGGGCGGGCTTCCCGGCCGCGGCATGCGTGGACGGCGGGCCCGTTCAGGGGAACCCGTGGCCGAAGGCGCGTGAGGCCTGTGGGAGCGGTCGAGACCTTCAGCCGTGACCGCCGTGCCCCTGCCGCTCATCGCGCCGATGCTCGCCACTCCCGGCACCCTGCCGCCCGCCGCCCAGGACCAGCGGTGGGCGTACGAGACCAAGCAGGACGGCCAGCGGGTGATGGTCTATCTGCCCGGCGACGGCAGCCTGCTGCTGCGTGCCCGCTCGGGCGAGGACATCACCGCGGCCTATCCCGAACTGCGGCCGCTCGGCGACGCGCTGGGCGCCACACCCACCGTGCTGGACGGCGAGGTGCTGGCCCTCGACGAACGGGGCCGGGCCGACTTCCAGCTGCTGCAGAGCCGGATGGGCCTGGCGCATGCCCCCGCGCGGGCGGCACGCCGGGCCGCCCAGCTGCCGGTGCACCTGGTCCTGTTCGACGTGCCGTACTTCGAAAGGCCCCTGCTGCGGCTGCCGTACCTACGGCGGCGGGCCCGGCTGACGGAACTGGGCTTGGCCGGGCCGTACTGGTCGACTCCGGGTGCGGTGACCGGACACGGCGCCGAGGCGCTCGCGGCGACCAGGGAACACGGCCTGGAGGGTCTGGTGTGCAAGCGACTGGACTCGGTGTACGAGCCCGGGGTCCGCTCCCGCGCCTGGATCAAGATCCGGAACATGCGCGCGGAGGATGTGATCGTCGGCGGCTGGCTGCCCGGCAAAGGGCGGCTGAGCGGGCTGCCCGGCGCGGTGCTCGTCGGCCAGCGCGCCGGCGGCCGGCTGAGGTACGTCGGCGGGGTGGGCACCGGCTGGAGCGAGTCCGAGCGGACGGAACTGGCCGCGCTGCTGCGGGACGCCGCGAGCGAGCGGTGCCCGTTCGATCCGGTGCCGCGCGTCCCGGGCGCCCGCTGGGTGCTGCCCCGGCTGGTCGGCGAGGTCAGCTACAGCACCCGTACCCGGGCCGGTCTCCTGCGCCAGCCGTCCTGGCTGCGGCTCCGCCCGGACCTCACCCCGGAGGACTCCGCGGCGGACCTGCCGGAGGGCTTCGGCTGAGGACACCCCGCCCGCACTCCCCCATGCCGTCCGGTACGCCTCCTGCGTACGCCGCCACACCGTGCGGTACGGCGACGGCGATGCGCCCCCGTGTCGTACCGCGCGCCGCCGTCCGCCATGGACGCCCGTGCATCGAGCCCCCATCATGGCCGGATGGATCTTCATGTGGAGCTGCCCCCGGCGGTCGACGCGGCCGGGCTGCTCGCCCTCGCCGAGGGGCATCACGGCCGTACCGCGCGGGCGCTGGGCGTCCGGGAAGCCGCCGGCCACCTCGTCAAGGTGTACGCCCTGCAGGCGCCGGGGCGTACGGTCGGTCCGCAGGACGTGGACGCGGCGCTGGACCTGGCCGCGGGTCATCTGGCCCTGGGACGGGTGCGCGGCTCGCTGGGGCTCGCGGTGCTGATCGTGCACGCGGGCGGCGACGGCGACTACGTCCTCGTGCACAGCTGGATCGAGGGCCACATGTCCGACCTGGCCGTGTTCACCGGCCCGGCCGGGCGGCCGGCCGAGCTGCGGCCGGGCCGGGCGGGGCTCGCGCCCTGCGTCTGGGAGGCCGCGCTTCTTGCGCACGAACGCGAGGCGTTCTCCCGGCACGTCCTGGACGGCAAGGGCCCGCTCACCGAGCGCCTGACCGCCTGGAGCGCCGACGCCCTGGAGGGCCAGGTCCGGTGACCCGCACGCCCCTGGTGCGGCACCCCGACCGAGCCGATCTGCCTCGCGTGGCCGAACTGGCCGCCCAGCACGCCGCGTACGAGCGCGCCGACCCGCCGGTGCCGGATCTCGTTGCCCGGCCGGCCGGCCTGCTGTTCGACACACCCGACCCACGGCTGCGCTGTCTGGTCGCCGAGGCCCCGGACGGCGAGATCGTCGGCTACGCCACCTGCGCACCCGAACTGTCCACCTGGGACGGCCGGGAGTACCTGCACATGGACTGCCTGTTCCTGGCCCCCGGCCACCGCGGCCTCGGCCTCGGCCCACTGCTCATGGACGCGGTGGTCGCCGAGGCCCGGAGGCTCGGCGTCTCGGAGGTGCAGTGGCAGACGCCCGCCTGGAACGAGGGGGCGGTCCGGTTCTACGACCGGCTCGGCGCCCGCGCCGGGCAGAAGCTGCGCTACAGCCTCCCGGTCGGCGAGGCCGGCCCATGAACCGGGAACCGGTCGCCGCCCGCGAACTGTATCTGCGGCTTCTCGAGCAGCCGGCGGCGGGCGCGTACGACGCCGTCGCCGAGCCATGGGCCGCACGCGCCGGGGACGCCTACCGGGAGCGGCTCGCCGCGCTGGCCCGGCTGCTGGCGGGGCCGCTGCCGGAGAAGGGCGATCCACGGCGCGCGCGGCTGGCCGTGGACCTGTGGGAGCTGTACGCCCTGAGCCGGGTCAGTGACGCCCTGCTGCTCTCCTTCCAGCCACCGGGGCACGATCACTGGGCGGGACCCGGGCTGAGCAGGGAGCAGTACCTGGCGTTCTTCACGGGCCTCGGGATGGCGCCGTTCGAGGAGACGGGGGTGTTCGACCCCTTCCTGCACGAGATCGTCGAGGTCGAGCAGGCGGCGGATCCCGCCGAGCCCATCCGGATCACCGGGGTCGTCTGGCCCGGCCTGTGGCTGGGCGGCGGGGTGCTGTTCGGCCGGGCGGGCGTGCGGGTACGGGCCGGGGTCCGGCACGCGGAGCGCTCGGTGGCCGACCGCTCCCCGCTGTACTGGACCTTCCGGCGCCGGCACCGGCCCACGGCCGATCTGTCCATGGGCTGGGGTTCCAACTCCCAGTGGCGTACCGACTTCCGCGTCGATGTCAGGACCGCCACCGGCGACCGGCTCAACGTGCTGGGCGACACCCACGTCGACGCCGTCGAAGCCGACGACGCGGAGGCGCTGCTGACCCCGGCCGAGCGGCGTGACCTGCTGCGGCACCGATGCCTGCTGCGCACGCCGGAGCGGGCCGAGGCGCTCGCCACCCGTGCGGGCCGGGCGTCGGACCTGTTCCCCTACGACTGGCGGTGACCGGGGCGGGACGGCGGCGCAGCGCGAGTGGGCCCCGACCGGGCGCCGGTCCCGAGGGTCTATCGTGTCCCCATGTCCGTCCCGGAACTGATCCGTATCGTCTCCCGCGACTCCCCCATGGCCCTGGCCCAAGTCGAGCGGGTCCGCGCCGAGTTGGCCGTACTGCACCCCGGTGTGCGCACCGAGGTGGTGCCGGTGAAGACCACCGGCGACAAGTGGCTCGGCGATCTGTCCCAGGTGGAGGGCAAGGGGGCGTTCACCAAGGAGGTCGACGCGGCCCTGCTGGCCGGGAAGGCCGATCTCGCGGTGCACTGCGTCAAGGACGTGCCCGCCGACCGGCCGCTGCCCGCAGGGACGGCGTTCGCCGCGTTCCTCAAGCGCGACGACATCCGGGACGCGCTGGTCCACCCGGGCGGGCTCACCCTGGACGAGCTGCCGGCCGGCACCCGGATCGGCACCTCCTCGGTGCGCCGGGTCGCCCAACTCGCCGCCACGCACCCGCACCTTCAGTGCGTGCCGTTCCGCGGCAACGACAACCGCCGGCTGGAGAAGCTCGCCGCCGGGGAGGCGGACGCGCTGCTGCTGGCGGTGGCCGGCCTGGAGCGGATCGGCCGCACGGACGTGATCACCGAGGTGCTGTCGACCGAGACCATGATGCCGCCGATCGGCGCCGGCATCCTCGCCCTGCAGTGCCGGGAGGACGACACCGATGTGATCGACGCCGTCAGCGGGCTCGGCGATCCCGACACGCATCGGGAGGCTACGGCCGAGCGGATGTTCCTGCATGTGCTGCAGGGCCACTGCAACAGCCCGATCGCCGGCTTCGCACACGTGGACCGTGGCGGGGAACTGTCCCTGCGGGCCTGTGTGTTCACTCCGGACGGCAAGACCCGGCTGAACGCCCACGAGTGGGCGGGCCGGCTGGATCCGGCCACGCTCGGCACCTCGGTCGCGGTGACGCTGCTGCGGCAGGGCGCGCGGGAGATCATCGACGGCATCCCGCACTGACCGTGCGGCGGCGCCGCCCGTGTCAGGCGGCGCCGGGCTCCGTCTGGTCCTTCAGGAAGGCGCTGACCTGGTGGGCCAGGCTGTGCTGTCCGGCGGTCGCGGGGGCGGCCGCCGTGGTCGCCTCCAGGACGCCGATGCCCCCGGTCCACAGCCGGCGGTCGGTCCACTCCTCCTCCACCCGGAGCTGCACCTGCACGTCCACGTGGGTGAGGGCGGCCTCGGGAGCGGCGGCGTAGAGCACGGCGGTGGCCCGGCGCAGCGGGTAGACGTCGAAGCCCTCGATGAACTGCGAATTGCGCCAGTCGATGAACGCGCCCTCGCCGTCGGCGCCGACCCGGACGTCGATCTGGCCGTCCTCCAGATGGATGCCGTAGTGCCGGGCGCCGCGGTTCTCCACCGTCACCCGGACACTGAAGTACGTCAGCCCGGCGGCGGCGTCGTCACGCCCGCGCGGCGGCTCCGCGGCCTCCAGGCGGTGGACGCGGACCCGCAGACCGGCATGCTCGTCGTACTCGTGCCAGTCCCCGACCACGTTCGGCTCGTACACAGTGCCCCTCTCGACCTCCGAGAGCTGCTGTCTATCTGTGGGCTGAGCGCACTGTCAAATGAGCAGAATGCGCTGTGGCCAGGGGGTTCGCCCGCTTTGATCGGTGATCAAGCGCTGCGCAGGAACGATGCGTTCGCGGCCCTTTCGGCGGGGGCACGGGTGCGTGCCGCACATCACGTCCACGGCAAGATCACCGGGCCAGCCGGCCGAGGAGCGAGGAGGCCGCGGTGATGCCGAGCGCGGCGGCCACCGCGAGGACGGCGAAGTCGGTGCCGAGGTGCGCGGGCGTGCCGAGCAGCAGGCCCCGCAGGGCGTCGACTTGATAGCTCAGCGGGTTGACCTTGCTGACGGCCTGGAGCCAGCCCGGCATCACCGACACGGGGTACAGGGCGTTGGAGCCGAAGAACAGCGGCATGGTGATCGCCTGCCCGAAGCCCATCAGCCGGTCACGGCTGAGCACGATGCCGGCGATGGTCATCGACAAGCACGAGAAGAACGCGGACGCGAGCACCACGGCGAGCGCGACACCGGCCAGCTTCAGCGGGTTCCAGGTGAGGGCGACGCCGAGCACGGCGGCGATGACGATCACGACGATCGCCTGGATCAGCGACTTCACCCCGGCGGCGAACGCCTTGCCGGTGATCAGTGCCGAGCGCGGGGTCGGGGTGACGAGGAGCTTGTTCAGGATGCCCGCGTCCCGCTCCCAGATGATCTGGATGCCGTAGAAGATCGCGATGAACATCGCCGACTGGGCGATGATGCCGGGCGCCATGAAGTCGATGTACGGCACGCCGCCGGTGGGTATCGCCCGGATCCGGGTGAAGGTCTGCCCGAAGATCAGCAGCCACAGGGCGGGCTGGACGGCGCGGGTGTACAGCTCGGTGCGGTCGTGGCGGAGCTTTTGCAGCTCGACGGCGCACATGGCGACGACCCGGGCGGGCAGCAGCCGCCAGCCGGCGCGCGGCACGGGCGGGCTGAGCAGCAGGGCGGTGTCGCTGCCGAGGGTGCGGTCAGCCGACTCGGCGCGCGGTGCGGCGGGTGCTGCGGACATCGCGGAAACCTCCTCCGGAGTGGTCGTCGAGGCCGCTGCCGGCGACGTCGCGAAAGACGTCCTCCAGCGTGGGCAGGGTGTCGGTGCCCCGGCGTTCGGCGAGGCCGTGGCGCAGCTCGGCCGGGGTGCCGAGGGCACGGATGCGGCCGCGGTGCATCAGGCCGACCCGGTCGCAGTACTGGTCGGCCTCGTCCATGTAGTGGGTGGTGACGAGCACGGTCATCCCGGTGGCCGCGCGGACGGCGTTGATGTGCTCCCAGACACCGGTGCGGGCGATCGGGTCGAGTCCGATGGTCGGCTCGTCGAGGATCAGCAGCCTGGGCGCGCTGACCAGCGCCTGGGCCAGCTCCAGTCGGCGGACCATGCCGCCGGAGTAGGTCCCGGCGAGCCGGTCGGCGGCCTGAGCGAGGCCGACGGCGGACAGAGCCTGGGCGACCCGCTCCGCGCGCTCGCGGCGGGGCACGTCGAAGACACGGGCGAACAGGGCGACGTTCTCCCGGCCGGTGAGCCCGCTGTCGGCGGACAGCTGCTGCGGGACGTAGCCCAGCAGCCGGCGCACCGCCATCCGCTCCTTGGCCGCGTCGTGCCCGAAGACGCCGACCATGCCGGCGGGGACGGGCAGGAGGGTGGTGATGCAGCGGATGGCCGTCGTCTTGCCGGCCCCGTTGGGCCCGAGCAACCCGAACACCTCGCCCTCCCGGACGGCCAGGTCGAGCCCGTCGACGGCATGGGTGTCCCCGAAGGCGTAGACGAGCCGAGTACAGCTGACGGCGTCGGCAACCGGGGCGGCCGCGGCGGACGGTCCCACAGTGTCAGCAGCCGGGCCACAGGTCGCCGCGGGGCGCGCGGCTTCGGCGGCCGTACCGACGGTGTCGGGCGATACGGCGGCCGTGGCGACCGTGCCGGCGGAGCCTTTGGCCGCGGCGGGCGCGCCGGACGTTCCGGTGGGGGCGCCAGTACCGACGGCCTCGGCGGCCGCGGAGCCGACTGCGGCCGAGGCGTCGGGGCTGCCGGCGGCGTCCGAGGGGACGCCGAGGGTGCTGACCGTGTCCGTCGAGACCTCGGGGCTGCCGACGGCGTCCGTCGAGGCGTCGGGGCCGTCAGCGGTGCCGACGGGTTTGCCGGGGCTGCCCGTGGGGCCTGCGGCGCGGACGGAGCTGTCAGCGGTGCCGGCGTCGTCACCGGGCGTGTTGGTGCTGTCCCTCGTCATGGCTTGTGGACCTCCGTCGTGATCGTCGGTCTCCGTCATGCTTCCTCCGCCTCCTCGTGCAGCCCTGCCGCCAGCTTGCGCAGCGCCGGCAGGGCCGCGCGCAGGGCCTCCCGGTCGGTGTCGTCGAGGCGGGACACGTGCCGGCCGACCAGTTCGGCCCGGCGCCGCTTCCAGTCGCCGAGCCGCTTCTCGGCGGCCGCGGTCAGCTGCAGCCGGGCCGCGCGCCGGTCGGCGGTGTCGGTCTCGCGGCGCAGGTATCCGCCCCGGACGAGCTGGTTGACCAGGGTCGACACCGAGTTGCCCGCCAGGTGCAGCGCCCTCGCCGCGTCCGAGATGCCGATGCCGGGCCGGGACTCGACCAGCCGGAGCAGCTCCACCTCGGCGCCGCGCAGCCGGGGCCCGCTCAGCCCGCCCCGCAGCCGCCGCCGGATCAGTCGCTGGATGCGCACCAGCGCGTCCGCCAGCTCCTCCGGGAAGGTCTCCGACCCCGCTGCCGCTCGCTGCGCCGTCTCCGGTTCCACGCATGAAGATTACCTCTGTTACAGAGGTAATTCCCGCCAAGGGGTGGTCAAGACCGAACCGACCTGCATCCCATTTGTACTTAATTGTTTTGCGATGTCCCGCAGGGGGAAAAGGAGTGATGAGTGCTTCGGACCGGAGGCACGCCCGTGGGAGCCGGCTTCTCGCCGGAAGCCCCGTTTGCCCATTCCCGGTCCGAGCGCGCCTCCCACGGTGTCTGTACACCAGCACCTGCTGAGAGAGGTGCGCACCATGCGTGTCACCGGCAGCACGACCTCCCATCCCCACGACGACGCCCCCGACACGGCGGACTCGTTCGAGCGACTCGCGAAGCTGCCCGACGGCCCCGAGCGGCGGGCGTTGCGTGACGAACTGGTACAGCTGTGGCTGCCCATGGCCGAGCGGATCGCCGTGCGGTTCCGCGGCCGCGGGGAGACCCTGGAGGACCTGTACCAGGTGGCCGCCCTCGGCCTGGTGAAGGCCGTCGACCACTACGACCCCGGGCGTGGCCGTGCCTTCGAGGCGTACGCAGTGCCCACCATCACCGGTGAGATCAAGCGCCACTTCCGCGACCACATGTGGACCCTGCACGTGCCGCGCCGGGTGCAGGACCTGCGCAACCGGGTCCGCTCGGCCGTGAAGGAACTGGCCCAGAGCACCTCGGGGCGCCCACCCACCGTGGCGGAGATCGCCGCCCACACGCGCCTCACCGAGGACGAGGTGCGCACCGGCATGGAGGCGCTCGAGTGCTTCTCCGCGCTGTCCCTGGACGCCGAGGTGGCCGGCACCGACGGCTACGCCCTCGGGGACTCCCTGGGCGGACCCGATCCCGGATACGAGCTCGTGATCGACCGGACCGCCGTCAGGCCCTGTCTCGAGGCACTGCCGGAACGCGAGCGCACCATCCTCTACCTGCGGTTCTTCCGCGGGATGACGCAGAGTCGGATCGCCCAGCAGCTGGGCATCTCGCAGATGCACGTCTCCCGGCTGCTCAGCAGTTGCTTCGACCGGCTGCGCGAGGAACTGCTCGCCGAGGCCCGCTGAAGCCGGCGGGCCCGCAGCACGGCCCGCGGACCCGTCCGTCGGGGCTCACTCCCCCCAGGTCCCGGGCACCTGAGTGGGGCCGTAGCGGTCCAGGGCATCCTCCAGCGCGGCGAGAACGTCGGGCGGGATGTCGCCGCGGCGGGCCCAGATGAGGATGAGCTCCGCGATGTTGCGCAGCTTGATGTTGGTGTGCTGGGAGACCTCCCGCAGCACCTCCCAGCCCTCGTCCGGGGTCACCCTGCCCAGGGCCACCACCATCCCGATCGCCTGGTCGACGACCGCGTGGGAGACGACGGCCTCTTTCATCTGGTCGACCTCGGCCTGCAGCTCGGAGATCCGGTCGGGCTCGTTCACTCCCATGCCCCCATCGTGCTCGCCGGCCTGTACCGATGCCAGCGGGGGTACTCGACAGGCGTCCGGCCCCCTTCCGGTTGGACACTGGTGCGAGAGCGGTGGCCGCCCGGCCCCGAGAGCAGGACGCGACTGACATGAACCCTAACGCCCCCGTCAGTGGTGGACCGCGGAGACGAGACGTCGTCTCCACGCACTCCGTCTTCGGCGCCCCGTGCTGGGTGAGCCTGACCAGCCGTGACCTCGATGCCACCCAGGACTTCTACTCCGCCGTCCTGGGCTGGCGCTGGCGGGGCGCGAAACTCGGTGAGCACTTCCGTATCGCGCTGGCGGACGGGGTGCCGGTGGCCGGGATCGCCGCCGTCGCGGCCATGTGGCAGATGGCCGTGGCCTGGACGCCGTACTTCGCCGTGCCGGACGCCGATGTGGCGGTCTCCCGGGTCCGCGAGCGCGGCGGTACGGCGGCCGTCGGGCCGCTGTCCTTCCCGCCGGGCCGCGCCGCGCTGCTCGCCGACCGGGACGGGGCCACTTTCGGCATCTGGCAGGGGGAGCTGGTCGGCAACTGGGAGGCGTGGCGGCGGGCGGCACCGACGTTCATCCGGCTGCACACCCGCGACGCCTTCGACGCCGCGATGTTCTACGGCGAGATCCTCGGCTGGGCGTCCGGGCAGCCGGGCTGCTGCGAGGTGGAGTACGAGGCCGGCGAGGTGGTGCTGCGCAGCCAGGGCGACATCGTGGCGCGCATCGACTCGGGCGCGGTGGAGTCGGCACCGGATCCCTCCGTCCGGCCGCACTGGCAGATCCACTTCGCCGTCGCGGACGTCCCGGGCTGCGCCCGGGCGGCGGAGAAGCACGGCGGCAGCGTGCTGAGCGAGAACGACGACGAAGCGATCCTCCGGGACGCCGACGGCGCCCAGTTCACGGTGACGTCACACCGGCTGCGCTGAGCGGGGCCGTCCTTCGGCGCCGCTCGGGCCGGAGCGCTTCTGCACGTCCGGTCACGACGGCCCTCGTACCGCCGCTCAGCTCGCCGCCCGCGACGGCCTCGACAGGAGAATCAGGCTGCGGGACTCCACGCGAAGCCTCGTGCCCGCCTTGCGTTCGCGTTCGTCGGGGATGCCGTCCGGGTCGGCGGTGTCGATCAGGGTCGTCCAGCGCTCGCCGAAGGTGTCGTCGGGCAGGCGGAAGTCGACCGGCTCCCAGTAGCCGTTGACGAGCAGCAGGAAGGAGTCGTCGACCATCCGGCGCCCGTAGGCGTCGCGTTCGGCGATGGCGTCGCCGTTGAGGAACACCCCCACCGAGTGCGCGTCGCCGCGCTGCCAGTCCCTTCTGGTCATCTCGCGGGCGTCCGGCCTGAGCCACATCAGGTCGGGCAGCGGTTGCCTGGCGTTGGTCGTGGTCTCGCCGCGGAAGAAGCGGCGCCGCCGCAGCACGGGGTGCGCGGCACGCAGGGCGATCACATGCCGGGTGAAGTCCGCGAGGCGGCGCTGCTCATCCGTCAACTCCCAGTCGACCCAGGAGATTTCGTTGTCCTGGCAGTAGGCGTTGTTGTTGCCCCGCTGGGTGCGGCCGAGTTCGTCGCCGTGGCAGAGCATCGGGATGCCCTGTGACAGCAGCAGAGTGGCCAGCAGGTTGCGCTGCTGGCGGGCGCGCAGTTCGAGGACGGCCGGGTCCTTGGCGGCGCCCTCCACGCCGCAGTTCCAGGACCGGTTGTGGCTCTCGCCGTCCCGGTTGTCCTCACCGTTGGCCTCGTTGTGCTTGTCGTTGTACGACACCAGGTCGCGCAGGGTGAAACCGTCGTGCGCGGTGACGAAGTTGACGCTCGCGCGTGGCCGGCGCCTGCTGTGCTGGTACAGGTCGGAGGAGCCGGTCAGCCGGGACGCGAACTCGCCGAGCGAGCCGGGCTCGGCCCGCCAGAAGTCCCGTACGGCGTCGCGGTACTTGCCGTTCCACTCCGACCACAGAGGCGGGAAGTTGCCCACCTGGTATCCGCCCTCCCCCACGTCCCAGGGCTCGGCGATGAGCTTGACGCGGCTGATCACCGGGTCCTGCTGGATCAGGTCGAAGAAGGCCGAGAGCCGGTCCACCTCGTGGAACTGCCGGGCCAGGGTGGCCGCGAGGTCGAAGCGGAAGCCGTCGACGTGCATCTCGGTGACCCAGTACCGCAGCGAGTCCATGATCAGCTGGAGCACGTAGGGGTGGCGCATCAGCAGGCTGTTGCCGGTGCCGGTGGTGTCGTAGTAGTGCGCCCAGTCGCCGTCGACCAGACGGTAGTAGGACGCGTTGTCGATGCCCCGGAAGGACAGTGTGGGGCCCATCTCGTTGCCCTCGGCGGTGTGGTTGTAGACCACGTCGAGGATGACTTCGAGGCCGGCCGCGTGCAGCGCCTTCACCATGGCCTTGAACTCGTTGACCTGCTGGCCGAGGGTGCCGAAGGCGGCGTAGGCGTTGTGCGGGGCGAAGAAGCCGATGGTGTTGTAGCCCCAGTAGTTGGACAGGCCGCGGTCCTGGAGCACGCCGTCCTGCACGAACTGGTGCACCGGCATCAGCTCCACCGCGGTCACGCCGAGCGAGGTCAGGTGCTCGATGACGGCGGGGTGGGCGAGGCCGGCGTAGGTGCCGCGCAGCCGCTCGGGGACGTCGGGGTGGGTGCGGGTCAGGCCGCGTACGTGGGCCTCGTAGATCACCGAGTCCGAGTACGGCGTGCGGGGCGGGCGGTCGTCGCCCCAGTCGAAGTAGGGGTCGGTGACCACGCCCAGCATGGAGTGCCCGGCGCTGTCGGCCGGGGCGGGGCCGTCCGGGGCGCGCTCGTACAGCGAGGCGTGGTTGTCGATCTGGCCGTCCACGGCGCGGGCGTACGGGTCGAGCAGCAGTTTCTTCGGGTTGCACCGGTGGCCGAGCGAGGGCTGCCAGGGGCCGTGCACCCGGTAGCCGTAGCGTTGGCCGGGTGCGATGCCGGGCAGATAAGCGTGCCAGACGAATCCGTCGACCTCCTGCAGCCGGACGGGGGTCTCCTTGCCGGCGTCGTCGACGAGGATCAGCTCGACCCGCTCGGCCACCTCGCTGAACAGCGCGAAGTTGGTGCCCTGTCCGTCGAACGAGGCACCCAACGGGTAGGGCTGCCCGCTCCACACGGGCAGCCCTTTCCTTCTTCTGCGGGCGGTCACCGGCTGCCCTCCAGGGCGTCGTCCAGCGCAGCTTCCGCAGCGGCCGGCACGGTATGCGCGCCGCCCGGAACAGCGGCCCCGGCTCCCCGCACGGCGGCCGCCTCGTCCGGAGTGGAAGCCCCGGAACCCGGCGCGACAGGCGTGCCGTCCCGCTCACCGGTCAAGGCACCAGGCTCGGCGAGCGCGTCGTCCAAGGCCCCCGCCGGCGCGGCCAGCACCGCCACCGGCGTCTCGCGCGGCACCTGCAGCCCCTGTCGCAGTGTCGGCGCGGGGGCGATCGGCACGAGCGGGACGCGCTCACCGGCGCGGGCTCGCTGCGAGAACCAGATGATCTTGCTGCCGGTGTCCGAGGCACAGCAGCCCCAACCGTCGCTCATGGCGGCGATGTCCGCCAGGCAGGACCGCAGGTCCTGGTCGGGGCGCAGGTCCGGGTCGTCGTCGCCGAAGGCGGTGATGAGGTGCTGGCCGTTCCACCACATCTCGATCGACGTGTGCTTGTCCTTGGCATGCTCGTCGATCGCCCGCAGCAGCAGTTCCGCGCCGCGGCAGACGGGATCCGCGAGGTTGTCGAGATCCCAGTAGCGCAGGTGGGCGGCCAGGATGCGGCTGACCTGTCCCACCCGTTCCGGGCTGACTTCCACGTCGAGGTGGTAGTAGCAGGGCACTGCGGTCTTCATCGTCGCTTGCTCCTCACCGGCGAAGCTCTCGCTCCCCTCGCCCGTCCGGGAGAGATCCCGGAGGCCCGTCCGGGAGGGATCCCGGACACATAGCGTGAGCGCTGATCGCTTCAGAGTCACCTCTACGGTGCGGGTACTACGCCATTCGTGCAACACGAGGGCTCGACACCCACTCCTGGTTGAAGATCCAACAAGACGCTGCGTCGTCGTCCGTGCACCATAAGTGAAAGCCTCGATCGCCGTAACGGTGCCGTGCCCTCCCGCGCGCGGACACCACCCGACCGTCGGGAACGCGCCCAGTCGAGAGCGTGGAAGGTGAAGAGGGCAATGCTGCTACCCGCCAAGGCCGAAGTGGCCCGGGCGTTGCGGCGTTACCGGGCGTGGGAGCGCGTGATGCTCGCCTCGCCCCACGACCGCACGGTCCGGGCCACCTTCGAGGACTCGGGCTACACGCTGTGCGTACTGATGGGCAAACGCTGCGCCCGCGAGGCCGCGGACGCGGCCGAACGCTATCTGCGCACCAATCTGGTCACCTACCTGCGCGAGCAGGACGGACGGCCGCGGCCGCGCCGATCGGCCAGAAGAGCGCCGCCACCGGAGCGGCGTTCCACGGCGCCAAGCCCCTGACCTGGCACCGTACAAGGCGTTCCCCCCCGGGGCCGGCGCAGGTCGGCCCCTCTCGGATCGCGAAGCCGGGCCGGGTGCCCGGCTTCGCGCACGGCGGAGGTGAGATACATGCGCAGGACCCCGGTCATCGGCCGCGTACCGGTACGTGACGTCCGGCCGGCCGTGGAGTGCGGCAGGCGCCCGGCGAAAGCGGTGGCCGGGGAGACCTTCCAGGTCACGGCCACCGTGTTCCGCGAAGGGCACGATGCCGTGGGCGCCAATGTGGTCCTGCGCGATCCCAAGGGCCGCCGTGGCCCGTGGACGCCGATGCGGGAGCTCTCCCCCGGCAGTGACCTGTGGGGTGCCGACGTCACTCCGGACGCGACGGGCCGCTGGACCTTCCGGGTGGAGGCCTGGAGCCATCCGCTGGCGACCTGGCGGCACACCGCCTCGGTCAAGGTGCCGGCCGGGATCGACGTCGGACTGGTGCTGGAGGAGGGCGCCGAGCTGTACGAGCGGGCGGCCGCCGGAGTGCCGAAGGGCGAGGAGCGGAACGTCGTCCTGGCCGCCGCGCAGGCCCTCGGCGACGACTCCCTGCCGGTTCACGACCGCCTCGGAGCGGCCCTGTCACCGGTGGTGGACGCCCTGCTGACCCGCTATCCGCTGCGCGAACTGGTCACCGCCTCCGATCCGATGCCGCTGCTGGTGGAGCGCGAACGCGCCCTGTACGGGTCCTGGTACGAGTTCTTCCCGCGCTCCGAGGGCACCCCGCAACACCCGCACGGCACCTTCCGCACGGCCGCGCGCCGGCTGGAGGCGATCGCGGAGATGGGCTTCGACGTCGTCTACCTTCCGCCCGTCCACCCCATCGGCACGACGTTCCGCAAGGGGCCCAACAACACGCTCACCGCCGGGCCGGACGATGTCGGCGTGCCGTGGGCGATCGGGTCTCCCGAGGGCGGGCACGACGCCGTCCACCCGGATCTCGGCACGATCGAGGACTTCGACTTCTTCGTGGGCGAGGCGGCGAAGCTGGGCCTTGAGGTGGCGCTGGACTTCGCGCTCCAGTGCTCACCGGACCATCCGTGGGTGCACAAGCACCCCGAGTGGTTCCATCACCGGCCGGACGGCACGATCGCGTACGCCGAGAACCCGCCGAAGAAGTACCAGGACATCTATCCGATCGCCTTCGACGCGGACATGGACGGACTGGTCGCCGAGACCGTACGGATCCTGCGGCACTGGATGGACCACGGCGTGCGCATCTTCCGCGTCGACAACCCGCACACCAAGCCGGTCGTCTTCTGGGAGCAGGTCATCGCCGAGGTCAACCGCAAGGACCCGGACGTGATCTTCCTGGCCGAGGCCTTCACCCGCCCGGCGATGATGCACACCCTGGCCCAGATCGGCTTCCAGCAGTCGTACACCTACTTCACCTGGCGCAACAGCAAGCAGGAACTCACCGAGTACCTCAGCGAGTTGGCGGGTGAGGCGGCGGCCTACATGCGGCCGAACTTCTTCGCCAACACCCCGGACATCCTGCACGCCTACCTCCAGCACGGCGGCCGCCCGGCCTTCGAGGTGCGGGCCGTGCTCGCCGCGACCCTCTCCCCCGCCTGGGGCATCTACAGCGGCTACGAACTGTGCGAGAACACCCCGCTCAGGGAGGGCAGCGAGGAGTACCTCGACTCGGAGAAGTACCAGCTCAGGCAACGGGACTGGGAGGCGGCCGCGCGCGAGGGCCGCACCATCGCGCCGCTCATCACCCGGCTCAACGAGATCCGACGGCAGCACCCCGCGCTACAGCGCCTGCGGAACCTCCGCTTCCATCAGACCGACAACGATGCCGTGCTCGCCTACAGCAAGAGCACGGGTACGGACACGGTCATCGTGGTCGTCAACCTCGACCCGCACCACACCCAGGAGGCCACGGTCTCGTTGGACATGCCGCAACTCGGCCTGGACTGGAACTCCGCCCTGTCCGTGCACGACGAACTGACGGGCGAGACGTACCACTGGGGCAGGACCAACTACGTGCGCCTGACGCCCGGCGGCGCGCCGGCGCACGTGCTCCACGTCGGGCGTTCGACGCCCCAGAACGGAGGGCCCGCAGCCTCATGACCGTCAACGAACCCGTGCACGACACCTTCGAGGACACTCCTGCCAAGGACCGGGACCCGGAGTGGTTCAAGCGAGCGGTCTTCTACGAGGTCCTGGTCCGCTCCTTCCAGGACAGCAACGGCGACGGCATCGGCGACCTGAAGGGCCTGACCGCCAAGCTCGACTATCTGCAGTGGCTCGGCGTGGACTGCCTGTGGCTGCCGCCGTTCTTCAAGTCCCCGCTCAGGGACGGCGGTTACGACGTCTCCGACTACACCGCCGTACTGCCCGAGTTCGGTGACCTCGCCGACTTCGTGGAGTTCGTGGACGCCGCCCACCAGCGCGGCATGCGCGTGATCATCGACTTCGTCATGAACCACACCAGCGACCAGCACCCGTGGTTCCAGGAGTCCCGCACCAACCCCGACGGCCCCTACGGGGACTACTACATGTGGGCCGACGACGACAAGCAGTACGAGGACGCCCGGATCATCTTCGTCGACACCGAGGCCTCCAACTGGACCTTCGATCCCGTGCGCGGCCAGTACTACTTCCACCGCTTCTTCTCGCACCAGCCGGACCTCAACTACGAGAACCCCGCGGTGCAGGAGGAGATCCTGGCGGCCCTCAGGTTCTGGCTGGACCTCGGCATCGACGGCTACCGGCTCGACGCGGTCCCCTATCTCTACGCCGAAGAGGGCACCAACTGCGAGAACCTGCCGGCGACCCACGAGTTCCTGAAGCGGGTCCGGCGCGAGATCGACGCGATGTACCCGGACACCGTACTGCTGGCGGAGGCCAACCAGTGGCCGGAGGACGTCGTCGACTACTTCGGGGACTACTCCTCCGGCGGCGACGAGTGCCACATGGCGTTCCACTT